>NZ_CP026952.1:3407929-3717741 GCF_003065605.1 Aeromicrobium chenweiae | reverse complement strand
CGAAATTCCCCAGCTCCGCACCCCGCTCGCGGCGTGTCGTGTGGACGACGAGGACAATGGGGCGTAGGACGGTCAGTTTGACCCGGGTCTGGCACCCCCGTACCGTTGTCTGGTCGTCCCAGAACGACTTCCGCCGCGTGCCCATGACAGTTCGTCGTGGGCGAGCGGTGGCCGTCGACCGGCCCATCCGAGAACCATGATTCTTACGTCACTAAGGACAGCATCGTGAGCAAGCGCACCTTCCAGCCGAACAACCGTCGCCGCGCCAAGAAGCACGGTTTCCGTCTCCGCATGCGCACCCGCGCCGGCCGCGCGATCCTCGGTGACCGCCGCCGCAAGGGTCGCGCCAAGCTGTCTGCCTGAGCCGTTGCTCGCGCGCAGTCAACGCATGCGCAGCGGGGAGGACTTTCGGCGCACGATCCGTCGTGGCGCGAAAGGCGTTCAGCCGACCCTCGTCACCCACGTCCTGCCCAGGTCACGCGTTCCAGGAACCGACGGACACACGTCCGTCGGTTTCGTCGTGAGCAAGGCAGTGGGCTCGGCGGTCGACCGCAACCGCGTCAAGCGGCAGTTGCGGCACCTGATGCGCGAGCGAGTGGGCGTCCTGCCTGCCGGCTCGCGCGTCGTCGTCCGGGCGCTCCCCGCAGCGCACGGCACCGACTCGGCCACTCTTGCCGAGCACCTGGACGCCGCACTGGCGCGATCGGGTGCCCGGTGAGGACTGTGCACCCATGAAGACCCTGTTGATCTGGCTGCTGAAGGGCTATCGCTTCGCGATCAGTCCCCTGTACGGCCAGGTTTGCAAGTACCATCCGACCTGTTCGGCCTACGCTTTGCAGGCCGTGGAGACTCATGGTGCCATCCGCGGCACCTGGCTCGCCGGTCGTCGCGTCCTGCGATGCCACCCGTGGAGCTCGGGCGGATACGACCCGGTTCCGCAGTCACACAGAGGAGAAGAATGTTCGGCTTCCTAGGCGACATCGGCAGCGCCATCATGACGCCGCTGTACTACGCCGTGTCAGGCATCTTGCTGGTATGGCACCGGATGTTCGAGGCCCTCGGGATGTCCGGTGACTCTGGATGGACGTGGGTCCTGTCGATCATCGGCCTGACTTTGACGATTCGCACCTTGCTGATCCCGCTGTTCGTCAAGCAGATCAAGTCGAGCCGCAACATGCAGCTCCTCCAGCCGCAGATCAAGGCGCTCCAGCAGAAGTACAAGCACGACCGTGAGCGACTGACCCAGGAGCAGATGAAGCTGTGGAAGGAGACGGGCACGAACCCGTTCGCCTCTTGCTTGCCGCTGATACTGCAGATGCCGATCTTCTTCGCGTTGTTCCGGGTCATCGACCAGGCCGCTCGTAACGGTGCCGAGGGCGCCCGCGGCTTCATGACGGCGGAGAACGCCGAGCAGTTGCAGGGTGCAAAGCTGCTAGGGGCGCAGATTGCCGACACCTTCTTGAAGAGCGATGCGGTCGAGACGAAGATCCTGACGATGTCGCTGGTCGTCATCATGTGCGCGACGCAGTTCACGACGCAGCGCCAGCTGATGAGCAAGAACATGCCGGCCGACGCCATGACGGGGCAGTACGCCCAGCAGCAGAAGATGCTGCTCTACATCCTGCCCGTGGTGTTCGCCGTCGGCGGTGTGGCCTTCCCGCTGGGTGTCCTCTTCTACTGGACCACCTCGAACTTCTGGACCATGGGCCAGCAGTTCTACGTCATCCGCAACAACCCCGCCCCCGGCACGCCGGCGTTCACGGCCAAGCAGGCGCGCGACAAGAAGCACGGCAAGACCGTCACCGAGGACCCGCTCAAGGAGATCGCGGTCGAGCAGCCGAAGCCCGCGCCCCGCGCGCAGCCGAAGAACCAGCCGCGCAGCCAGCGCAAGAAGCCGGCCCCGCCGGCGAAGGGCCCGGGCCAGAAGCCGGCCGCGCAGAAGCCGGTGGCGAAGCAGCCGAAGAAGAAGCCGGACATCACCGCCAAGCCCCAGTCGAACAAGAACCCGAAGAAAGGCCGCTCATGAGTGACGCTTCGAAGCTCGAGAACGAGGGCGACATCGCCGCCGACTTCCTGGAGGGGCTGCTCGACATCGCCGACCTCGACGGCGACATCGACATGGATGTCGACGGAGACCGGGCCGCGGTCGCCGTCGTGGGCGGCAACCTGGACCACCTGGTGGGGCGTGACGGCGAGGTGCTGGACGCGCTGCAGGAGCTGACCCGCCTGGCCGTGTACCGCGAGACGGGCGAGCGTAGCCGCCTGATGCTCGACGTCGCGGGCTACCGTGCCGCACGCAAGGCCGAGCTCGTGGCGGTCGCCGGCGAGGCGATCGACAAGGTCAACGCCGGGGAGGCCTCGGTGTCGCTGGACCCGATGAACCCGTTCGAGCGCAAGGTCGTCCACGACGCGGTGGCTGCAGCCGGGCTCGCGAGCTCGTCCGACGGGGCCGAGCCGCACCGCTACGTCGTCGTGCACGGAGCCGCCGCTGAGACGGCCGCCGTCGCCGACGAGGTTGGGGAGTAAGTTCGCCGATGTCGGAGACTCCCGATGTTTCACGTGAAACACCCCCGCCGCACGCGGCGGGGGTGTTTGCTTCCCGGCTCGAGCTGGCGGAGCAGTATGCCGAGCTCCTCGCGACGGACGGCGTGGTCCGGGGGCTGATCGGCCCGCGGGAGGTTCCCCGCATCTGGGACCGGCACATCATGAACTCCGCGGTCGTCGTCCCACGCCTGCCGCAGGACGCCACGGTCGCCGACGTGGGCACCGGTGCCGGCCTACCCGGGCTGGTGTGGGCCATCGCGCGTACGGACATCCAGATGACCCTCATCGAGCCGCTGCTGCGCCGGACGAGCTTCCTGGAGGAGGCCGTGGAGAAGCTCGGCCTCGACAATGTCGAGGTGCTGCGGGCGCGCGCCGAGGAGGTGCACACCACCTACGACGTGGTGACCGCCCGCGCCGTCGCAGGTCTCGACAAGTTGGGACGCTGGTGCATGCCGCTGGTCCGCCCCGGCGGTGTGTTGCTGGCGATGAAGGGTCGCTCGGCCGCGGACGAGGTGGCGTCGGCGACGGCGACGCTTCACCGGCTCGGCGCGACGTCTATCGTGGTCACGTCGTACGACAATGGCGACGTGCCCACAACCGTCGTCGAGGTCAGCAAGTGAGCGATGTTTCACGTGAAACCAGCAAGGGGGACAGCATGAGCGAACAGCCCCGCCGAGCGGACCACCGCTCCGGCGCTCCGACCGCGGCCTCGTCCTACAGCGTCCCGGTACCGTCCAACGACGAGTCGACGCCCCTGGCGGCGGCCGCGCAGGAGCATGTCTCGCTCCTGCGCCGCGCGACGGCCGTGTCGACCTTCGACCGCCCACTCCAGACGCGGGTCTTCGTGGTGGCGAACCAGAAGGGCGGCGTCGGCAAGACGACGACCACGGTGAACGTCGCCGCGGCTCTCGCCCAGAAGGGGCTGCGCGTCCTGGTCGTCGACCTGGATCCGCAGGGAAACGCCTCCACCGCGCTGAACATCCCTCACAGCGAGGGAACGCCCGGCGTGTACGAGGCGATCGTCGAGGGCACCGACCTCGACGACCTCGTCAAGCCGTGCCCCGACATCCCGGGGCTCACGGTGCTGCCGGCGACGATCGACCTCGCCGGCGCCGAGATCGAGCTCGTGTCACTGGTCGCCCGCGAGTCGCGGCTGGACCGCGCGCTGCAGTCCTACCTCCGCGACCGGGAGCAGGCGGGGGACCGGATCGACTACGTGCTCATCGACTGCCCGCCGTCGCTCGGCCTGCTCACCGTCAACGCGATGGTGGCCGGCCGTGAGGTGCTGATCCCGATCCAGTGCGAGTACTACGCGCTGGAGGGTCTCGGCCAGCTCGTCCGCAACATCGAGCTGATCCGTTCACACCTGAACCCCAAGCTGGAGATCACGACGATCCTGCTGACCATGTACGACGGCAGGACGCGGTTGTCAGCGGGTGTCGCCCAGGAGGTGCGCTCGCACTTCGGCGACATCGTCATCAGCACGCCGATCCCCCGATCGGTGCGCATCTCCGAGGCACCGAGCTACCAGCAGTCCGTCATCACGTACGACAGCACGTCCTCGGGCGCCCTGTCCTATCTCGAGGCCGCCCGGGAAATCGCGGCAGCCGGAACGAAGGCACGATGAGCACACGCCGTGGACTGGGTCGCGGACTCGAGTCCCTCATCCCCTCCAGCTCCGCCGAGGCCCAGGCCACCGGCCTGAAGGAGATCGAGGGGGCTCGCTTCGCGGAGATCCCGCTCGACCAGATCGTGCCCAACCCGCGTCAGCCCCGCCAGGTGTTCGACGAGGACCACATGGCCGAACTGGTCCACTCCATCAAGGAGGTGGGCCTGCTCCAGCCGGTCGTCGTGCGTGAGGTTGCCAAGGACCGCTACGAGCTGATCATGGGCGAGCGCCGCTGGCGCGCGACCGGCAAGGCGGGTCTGGAGACGATCGGCGCGATCGTCCGCGACACCTCGGACGAGGACCTGCTGCGCGACGCCCTCCTGGAGAACCTGCATCGCTCGCAGCTGAACCCGCTGGAAGAGGCGTCTGCGTACCAGCAGCTCCTGGAGGACTTCGGCTGCACGCACGAGGAGCTCGCGGACCGCATCGGCCGGTCGCGCCCCCAGATCAGCAACACGCTGCGGCTGCTGAAGCTCACGCCGACGGTGCAGCGACGGGTGGCGGCCGGCGTGCTGTCCGCGGGACATGCCCGCGCCCTCGTCAGCGTGTCGAACCCGGAGATCCAGGACCGGCTCGCCACCCGGGTGGTCGCCGAGGGACTCTCGGTCCGCGCCCTGGAGGAGATCGTCACGGTCGGAGCCGACGACACCAAGCGCTCGGCGTCGCGCCAGGCCCCCAAGGTGTCGGCACCCCGACTGGCCGACCTGGCGGGCCGTCTGTCCGAGCGGTTCGACACGCGGGTCAAGGTCGACCTCGGCCGGTCCAAGGGCAAGATCACGGTCGAGTTCGCCACCCTGGAGGACCTGGAGCGCATCGTCGACATGATGGACCCGACAAAGCGATAAGACGACAAGTCGATAAATCGTCTTGTTGGCGGCCGCCGCCTCTCACAGAAATCCCACGCCTCACCCACACCGCTCGCTGTGCGAGGCGCCGGATCACCAGGTTCTGCTGGGAATCCGATCGACGGGGGCGGTCCACAAAAGTCGACAAAGCGCTTTGGGTACATGACGACATGAAGAAGCCCGGCCCACCGTGAGGTGAGCCGGGCTTGTTCGTTGCTGTCGCGAGCTACGCGGTGTGCTCCTCGAGCTCCTTGAGGATCGCGCTCTTGGGACGGACACCGACGATCGACCGGACGACCTCACCCTTGTAGTACAGGTTCATCGTCGGCAGGCCGGTCACGCGGAACTGCGCGGGCGTGACCGGGTTGGCATCGGCATCCATCTTGAGGATCGTGAGCTTCTCGCCCTTCTCGGTGGCGATCTCCTCGAGGATCGGCGCGAGCTGACGGCACGGGGCACACCAGCTGGCCCAGAAGTCGACGAGGACGGGTCCGTCGGCCTTGAGGACGAGCTCGTCGAAGTTCGCGTCGGTGACGGCGGCAAGGGTGGATTCAGCCATGGTGATCTCCTAGAAGTCTGTGATCAGTTGAACAGGTGGGAGCGACGGTTATTCCGCCCACTGAGCCATGGCCACGTCAGTGGCCGGCTCACCGGCGGAGTCGCGGTCGGCGAGGTACCGCTCGGCGTCCAGAGCCGCGGAGCAGCCGGTGCCGGCGGCGGTGATCGCCTGACGGTACGTGTGGTCGACCAGGTCACCGGCAGCGAACACGCCGGGTATGTTGGTCGCGGTCGAACCGGGCTGGACGAGCACGTAGCCCTCGTCGTCGAGGTCGACCTGGCCGGTCAGCAGCTCCGAGCGAGGATCGTGACCGATCGCGATGAACAGTCCGGTCGCGTCGAGACGACGGGTCTCGCCGGTGACCGTGTCGCGCAGGGTCAGGGCCTCGAGCTTGTCGTCACCGATGAGCTCGGCGACCTCGGAGTTCCACGCGATGTCGATCTTGTCGTTGGCCAGCGTGCGGTCCTGCATGATCTTGGAGCCGCGGAGCTCGTCGCGCCGGTGCACCAGGGTGACCTTGGACGCGAAGCGGGTCAGGAAGTTGGCCTCCTCCAGCGCGGAGTCGCCGCCGCCCACGACCACGATGTTCTGCTCGCGGAAGAAGAAGCCGTCACAGGTGGCACACCACGAGACACCGTGGCCGGACAGCCGGTCCTCGCCCTCGATGCCGAGCTTGCGGTAGCCCGAGCCCATGGCCAGGACGATCGCGCGTGCCCGGTACGTGCTGCCGTCGCCGAGGGTGACGGTCTTGATGTCGCCGGTCAGGTCGACCGCCGTGACGTCGTCGGACACCAGCTCGGCGCCGAAGCGCTCGGCCTGGGCGCGCAGCTTGTCCATGAGGTCGGGGCCCATGATGCCGTCGGGGTAGCCCGGGAAGTTCTCCACGTCGGTCGTGTTCATCAGGGCACCGCCCGCCGTGACCGAGCCCTCGAAGACGAGCGGCTCGAGGTTGGCACGGGCGGCGTAGATCGCGGACGTGTAGCCCGAGGGGCCGGAGCCGATGATGATCAAGTTACGGACGTTGTCGGTCATGAAATGCCTTTTGACGTTGGTAGTTGTCTCAACCCATCGTAGGTGCTGGACATTCCCGGCCGGCCCCGATGACACCGTCAGGAGCGGCCGCGCACGACGACGTCCTGGATCCCGCCGCGGAACTCGCCCGGAGCGATCTCCGGGAGCGACCTGAGCCACACCACGATGTAGCGCGTGACGGTGTCCGGCGGCAGCGAGATGCTCGCGTCCGTGGCCGCTCCGTCGAGCGTCGCGACCTGCGTCAGGCCCCGGCGTGTCGTCGGCGCACGGCGCGTGTCGTCGGTCGCGGTGTAGATCGCGAGGTCCGTCGGGTCCCCGGCCAGCCGGAGGCGCAGCGACGTCACCTCGCGGGGCCCGCCGAGATCCAGGACGACACCGACACCGTCCTTCAGGCCACCGAGTCTCGGGTTGCCGAAGTACGTGGACGTCCGCCAGCCCGTCGACGCCTTGCCGTCCACGATCAACGGGGTCTGGTCGCGGTTCTCCCGCCCGTCCTCGCCCAACGGGTCGAAGTCGACGACGCGTTGCACGGGCAGCACCCGCACGGGGGACGTGGAGTCGACCGGGCCGGACGCATCGTCCTTGGACCGGCTCACCAGGACCCCGATCAGGGACATCAGCACCAGGGCGCCCACGACGCCCAGCAGCACCAGTCCCCGATCACCCTTGGCGGCCCGTCTGGCCCGGGCCCGTCCGCGCTCGAGCGTGGTCGGCGGCGCCGGCTCGTACGCCTTGGGGCGTCGCCGCGGCGGTTCCAGCCCCGGCGGGGGACCCTCCGGGACGATGACCGGGTCGAGGCGCAGCAGGTCCGGTGACGACAGCCCGACGAGGCTCGGCTGGTCGTCCACCAGGTCGTCGTCCTCGCCCGAGAGCCGCAGCGTGCGAGCGATCGACCCGGCCGTGCGCAGCCGGGTCTGGTGGTGGCGCGGTGGGGTGCCGAGGATGCGATCGGCGATCGTGTCGATGTCACGTGAGACGCCCGCGCGCACCTGGCGCGGCCGCAGGAGCCGCCCGTGCTCGGTCGGCGCCGCGGTCAGGCCGTCCACGTCGGCGCCGGGCCAGCGGCTCGTGACGGACGCGTACAACAGCTTGCCCAGCGCCTGGACGTCCAGCTGCTCGTACTCCTGCAGGTCGGCGAGGGTGTCCTGCCGACCGGCCGGCGCCAGCGCGGTGGCCACCCCCAGGCCCACGACCCGCACCGCCCCGGACTGCTTGAGCAGCACCTGGCGGGGGGTGAGGCGGCGGTGATAGACGCCGTGCTCGTGGGCGTGCGCGATGGCCTCGGCCACCTCGGCGACCACCGTGGCCGCCCGACGGTTGGGCAGGGGGGACTGGGCGAGCACCTGGTGCAGGCCGAAGGCGCGCGCCCACTCGCGCACCACGAGGTGGTGGCCCTGGTCGTCCTCGATCAGGTCGAGCACGCGCAGGAACCGTGGATCGGTGACGGCCGTGGACTCGCGGGCCGCGGCCAGGAAGTGGTCGGCGCGGTCGTCGCTGCTCGAGATCATCTCGATGCCGACGTTGCGGTTGAGCACCTGGTCGTGGGCCCGCCACGTGGTCGAGCCGAGTCGCTCGGTCACCAGGTCCTGCAGCTCGTAGCGCCGAGCGAGGACGTCGCCGGAGGCCACTGGTCGCCTCTCGCTCATCACCCGCGCCCCTTGTCCAGCACCCCGGTCCGTGCTGCCGACCATGCTAGTGGGCGCGGGTCCGCGCGGCTCGGGTGTCAGCCGCGGCGCGGGAGCGAGGTGACCAGGTGGGTCAGCTGCGTCATGCCGACGACCCGTGCGGCCGCCACGTACGTCACGGCGCCGGCCAGACCGGCCACGACGGTGGTGACCAGGCCGCCCACCGCACGGCCGGGCTCCAGCCCCGCGACGTCGAGGCCGCGGGCGACGCCGAGGGTGACGAACGCCGCCAGCGCGACGGCCACGACGAGCCGGCGGACGAACAGCACCATCTCGCGGTCGTAGAGCGATCCGGCCGTGCGCGCCAGCAGGGTGACCGACAGGATCGACCCGACGACGTACGCGATCCCGTACGACAGCGCGAGCATCGTCGCGACGCGGTACGGCTCGACCAGCGACGTCAGCACCAGTGCCGAGACGATGTTGACGACCGAGATCACCAGCTGGATGAAGAACGGCGTGCGGGTGTCCTCGTTGGCGTAGAAGCCGCGGAGCATCAGGTAGTGCACCGTGAAGGCGATCATGGCCACCGAGAACGCCGAGATCGTCTGGCCGATCGCCATGGTGTTGCCGCCCAGCGAGCCGATCGCGCCCGCGACGGCCGCGGCGGGCTGCCCGAGGCACGCCACGGCCACCGCGATGGGCACGATGATGACCAGCGCCATGCGGACGGTCCGACCGAGCTCCAGCCGGAACCGGTCGTAGCGCCCCTCGTTGGCCAGCGCGGCGAGGGTCGGGATGATCGCGGTCGCGAGCGACACCGTGATGACGCCATGAGGCAGCTGGCTGACGAGGAAGCCGATGCCGTACACCGCGAGGCCGGCGGCGGGCTTGCCGTCGGCGATGCCCTCGACGTTGGCGCCGGTCGCGAGGCGGGTGATCGCGAAGTACGCGATCTGATTGACCAGGATGAACAGCAGCGTCCAGACGCCGAGGCGGAACGTGTGCCCCAGACCGACGCCGCGGAAGTCGAAGCGCGGCCGGTAGCGGAAGCCCACGCCGCGCAGGTACGGGAGCAGCAGCAGGGCCTGCAGGGCGATCGCGACGGTCGAGCCGATGCCCAGCAGGAGCGCCTCGGTCGTCGTGAACCCGTCGCCACCGTTGCTCGCGCCGAAGATGACGTAGTACGCCAGGATGACGGCGCACGCGACGACGTTGTTCGCGATGGGCGCCCACATCATCGGCCCGAACCGCCGCCTCGCGTTGAGGACCTGCCCCACGAGGACGAACACGCCGTAGAAGAACACCTGCGGCATGCAGAGCATCATCAAGAGCTCGGCGGACTCCCGTTGGGCCTGCAGCCGCGGGCTGAACATGTCGTCCTCGAACACCAGGTGCAGCAGCGCGGGTGTCGCCAGCGTCAGCACCACCGTCGCGATGCCGAGCACCACGACGCCCAGCGTGATGACCCGGTTGGCGTACGCGTCACCGCCGTCCGGGTCGTTCTTCATCGCGCGGACGAGCTGGGGCACCAGGACAACGTTGAAGATGCCGCCGGCGACGAGGATGTAGAGCGCGTTGGGAATCGTGTTGGCGGCCTCGAAGATGTCGCCGTTGAGCGAGACGCCGATGACCGCGGCCAGCAGGATCAGTCGGCCGAAGCCGGTGACGCGCGAGATGATCGTGCCGAGCGCCATCCAGGCGCTGGCCCTGGCGACGGTCTGCTCAGTCATCGTCGTCCTCGGTCTGCGGGGTGGACGAGGCGGTCCGCCGCCGGCGGTGGAAGCGACGCACGAGGCTCGCGAGCACGAACAGCGCGGCCAGGCCCATCGCGACCCACAGCACCGTGCCGATGCTGCTCGAGCGGACCTTGAAGGTCGTGGGCGAGCCGACGTCCGTGCCGTCCGCCGTCACGAGGTGTGCGGTGAGGAACGTCGTCCGCTGACGGCCGAGGTCGACCTGCACCGTGATGGTCCGCCGTTCCCCGGCCGCCACGTCGACGGCGTCCAGGGCGGGGATCGTGAGAGCCGGGTTGCTGGAGTCGAGGTCGACCCCGATCCGGATCGCCTCGTCGGTGTCGTTGCGGATCGTGAGCGGGAAGCCGCCCTTGGAGCTGGAGAGCGTGACCGAGGGGGCGCCTCGATCGAGATCTTGTCCAGCTCGGCCCCGATGCGCTGCGCATAGCTCGCGGCGAGGGCGAGACCGCCGGGCCGGTCGAGTCGCCACCGGACCGCGAGCACCGAGGCGACCTCTCGCGCGAGCGTGTCGTCCACGCTCTCGGACTGGGAGATGACCGAGCTCAGGGTCGCGCCCTGCTTGACGATCTCGGTCGCCCGGAGCAGCTGGGTGCGGGACAGCGGCCGTGCCTTGGCGCTGCTGGGGACCTTGCCGTCGTAGGACGCGAGGCGACGGGTCAGGAGGGAGTCGAGGCTCGCGCCGCGGGTGAACGGGACGGTGAACGCCGCGTCCAGCCGGCCGGTCGACCAGCGCGCACCGGGGTTCCACTGCGGGTCGACCAGCGTGAACGAGTCGGCGCGGGACTCCGGGTCGATCGCCCGCTCCAGCACCGCCAGGGCGGCGTCGCTCAGGACGCGCTGGCGCAGGCCGACGACCGTCTCGGGACCGTCCGCGTCGGTGTCCTTGACGTCGTTGACGAGCAGCGGCAGCGGACCCCGTGAGGAGGTGTACCGCACGAGCGACCCGAGCCGCGGCTCCCAGTCCGGCAGCGCCGCCGACGTCACGATGACAGGGCTGTCGCCGGTGCCGCGCTGGCTGCTGAGCAGTCCGCTCGTCACGCCGTCACGTGTGGGCCAGGACACCCGGCGGCCGCTGAGCTGGTACTTCGCGAGCACGGTGTCCGTCGCCCGATCGATCGCGCGCTGCAGCGGCTCGCGCAGGTCCGGGTTCTCCGCCAGCGCCAGCACGTCGGGCCGGTCGTAGCCCAGGACCCAGGCGGTGTGCGTGCGGGCGTACGTGAGCAGGTCCGCCAGGAACGCCGCAGCCGGCGCACGCTGCTGCTCGGTGAGCTCGAGCTCCTCCGGGAGGTGCCGACCGTTGGCCAGGTCGTCGACGCCGACCAGCAGGGCCGGGTCGACGAGCGCCGTGCCCCCCTCGCCCGGGGAGCTCGACGCCAGGTCGAGCAGGTTCCGCAGCTGACCGCCCGGGCTGACCGAGCGCAGGAGCCGGTCGGGACGGGCATACGTGCCGTCGACGGTCTTGGTGTCGGGCATGAGGAACGGCCACAGGACCGAGGTCGGGACCGCCTCGCGGTCCGAGGAGATGAGCGGCAGCAACGTGGTGGCCCCACCGAGGGCCGCCGGGCTGCGGGAGCCGTCCATGTCGGTCGCGAGGACCTGGACACCCACGGGGTACACGCCCTCGGCGCCGGTGATGCCGAGCTGCTTGTACGGCACCTTGATGCGGAACCGCTTGGTCTCGGACGGGGCGAGGTCACCCAGCTCCGCGAACGACCCGGTCTCGACGATGCGGACCCCGGTGTACGCCCGCCGGTCGGCCATCGCCTGGTCGACCTGGGCGCGCGTGGTGAACGGGGACGCCGGGATCACGAGGTACGCCTGGGCGGCCTTCCACACGTGGTCGTCACGGTTGGTGACGGTGCCGGTCATAGTGACGTCGGCGCCGCTGGTCAGCCGAGTGGGGCTCAGCGAGCGGATCGAGACGCGGAGGTCGGGCTCCTCGTCGGCCGCGACCGCCGGGACGACCGGTGCCAGCAGTGCACCGAGGATCGTCACGAGCAGCGCGACAAGGATCGTGCGACGGGGGCTGCTCACCCGAACATGCTAGACGTCCGTCCCGCAGCGGACGGGGACGCAGGTCTGGCCGATAGAGTATGTCCCCGTGCCCACGTCCCCGCTGACCCCCGACCGTCAGGCCAGGATCGACGCCGAGCTCGATGCCAATCCGTTCCTGGCCGAGATCGGCGAGCTGTTCGAGTCCGCCGGCCACGAGCTCGCGATCGTCGGCGGGCCGGTCCGGGACGCCGTGCTGGGACGACCCGGCAACGACTGGGACTTCACGACGTCCGCCCGTCCGGAGCAGATCGAGACGATCGTGGCCGGCTGGGCCGACGCGGTCTGGGACATCGGCCGCGAGTTCGGCACGCTGGGCGTCCGCAAGGGCGACCACCAGCTCGAGATCACGACGTACCGCAGCGACGAGTACGACACGTCGTCCCGCAAGCCCGAGGTCCGCTTCGGCGACACCCTCGACGGCGACCTCGCCCGGCGCGACTTCGCGGTCAACGCGATGGCGATCCGGCTGCCGTCCCGCGAGTTCGTCGACCTGTTCGGCGGCCTCGACGACATCGAGAAGAAAATCCTTCGCACGCCCGTGACCCCCGAGCAGTCGTTCAGCGACGACCCGCTGCGGATGATGCGGGCGGCCCGGTTCGTCGCCCAGCTCGGCTTCACCGCGTCGCCCGACGTCGAGGCCGCGATGACCGCGATGGCGGGCCGGCTGGAGATCGTGTCGGCCGAGCGGATCCGCGACGAGCTCAACAAGCTCCTGCTGAGCGATCACCCGGTCGCCGGCCTGCGCCTGCTCGTCGGCACGGGCCTGGCGGCGCAGATGCTGCCGGAGCTGCCCGCGCTGATCCTGGAGCGGGACGAGCACCACCGTCACAAGGACGTCTACGAGCACTCGCTGACCGTGCTCGAGCAGGCCATCGCCCTGGAAGGACGTCTCGAGCACGCGCCCGACCTGACGATCCGGCTGGCCGCCCTGCTCCACGACATCGGCAAGCCGCGGACCCGCCGGTTCCAGGACGGTGGCACGGTCACGTTCCACCACCACGACGTCGTCGGGGCCAAGATGGTGCGCAAGCGCATGCGCGCCCTGCGCTACAGCAACGAGATGATCGACCACGTCGCCCAGCTGGTCGAGCTGCACCTGCGCTTCCACGGGTACGGCTCCGGCGAGTGGACCGACGCGGCCGTGCGCCGGTACGTCCGCGACGCCGGCGACCAGCTCGAGCGGCTGCACATCCTCACCCGGGCGGACTGCACGACCCGCAACCAGAAGAAGGCCCTGCGGCTGCAGCGCACCTACGACGAGCTCGAGCGGCGCATCGCGGTGCTCGCCGAGCAGGAGGAGCTCGGGTCGATCCGCCCGGACCTCGACGGGGGCCAGATCATGTCGATCCTGGGCATCCCGCCGGGCCCGGAGGTCGGTGAGGCGTACCGCTTCCTCCTGGACCTGCGCATGGATCGCGGTCCGATGAGCGAAGCCGACGCCACCGAGGCCCTCCGGGCCTTCTGGGCTGCCCGCGACTGACTACTTCGCGGTGGGGATGCCGTCGGCGGGCGGAGCGGTCGCCGTGCCGTCGAAGACCGTGACCTCCGTGCCGGCCTCGTCGTCCGTCGCGTAGACCGGACCGAAGTAGTCCTGCGAGTCCCCGGTGACCTTCGCCATCTGGGCACCGCCGTAGCCGGCGTGGTCGTCCTTGGAGAAGCGCGGGGACGTGAGGCCCGGGCCGTCGAGGGCGCCGGACTCGATCGTCTCGAGCAGGCCCTCGCGGGTCAGGTCCTTGCCGGTCTCCTGCAGCGCCTGGACGAACAGGTAGCCGACCGTCATGCCGTAGACGGTGTTGCCGGTGAACGGCTTGTCGCCGTTGTGCTCCTTGTTGATCTTGCGGAACAGCGTGATCCAGGGATCGGACTCGTCGAACGCCGACGGCAGGTAGTTCGTGCTGAGGAAGCCCTCGAGCAGCGGGGCCGCCTCGCCGAGTGCGGCGCTCAGCGTCGCGTAGTCGGCACCGACCGACGTGCTGATCCACTGCGGCTGGAACTTCAGGCGTGCCGCGGTGCCGACCGCGAGCGCGGTGAAGCCCGGCACGGTGGCCAGCGAGACGACCTCGCACCCGGCGGCCTTGAGCTTGCCGATCTGCGGGGCCAGGTTGGTGTTGCTGGTGACGTACTTCTGCCGCTCGGCCACGCCGTCGTCGCCGAGGACCTGGGTCAGGCCCATCAGGGCGTCCTCGCCGAAGTCGTCGTCCTGGCCGAGGAAGCAGATTTTCTTGCCGGCCAGGTTCTCCTTGATGTACGTCGCCTGGACCTTGGTCTCGGTCGTGTAGTCGGCCTGGAAGCCGTACGTGGTCGGGTACTTCTCCGCCTGGTTCCAGCTGCGGCTGCCCGACGCCACGAACAGGTCGGGCACCTTGTTGGTCTTGAGGAAGTCGAGCACGCCCGTGTGGGTGGGGGTGCCGAGGCCGTTGACGATCGCGAAGACCTTGTCCTTCAGCACCAGCTCGCGCACGACCGTCTGCGTGTTGGCCGGGTTGTAGCCGTCGTCCTCGACGAGGTACTTGATCGTGCGGCCGTGGACGCCGCCGTTGTCGTTGACGTAGTCGAAGTACGCCTTGGTCGCCGGCGAGATCGTGGAGTAGCCCGCGGCGGCCGGACCGGTGAGCGGGTGATGGGTGCCGACCACGATCGACGTGTCGGTGACGCCGGGAGCGGACCCGGAGGAGTCGCTGTCGCCTCCTCCGCAGGCGGCGAGCGTCCCGATCAGGCCGAGGGAGGCGATCGCGGTGACCGATCGCCGGAGACGGGGCAGTGAGCTAGGCATCGATGGACTCCGTACTGGTGGGGATGGATGGACGTGCTGCGGTGCTGCCGGGGAGGGTGTCTGGGGTGCGGGGGCGCCGGCGTCGGTACGCCGTGCTGACCAGGCCGTGGATGCCGCGGGGGAAGACGATCGTCACGAGGACGAGGACCAGCCCGAAGACGAGCAGCGACAGGTTGCCGTCGAGCCGCTCCGCGAGCGCGGGCGACGCGTCGATCCGGTCGGCGACCGAGCCCGTGAGCTCCGGCAGGGCGACGAGGAGCAGTGCGCCCCACACCGCGCCGGCGAGGTGGCCGATCCCGCCGATGACGACCGCCATCAGCAGGAACAGGCTGAACGCGAGCGAGAACGCGCCGGGAGAGACGGCCTGCGTCAGGACCGCCAGGATGCCTCCGCCGAGCCCGGCGGTCGCGGCGCTGACCACGAAGACGACGACCTTGGTGCGGCCGACGTCGATCCCGGCCAGCCGGGCGGCCACCTCGTCGTCGCGCACCGCCCGCATCTCGCGACCGAACCGGCCGTGGACGAGGTTGGCCAGCAGGAACACCGTGAGCAGGGCGGCGCCGCACGCGATCCACGCCTGCCACCGCTCGAGCGGGAACGTCGCGCCGAGGCCCGCGGGGGCGGGCTCGACCAGGACGGACAGTCCCTGGTCGCCGCCGAGCCGGCTCGCGAACGTCGTGGTGATGGCCGGCACCACGATCGTCAGGGTCAGGGTCAGCCCCGCGAGGTACGGACCGTGCAGGCGGGCCCCCGCGAGTCCCACGACGCCGCCGACGACGGCCGCGGCCAGCACCGCGGCGGCCAGGGGCACGAGCAGGAGCAGAGGACCGGTCGTGCCGCGGTCGCCGAGCTCGGCCGAGCTGAGTGCGCAGGCGTACGCGCCGACGGCCATCAGCGCGCCGTGGCCGAGGGACAGCTGGCCGGAGAGCCCGACGAGCACGGTGAGCCCCGCGGTGGCGCACAGGTACGCGGCCATCGTCGCGAGCTGGTAGTTGCGGTAGGGGGAGAGACCGTACGTCAGCGCGACGACCCCGGCGCCCGCGGCGAGCAGGAGCAGGAGGTGGCGGGCCAGCGTGTGGCGGGAGAAAAAGGTCATCGTCACACCATCCGGGCCGAGGTGTGGCCGAACAGTCCGGACGGTCTCAGCAGGAGCACGCCGATCAGGACGCCGAGGATGACGACAGCGGAGATGTCGCTGCCGGAGTAGCCGCTGACGTACGACAGGACGAGGCCGACGCCGAGCCCGCCGACGACCGCGCCGACCGGGCTGTCCAGGCCGCCGACCACCGCGCGGCGGTGAAGGCGTAGACGAACACCAGGTCCGTCGCGTGCGGGTGCGCGCCGAGCTCGGTCGGCACCACGAGCAGCGCCGCGAGCCCGCCGACCGCGCCCGCGAGTCCCCAGCTGAGCGTGAGCATCCGTCCGACGTTGACCCCGAGCAGCCGCGCCATGTCCGGCGCGAACGCCGCGGCGCGCATCGTCAGGCCGAGATCGGTGCGGGTGAACGCCCACCCGAGCCCGATCATGACCACCACGACCGTGCCGAACACGAACAGGTCGTACGGCGACAGCAGGGCCTGGTCGCCGATGCTCAACGGGGTGCGGCTGAACGGCACCTTCATCGGGCGGTACTCGCTGCCGTAGACGATGCCGAGCACCGCCTGGATCACCAGCACGAGCCCGAGGGCGACGATGACCGCGTTCAGCGGCTGCCGCGCGTCCACGAACCGCATGACCAGGCGCTCGGCCCCCGCGCCGATCACCAGGCCGCCGAGGATCGCCGCGGCGAGGCCCAGCCAGTACGAGCCGGTGGCCGTCGTGACGCTGTACGCGATGTACGTGGTGGCGGCGGCCATGGCGCCCTGCGAGAAGTTGACGAGCCGGGCACCGCGCCAGATCAGCACCAGGGCGAGTGCGAACGCCGCGAAGACCGCGCCGCGGGCCAGGCCGTCGACGGTGAGGAAGATGAAGCGATCCATGTCAGAACCCCAGGTAGGCGTGTCGGAGGTCGTCGTCGGCGGCGATCCGGTCCGCCGAGTCGCTCGCGACGACCCGGCCGAGGGACAGCACCACGCCGTGGTCGGCGATCGACATCGCGCTGCGGACGTTCTGCTCGACGAGCAGGACGGTGAGGCCGGTCTCGTCGCACCGGCGCTTCAGCAACGCCATGATCTGGGCGCTGACCTTGGGTGCGAGTCCCAAGGAGGGCTCGTCGAGCATCAACAGGCGGGGCCGGGCGACGAGGGCGCGGCCGATCGCGAGCATCTGCCGCTCACCGCCGGAGAGCTGGTGACCTGCGCTGCGCCGCCGCTGGTCCAGCGGCGGGAACATCGCGTAGACCTCGTCGGTCGCGCGCCGGCCGTCGGCCTTGTCCTTGCGCCAGACGTGCCCGAGGCGAAGGTTCTCCTCGACGGTGAGCTCGGTGATCACGCCACGCCCCTCGGGGACGTGCGCGATGCCGCGGCGGACGAGGTCCTCGGTGCGGGTGCCGCGCAGCTCGGTGCCGTCCCAGGTGACGGTGCCGCCGGTGACGGGGATCGTGCCGCACAGGGCACGCAGGAGCGTGGTCTTGCCGGCGCCGTTCGCGCCGACCACGGCGACGATCGTCCCGGCGGCGACGTCGAGGTCGACGCCCTGCAGCACGGGCGCGCCGCCGTAGCCGGCGGTCAGGCCGTCGACGGTGAGCAGGGAGTCGGTCATGACGCGTCCACCTCGGCGCCGAGGTACGCCTCGGCGACCGCGGGGTCCTCACGCACGACCTCGGGGACGCCGGTCGCGATGACCCGGCCGAAGTCGAGCACGACCAGCTCGTCGCACACCTGCATGACCAGGTCGACGTGGTGCTCGACCAGCATCACCGAGCACCCGGCACCCCGGGACGGCAGGCTCGTGATGAGCTCGCCGAGCTCGAGGACCTCGTCGTGGCCGAGACCGCCGGCCGGCTCGTCGAGCAGCAGCAGTCGCGGCTCGCTCACGAGCGCGCGGGCCAGGGCGACCCGCTTGCTGACCGCGTAGGGCAGGGTCCCGGGCTGGGCGTGGGCGTACGCGCCGAGGCCGAGCTCGTCGACCAGGGCGCCCGCGCGCTCGTGCAGGCGCCGCTCGTCGCGGTCGGTGCGCGGCAGCGCCAGCAGGCCCGACCACCATCCGGTGCGGGCGGCGCTGCCCCCTCCCGCGACGATGTTCTCCAGGACGCTGAGGCCGGGGAACAGCCCCAGCCCCTGCAGGCTCCGCGAGACGCCGGAGCGCACCAGCCGCTGCGGCGCCGGGCGGAACACCTGCCCGTCGAGCGTGAGCCGTCCCTGCTGCGGACGGGTGAAGCCGCAGACGACGTTGAACAGCGTGGTCTTGCCGGCGCCGTTGGGCCCGATGACGCCGAGCACCTGCCCGGGACGCACCTCGAAACCCACGTCGGACAGTGCCGTGAGCCCGCCGAACTGCACGGTCACGCCCTCGACCGAGAGGTGTGCGCCCGACCGGGTCGACACCTCTTCGACCATCGGTGTGATGTGCGTCTCCTTGTTCATGCACACAGAGTGTATGTTTTTCTTCGACGCGTCAACCACCCCGGACGATGCGACCCACTGGATGGAGGAGCGATGACCGGTCCGCAGCACTCGGACGGCCGGGTCGCCCGGGGCGTGCGCACCCGTGAGGCGATCGTCGACGCACACTCCGCCCTCCTGCGCGAGGGCGACCTGCGGCCCACCGGCAAGTCGGTCGCATCCCGGGCCGGTGTGTCGCTGCGGACGCTCTGGCTGAACTTCAAGGACATCGAGTCCCTGCTGGAGGCGACCGGCCGTTACTGGCTCGAGCACGACGCGGCGAGCTGGACACCCGTCCCGGCGACGCTGCCGCTCGCGGACCGGATCGACCGCTTCTGCGTCCAGCGGGCCGCCCGGATGGAGGGGCTGGCTCCGGCAGCGCGGTCCGGGCTGACCAGCGAGCCGTTCTCGCCGGCGCTCCGCGCCGCGCGGCTGCAGCACCTGGAGCGGCTGCACGCCGACCTCGTCGCGACGTTCGGTGCCGAGCTCGGCACCGCGCGGGACTCGGTGGCGCACCGCCTGCTGTTCGCCCTTGCGAACAGCATGACCTGGCAGCTGCTGCGTGACGACGAGGGCCTCAGCGTCGAGCAGGCCACCGAGGTGGTGCGTCTCGGGTTCCGCCTCGTGCTCGAGCGTCCCGGCGTATGGTGATCTGCGACATGGCCGTACACCAGCACACCGACGGCAGGGTCGCTCGAGGCCAACGCACGCGTGACGCCATCGTCGAGGCGCACACCGCGCTGCTGCGTGAGGGCGTCCTCAAGCCGACCGCGAAGGTCATCGCGCAGCGGGCCGGCATCTCGGTGCGCACCCTGTGGCTCAACTACAAGGACACCGAGACCCTCCTGGGTGCCACGACGGCGTACTGGCTCGAGGCCGATGCGGAGCTGCGGGACGACATCGATCCCGGGCTGCCGCTGGACGAGCGCGTGGAGCGGTACCTCGACATGCGCGCGCGCCGGCTCGAGCACCTGGCACCGGCCGCCCGCTCGGCCGCGCTGGGCGAGCCGTTCTCGGTCGCGCTGCAGGAGAGCCGTCGCCAGCACGTCGACCGGGTCCGCGACGACCTGGCCCACGTGTTCGCCGCCGAGCTCACGGCCGAGGGGCCCGGGCGGGACGTCCTCGCCGCCGGCCTCTTCGTCGCCTCGAGCTGGCCGACGTGGTCGTCGCTGCGGGACGACCTGGGGCTGGACCCGGACGCGGCACGCGCCGTGGTGCGCGCGTCCCTCCTCAGCCTGCTGACCGAGGCGTCCGCACGGACATGACGAAGGGGCCGGTCCCTCACGGAACCGGCCCCCTCGTCGTCAGGTCAGGCGCTCAGCGCTCGACCTCTCCGGCGATGTACTTCTCCAGCATCTCGCGACCCAGGTCGTCGGGACGCTGCTCCGGAGGCGACTTCATCAGGTAGGACGAGGCCGACAGCAGGGCGCCGCCGATGCCGCGGTCCTTCGCGATCTTCGCCGCGCGGATCGCGTCGATGATGATGCCGGCCGAGTTCGGCGAGTCCCAGACCTCGAGCTTGTACTCCAGGTTGAGCGGCACGTCGCCGAACGCGCGACCCTCGAGGCGGACGTACGCCCACTTGCGGTCGTCGAGCCACTGGACGTAGTCGCTCGGGCCGATGTGGACGTTCTTGGCGCCGAGGTCGTGGTCGATGTTCGACGTCACGGCCTGCGTCTTGGAGATCTTCTTGGACTCGAGGCGGTCGCGCTCCAGCATGTTCTTGAAGTCCATGTTGCCGCCGACGTTGAGCTGGTACGTGCGGTCGAGCACGACGCCACGGTCCTGGAACAGCTTGGCCATCACCCGGTGCGTGATGGTCGCGCCGACCTGGCTCTTGATGTCGTCACCGATGATCGGGACGCCGGCGTCCTCGAACTTGCGCGCCCACTCGGGGTCGGAGGCGATGAACACGGGCAGGGCGTTGACGAACGCGACCTTCGCGTCGATCGCGCACTGCGCGTAGAACTTGTCGGCCTCCTCCGAGCCCACCGGCAGGTACGACACGAGCACGTCGGCCTGGGTGTCCTTGAGGACCTGGACGACGTCGACCGCCGGGGCGTCCGACTCCTCGATGGTCTCGCGGTAGTACTTGCCGAGACCGTCGAGCGTGTTGCCCTTCTGGACGGTGATACCGGTCGGGGGGACGTCGGCGATCTTGATCGTGTTGTTCTCGCTGGCCTGCGTCGCCTCGGCCAGGTCGAAGCCGACCTTCTTGGCGTCGACGTCGAACGCGGCGACGAACTCGATGTCCTTGACGTGGTACTCACCGAACTTGACGTGCATGAGCCCGGGGACGCCGGCCTCGGGGTCAGCGTCCTTGTAGTACTCCACGCCCTGGATCAGCGACGTGGCGCAGTTGCCCACACCCACAATTGCTACGCGTACCGAACCCATGGGTTCTCCTTCGTTGTTCTTCACTTCGTTGGTTGGTTGTCTGGGGTGTCTGCATCGGGATAGCCGCCCGATCGCTCGCGATCGATCAGCTCGGTCAGCCACTTCACCTCGCGCTCGACTGACTCCAGGCCGTGACGTTGCAGCTCCAAGGTGTAGGAGTCGACGCGCTCACGCTTGCGCTGCCCGGCCGTGCGGACGTTCTCGAGCCGCTCCTCCAAGCGGCTCCGGCGACCCTCGAGGATGCGCACCCTCGAGGCGGCGTCGGTGCGGGCGAAGAACGCGAACCGCACGCCGAATGTCTCGTCGTCCCACGCCGACGGGCCCGAGTCCTCGAGCGCCTGGGCGAAGTACTCCTTGCCCTCGGCCGTGAGCTGGTAGACGATCCGGGCACGCCGGCCCTTGCTCTCGGGCGTCTCGGTCTGGTCGGCCACGATGTAGCCGGCCTTGCCGAGCGCCTTCAGCGCGGGGTAGAGCGTGCCGTAGGACAGGATGCGACCCCAGCCCAGCAGGGCGTTGACCTGCTTGCGCAGCTCGTAGCCGTGCATCGGGGCGTCGTGCAGCAGTCCGAGGACCGCCACCTCCAGCGCCGCGCCGCGTCTTGTCATGTTCCGTCCTGACATATGAAGCCGTTTGTTATATCGAGACGATACATCGATCCGGCACGTGCGCCAACACCCCCGCGTCGGGTGAGTCGCGACACGGAAGGGCCCGGCGATTCGGCATTACCCGGTACGTTCGGCACACTTGACGGGGCGGATCCGCTTCCTGGATCCCCGATGGAGGTAGACGGACCCTTGGCAACACAGAGAAAGCGCACGACCACGAAGAGCGCTGGCACCACGAGCGGCGGCTTCGGCGCCCGCATCAGGGGCTTCGGTCACCGCATCGGCGGCCGTGGACCGTGGTGGTCCAAGCTCATCCGCTGGGTCGCGTTCCTCGGCGTCGCCGGCGCACTGGCGCTCGCGGCGACGTTCTTCATCCTCTACCGCGCGATTGCGATCCCCGACGCGAACGCCGACTTCCAGACCCAGACCACGCAGGTCTACTACTCCGACGGCAAGCACAAGCTCGGTGAGTTCGCGACGCAGGACCGCGAGAGCATCTCGATCGACCAGATCCCCGCCTCGATGCAGGCCGCCGCCATCGCCGCCGAGGACCGCTCGTTCTACACGAACCGCGGCATCGACATCAAGGGCATCATCCGCGCCGCACGTGACAACACCACGAGCGGATCCGTGCAGGCCGGTGGCTCCACGATCACGCAGCAGTACGTGAAGATCCTCTACCTGTCGCAGGAGCGGTCGTACTCGCGCAAGATCAAGGAAGCCATCCTCTCGGTCAAGATCCACAACCAGCTGAGCAAGAAGGAGATCCTCGAGGGCTACCTCAACACGATCTACTTCGGCAACGGCGCGTACGGCGTCGAGGTCGCCGCGCAGACGTACTTCGGCAAGCCGGCCGCCAAGCTCAACTACGCCCAGTCCGCGCTGCTCGCGACGATCATCAACAGCCCGAGCTACTACGACCCGTACGCCGAGGGCGCCAAGGACCGCATCCTGCCGCGCTTCACGTACGTGCTGGGCGGCATGGCCAAGTCCGGTGCGATCACCGCCGAGCAGGCCGCGAAGTTCTCCGACCGCCTCCCCAAGGTGATCGAGAAGAAGGACAGCAACCGGTTCAGCGGCTCGAAGGGCTACCTGCTCGACCTGGTCAAGCGTCAGATGAACACCAAGCTCGGCTTCGACTCCTCCGAGGTCGACGGCGGCGGGCTGCGCATCGTCACGACCTTCGACTACAACAAGCAGAAGAAGGCCATCGCGTCGATCAAGGCGCTGCGCCCGGACGCGTCCGAGCTGCACCAGTCCCTCGTCTCGATCCAGCCCGGCACGGGTGCCGTGCGGGCGATGTACGCCGGACGCGACTACCTGAAGAACCAGGTCAACTGGGCGACCTCGGGCACGCAGCCGGGGTCGACGTTCAAGGCGTTCGCGGTCGTCGCGGCGCTCGAGGACGGCTACAGCCTCACGACCCGGCTCAACGGAACCTCGCCGCTGTTCAAGAACGGCGAGCAGATCGCCGAGAACCAGGGCGACAGCGGCGGTGCGTCGTTCGGCTACATCCCGCTGTCGATGGCGACGCAGGAGTCCGTCAACACGGCGTTCGTCGACCTCGTCGACCAGATGGAGGACGGGCCCGACAAGGTGCTCGAGGCTGCGCAGCAGGCCGGCGTCCCGTCGCGGGTCCTGGACGAGGTCAAGAAGAACGGCGCCCCGCTCGTGACGCCGCTCGGCTTCTTCCCGGTCGCGCCGGTCGACATGGCCAACGCGTACGCGACGATCGCGGCCGGCGGCAAGCGGGCCGACTGGTTCATCATCAAGAAGGTCTCGGACTACCGCGGCGACACCAAGTACCAGCACGAGGTCAAGACCAAGCAGGCGATCCCCAAGGACGTCGCGGCCGACACGATCGCCGCGCTGCAGGGCGTCGTCCGTGGCGGCACGGGCACCAACGGCAACACGATCTGCACGACGGCCGGCAAGACCGGCACGGCCACGGCCGGGCCGGACGACGACCAGCACGTGTCGTCCTCGTGGTTCGCCGGGTTCACGCCCAAGCTGGCCACCGTGGTGATGTACAACCGCGGCAAGCTCGGCAACGCCGATCTCGAGGGCTACATGGTCCCGTTCTTCGGCGGGCAGATCCCGGCCAAGACGTTCAAGCTCTACATGGACCAGGTGCTGGACCCGACCGAGTGCGGCACCTTCCCGCCGCCGGCCAACCTCAAGAGCGACAAGGGGCCGGTCTACCAGGCCCCCGCGCCGAAGCCGGAGAAGACCACCAAGCCCAAGCCGAAGCCCGAGCCGACGACGCCGAAGCCGACGACGCCGAAGCCGACCACGACGCAGCCGCCGGAACCGGAGCCGACGACGCCGGCTCCGACGACGCCGCAGCCGCCGCAGCCGACGGATCCGGGGCGCCGGACTCCTCCGGACCCCAGGCCGTGAGCGAGCTCAGCGCAGGTTGACGGCGTCGAACGTCGCGGTGGTGAAACGCACCGCGACGTCGACGTCGGTGCCCACCTCGGGCGCCGTGGAGCCGGCCGGCAGGAAGATCATGCTGGCCTGCATGTGCGGGGGCTCGGCGAACCAGCGCTGCTTGCCCGCGATCGTGAACGGTGACAGCGAGAACCCGGCCGCCTCGAGGCCGCCCTTGGCCAGCAGCTTGCCGCGCTGGACGGCGCCCGAGGACGCCTTGGGCGCCTCCAGGCCGATGCCGTGGCTCGTGCCGCCGGCGATGACCAGCAGCGTGCCGTCGCGCGGCATGGGCTTCTGCCGGTAGCCGATGCGCTCGCCGCGGGCGACGAGGTGGGCGTCGAGGACCGTCGCGTGGACGGACAGGGCGCCGAGGTCGCCGAGCCACAGCGACGTGCCGATGCGGGGCCGGACGTCCAGGTTGGGGCGGTGGGTGCGCAGGGCGGTGAGCTCGGCCGCGGTCAGGTGCGAGACGTACAGGGTGGTCGTCTCGACCTGCGACGCCTCGAGCACCGCGGCCCAGGACTGCGCCTCAGCGAAGTTGCCCCCGGCCCGGCCGTTGGGACCGAGCGGCAGGTGGATCGCGAAGCCCTCGACCTGCAGGTCGCCGAGGACGCCGACCGCGGCGGCGAGCTCGTGGCGGTCCAGGCCGTGGCGGGCCATCGACGTCTCGCCCTCGAGCAGGACGCGGGCCCCCGGCGCGGCGGCGGCCAGGGCGGCGATGTCCTCGACCCGGCTCATCGTGTGGATGACCCGGTCGTCCAGCACGACGTGGTCGAAGAACGGGCGCCACGGCGTCAGCACCATGACGTCACCGCCGAAGGCCGCCAGCGCCTCCGGCACCTCGCGGTACGTGCCGACCGCGATCGTGCCGAGCCCGAGACGGGTGGACTCCGCGGCCAGCAGGTCGCGGCCCAGCCCGTAGCCGTTGCCCTTGACCACCGGGACGATGCCCGGCGTCGCCTCGACGACCGTGGTCAGGTGCCGCCGCCAGCGCTCGGCGTCGACGTCGAGCTCGAAACCGCCGCTCATCCTCGTCTCCTCATATCGGCGCCTGCGGCGCCGCTCTCGTCGCTCGGATGCCCCGCAACACGCGCAGCGCAGCCGATGACCCCGGTCAGCGCGTCCGGGCGCGTGCTGCGGCTCATCCTCGTCTCCTCATATATGCAGTGAAGCCCAGGTGGAGCGCACGGTTGATCGGCAGGTCCCACTCCCCGAGGTACTCCACCGCCTCGCCGCCGGTGCCGACCTTGAACTGGATCAGCCCGACGTGGGAGTCAGCCGGGTCGAGGGTCTCGGTGATGCCGCGCATGTCGTACGTCGTCGCACCGGCGGCCAGCGCGTCGCGCATCATCTGCCACTGGATCGCGTTCGAGCCGCGGACGTCGCGCTTGGCCGTGGTGGACGCCCCGTACGAGTACCAGGCGTGCTCGCCGACGCGGACCATCGTGGTCGCTGCGACGAGATCGCCCTCGTGGCGCGCGAGGTAGAGGACGAGGCGGTCGGGCTCCTCCGCGGTCAGGGCGTCCCACATGCGCTCGAAGTACGACAAGGGGCGGGGGGTGAAGTGGTCCCGCTCGGCGGTCTCGGCGTACACGCGGTGGAACTCGGCGAGGTCGTCGCGGGTGCCGGCCTCGACCTCGACGCCGGCCTTCGCGGCCTTCTTGATGTTGCGACGCCAGAGCTGGTTCATGCCGGCGAGGACGTCCTCCTCGGTGCGGCCCGCGAGCGGCACCTGGAAGTTGAACTTCGGCTGTCCGGCGGAGAAGCCGCCCTCGGTCGGCAGCTCCTTCCAGCCCAGCCGCGTCAGGGAGGTGGCGACCGCGAGGGCGGTGTCGTCGTTGACGTCCGCGGGCACGTCGGACAGCGTCGCGAGCACCGGGTCGGCGATCGCCTGCTTGATCGTCCCGGCGTGCCAGCGGCGGGTGACCACGGGCGGGCCCATGCGGATGCCGAACGCGCCCTGGTCCTTGAGGTGGACGCGCAGCGGGTCCAGCCAGCGCTCGAGGTCGCCCCCCAGCCAGTCGATGTCCGGGCCCTCGGGCAGGTACGCCAGGTAGCGCTTGAGCCTCGGCACCTTGCGGTAGAGCACGAGGGCGGCGCCGACGATCCGGTCACCGTCGAACCAGCCGATCGACTCGCCACGCCACTCGCTCTTCACCACCGCCCACGCAGGGGTCTGCAGGAAGCTGACGGACGGGCGGCTCCGGATGAAGTCCAGGTGCTGCGAGCCGCTGATGGTTCTGACACGGAGGCGTGCGGGGAGAGGGGCTGACGTCACTTGCTCCACGCTACCAACCGGCGGCGTGCCCCTACGCCGCTTCGTCGGTTAGCCTTGCCTAAGTCTCCCCGACGGAAGGACCCGACTGTGAAGACGTACACCGCCACGGTGCTCGGTCGTCGACAGCTCTCAGCGCACCTGGTGACCGTGACGTTGGGCGGGCTGCACGACTACGCGTCCACCGGCGTCCCCGACGAGTACATCCGGGTGCTGATCCCGCCGGCCGGCGAGGAGCTGGCGCTGCCGCAGATCGACGACGCCACCTGGGCCATCACGTACGCCGAGGGAGCGGTCGAGCCGCACTTTCGCGTCTACACGATCTCGGACCACCGGGTCGTCGACGGCGAGACCCGCATCGACCTCGACATCGCGGTGCACGACGAGGGCGTGGGCTCGGAGTGGGCGCGGACCTGCCGGCCGGGCGACGTCGTCGGGCTGATCGAGCCGCACGGCCTGTACGCCGCCCCGGCGGACGTCGGCTGGCAGCTGCTGGTCGCCGACATCACCGGCCTGCCCGCGGTCGCCCGCATCCTGCGCGGCCTGTCGCCGTCGCAGCGGGCCGTCGTCCACGTGGTCCTCACCGACGCGGCGGACCGCATCGAGCTGCCGAGCCCCGCGGACGTCGACGTCACGTGGCAGGTCGTCGCGAAGGACACCGACATCTGTGAGGCGCTCAGCGACGCGGTCACCTCGCGCGAGCTGCCCGAGTCCGACCGCTACGTGTGGCTGGCCGGTGAGGCCCGCTCCAGCCGGGCGGTGCGCCGGCACCTGCGCCGCGAGCTGAGGTGGCCGCAGGCCGACTTCTACACCTGCGGCTACTGGCAGATCGAGGCCGAGAAGTGGAATGCGCGGTACGAGGAGGTGGCCGAGGAGGTCACCAAGATGTCCGCCGAGGTGCAGCAGAAGATCGGCGACGACCAGGGCGCGTACCTGGACGCCCTCGACGACATCTACGAGTCCGTCGGCCTCTGACCCGACCCCCCGCCCCCCGCCCCGTCCGCTGAGGGGAGAGTTCCGTCCGCCGGCGGGAGACTTCCGTCCGCCGGCGGGAGAGTTGCGTCCGCCCGGGGGAGAGTTGAAGTCTCCCCTCGGCGTGCCCAAGTCTCCCCTCGGCGCGCGGGAGTCTCCCCTCAGCGAAAGGGCGGGGGTCAGGTCACGGTGTAGCGGGGCTCGGCGGGGACCAGGAGCAGCGGCATGCCCGCCTCGGACGGGGTCCGGTTGGCCTTGCGGTGGTTGCAGCGCAGGCACGCGGCGACCGCGTTCTCCCACGTGAGGGTGCCGCCGCGGCTGCGCGGCACGATGTGGTCGACGGTCTCGGCCCGGCCACCGCAGTAGGCGCACATCTGGTCGCGGGCCTTGATCGCGGACTTGGTGCAGATCGTCCCGCGGCGGTGCATCCACCGGGTGACGACGTAGCGGACGAGCCGGAGCACCTTCGGCACCGGGAACGGGCCGAACCTCCCGCCGGCCTCCTCCTCGACGACGGCGACCTCGCGGACCAGCATCTTGATCGCGTGGCGCATCGAGACGCGCTGGAGCGGCTCATAGCTCGCGTTGAGCACCAGAACGTACGCGTCCGCCATGGCCGGCCCCTTCCTGAAGCCGAGCGTAGTATGCCGTCCCCGATCCGGCCTGAAAGCCGAGCAGAAAGGCGTTCGTGTGGCGGCCCGCACCCCACCGCCGTGGCGCGGCGGCACCCGATCTGTCCTACGGTGATCCCGTGAACACCCCAGATCTCTTCGACGGCTACGGTCCGGTCGTCGGATTCGACGAGATGTTCGAGGGCTCGGAGGTGCGTCCCAGCTACGGGCAGGTGCATGCCTCGTTCGAGAAGATGGGCGCCGACGAGGTGCGCCTGCGGGCCGACTCGCTCGCCTCCTCGTACCTCGAGCAGGGCGTGACGTTCGGCGTCGAGGGCGAGGAGCGGCCGTTCCCGCTCGACATCGTCCCGCGGCTCATCGAGGCCGAGGACTGGGACCACGTCGAGCGCGGCGTCCGGCAGCGCGTCCTGGCCCTCGAGAAGTTCCTCGCCGACGCGTACGGGCCGGGGGAACTGTTCGCCGACGGCGTTGTTCCCCGTGAAACAGTCGTCACCTCCCCGCACTACCACCGCGTCGTCGCGGGCCTCGAGCCCGCCAACGGCGTGCGGGTCCACGTCGCTGGCGTCGACCTGATCCGTGACGGCAACGGCGACTTCCGGGTGCTGGAGGACAACGTCCGCGTCCCGTCCGGCGTCTCGTACGTGATGACGAACCGGCGCGCGCTGTCCGCGGCGCTGCCCGAGGTCTTCGCGGACCACCGCATCCGTCCGGTCTCGCAGTACTCCCAGCGGCTGCTCGCGGCGCTGCGCAAGGCCGCCCCCGCCGGCGTCAGCGATCCCACCGTCGTCGTGCTGACGCCCGGTGTCTACAACTCGGCCTATTTCGAGCACACCCTGCTGGCGCGCACGATGGGAGTCGAGCTCGTCGAGGGCCGCGACCTGGTCTGCCGCTCCGGCCGGGTCATGATGCGCACGACCCAGGGCCTCGAGCCGGTCCACGTGATCTACCGCCGCATCGACGACGAGTTCCTCGACCCGGTGCAGTTCCGCCCCGACTCCGCGCTCGGCGTGCCGGGCATCATCAACGCCGCCCGCGCGGGTCACGTGACGATCGCGAACGCGGTCGGCAACGGCGTCGCGGACGACAAGCTGCTCTACACCTACGTGCCGGACCTGATCCGCTACTACCTCTCCGAGGAGCCGATCCTGCGCAACGTCGACACGTGGCGGATGGGTGAGGCCGATCAGCGCGAGGAGGTCCTCGACCGGCTGGACGAGCTCGTGCTCAAGCCGGTCGACGGCTCCGGCGGCAAGGGCATCGTCATCGGCCCGGCCGCGTCCAAGGAGGAGCTCGAGGAGCTCCGCACCAAGATCCTGCTCGACCCGCGGGCGTGGATCGCCCAGCCGGTCATCTCGCTGTCGACGGTCCCGACCCTGGTCGAGCACGGCATCCGGCCCCGCCACGTCGACCTGCGGCCGTTCGCGGTGCACGACGGGGACGACGTGTTCGTCCTGCCCGGTGGCCTGACCCGTGTCGCGCTCCCCGAGGGCGAGCTGATCGTCAACTCCAGCCGCGGCGGCGGGTCCAAGGACACCTGGGTGCTGGCCCGGCCGACCGACCCGGACGACGAGGGCGACGCCCCGCCGACCGCGACCCCCGTCACCGGCATCAGCCAGTCCGCCGGCCCGGCGCTCGACGGCGACGTGCCCGAGCTGCAGGTCCACGAGCAGGAGCAGCAGCAACAGCAGGGTGACGCCCAGGCAGGAGACCGCACGTGCTGAGCCGCATCGCCGAGTCGTTGTTCTGGATCGGCCGCTACCTCGAGCGCGCCGACGACACCGCGCGCATCCTCGACGTCCAGATGCAGGTCCTCATCGAGGACCCGGGCATGGACGAGCACACGTCGTGTGAGCAGCTGCTGTCCGTCATGGGGGTCGAGAACTACACCGGCCACCCGAACCGGTGGATGATGCTCGACCTGCTCGCGCACAACCCGGAGTCCCCGACGTCGATCGCCGCCGCGATCGGCGCGGCCCGTGAGAGCGCCCGCCGGGCCCGTGAGACGCTGTCGACCGACATCTGGGCCGCGATCAACACCACCTGGCGTGGCCTCGGCACCGCCCGCGCGATGCGTGCGCCGGACATGTTCAACTGGGTCCGCAACCGCACCGCGATGATCTCCGGCATCGCCGACTCGACGATGTCGCGCGACGACGGCTGGCACTTCTACATGCTGGGTCGCAGCATCGAGCGCGTCGACATGACCGCACGCCTGCTCTCGACCGCTGCGCTCGCGTCCGGTCCCCAGGTCGCGTGGCCCACGACGTTGCGGGCCTGCGGGGCGTACGAGAGCTTCATCCGCGCGTACCGCGGCATCGAGGCGGACCGCCAGGCCGCGGAGTTCCTGCTCCTGGACCGGTGGTTCCCCCGCTCGATCGTGTCGTCCCTCGCGGAGGCCGAGCGCGCGCTCGGCAAGCTAGGCTCGGCCGGTCAGCGCTCGGGCTTCAGCGACGAGGCCCAGCGGCTGCTGGGCCGGGCCCGCACCGAGCTGGAGTACCGCCCGCTCACCGACATCGTCTACGACCTGCCCGTCGAGATGGAGCGCCTGCAGCGCAGCTGCGCCGCGGCGAGCGACGCGGTGTCCGCGCGCTACTTCGCCGAGTCCGAGATGCACACGTGGCGCGGAGGGGTGGTCCTGTGACCGAGGTGACGGCATGAGCATGCAGCTGCGGATCAAGCACACGACCGGCTACCACTACGAGAAGGGCGCGATGGCGTCCTTCAACGAGGCCCGCATGACCCCGATGACGACGTCGGAGCAGTACGTCCTGCGCTCCCGGCTCGACATCACCCCGACCCCGTGGTCGTACGAGTACCGCGACTACTGGGGGACGACGGTCACCTCGTTCGAGGTCCACGACCCGCACGCCGACCTCATGGTCGTCGCGACGTCCACGGTCGAGACCCAGGAGGTGGCGCCGAAGTCGCACGCGATCGCCTGGGACGACATCACCGACGACGTCCGCGACGAGTGGTGCGAGTACCTCGCGCTGAGCAACTGGGTCGCCCCGGCGGCCGGCCTGGCCGACGAGATCGCCCAGTTCCGCTCACTGGCGGAGCGCCCGACCGACTACGTCGAGGCGGTCATGCGGCACCTGCACGAGCAGGTCGCGTACGTGCCGGGCAGCACCGAGGTCACGACGAGCGCCGCCGACGCGTGGGACGCCAAGACCGGGGTCTGCCAGGACTTCGCCCACCTCAGCCTCGGTGCGCTGCGGGCCGCCGGCATCCCCGCCCGGTACGTCTCGGGCTACCTGCACCCGTCACCGGACCCCGTCGTCGGCGAGGCCGTCGAGGGCGAGTCGCACGCGTGGATCGAGTGGTGGGACGGCGAGTGGGTCGGCTGGGACCCGACCAACGCGATCGCTCCCGGTCCCCGCCACGTCGTCGTGGCGAAGGGCCGCGACTACGGCGACAGCCCGCCGTTGCGCGGCATCTTCTCCACCGCCGGCGGTTCCGAGCTGTTCGTCGCGGTGGAGATCACCCGGCTGCGCTAGCGTCGGGACCATGGCCCTCCTCCACGCGGCAGATGCCCGTCCCACGAAGATCGAGCTGATCCGTGCCTGGGTCCCGACCCAGCCGTGGTTCGACGGGGACGACCAGCTCGAGCCGCTCGGGGCGTACCGGTTCGACGACCCCGACGGTGAGGTGGGCATCGAGACGCACCTCGTGTGCGCGGGTGGCGAGGGCCCGCTGCTGCAGGTGCCGCTGACCTATCGGGCGGAGCCGCTGGCAGGGGCCGAGGAGTTCCTGGTCGGCACGTTGGAGCACTCGATGCTCGGCAAGCGCTGGGTCTACGACGCGTGCGGCGACCCGGTGTACGCCGCGGCGATCGTCGAGACGATCCTCACCGGCGGCACCCAGGCCGAGCTCGAGCGCCAGCTGCCCGACGGGAGCCTCGAACCGGTCGAGCCGAGCGTGCGGGTCACCGGCGGCGGCAGCAGCGCCGAGATCGAGCCGGTGGGGCTCGTCGACGTCCGCGACGCCGACGGGTCGACCATCATCGTGACGTCCGTCGCCGAGGTCGAGGTGCTGCGGGTCGTCGGTGGTGCCTGGGCGATGGGCGGCGAGACCCTGACCGGCACGTGGGCCGGTCATGACGAGCCGGTCCTCCTCGCCGTGGCGCGTTAGCGTGGACGCATGACCGAAGAGCGCTACTACGCCGACCCCGTCCCCGACATCCACCGTCCGTACGTCGCTGCCGAGGACCGCTACCAGCAGCTCGACTACCGTCGCGTCGGCACGTCCGGCCTGCTGCTCCCGCCGATCTCGCTCGGCCTGTGGTGGAACTTCGGCGACAACCGCCCGTTCGACACCCAGCGCGAGGTGCTGAGGCACGCGTTCGACCACGGCATCACGCACTTCGACCTCGCCAACAACTACGGCCCGCCGCACGGGTCCGCCGAGGAGAACTTCGGCCGGATGATGCGTACGGACTTCAAGCCGTACCGCGACGAGCTGATCCTGTCCAGCAAGGCCGGCTGGGACATGTGGCCCGGGCCGTACGGCAAGCTCGGCTCCCGCAAGTACCTCCTGTCGAGCCTCGACGCGTCGCTGGAGCGGATGAGCGTCGACTACGTCGACATCTTCTACTCGCACCGGGTCGACCCGGGCACGCCGATGGAGGAGACCATCACGGCGCTCGACACCGCGGTGGGGCAGGGCAAGGCGCTCTACGCGGGCATCTCGTCGTACTCCCCGGAGCGGACGGCCGAGGCGGTCGCGATCGCGCGCGACCTGGGCACGCCGCTGGTCATCCACCAGCCGTCGTACTCGATGCTCAACCGCTGGGTCGAGGGCGGGCTGCTCACGGTGCTGGGCGAGCACGGCCTCGGGTCGATCGGCTTCTCGCCGCTGGCTCAGGGGCTGCTGACCGACCGCTACCTCGGCGACGAGCCGGTCGAGCGTGCCGTCGACCGCGGGAGCCTCGACGAGGGCGTCCTGACCAAGGAGAACATCGAGCGCCTGCAGGGGCTCGCGGGCATCGCGAAGAAGCGCGGCCAGTCGCTCGCGCAGATGGCGATCTCCTGGATCCTGCGCCCCGGCGGCGTCACCTCCGCGCTGATCGGCGCCTCGTCGACCGAGCAGCTCGACGAGAACCTCGCCGCGGCCGGGCAGACCGACTTCACGGACGAGGAGCTCGCCGCGATCGACCAGCTCGCCGGCGACACCGAGGGCGTGGACATCTGGAAGGTCTCGGCCGACCTCTGAGCGTCCATCCTGACCCGATCCAGCGGCTGCTGGAGAGCCCTCCGGACCTGCCGGTCCTGGCCGGTCTCCCGGCTCTGACCACGGCACTGCGCGAGCACGGGGTCGCGGTCGTGCAGGCGCCCCCGGGCACCGGCAAGACCACCCTCGTGCCGCCCGCCGTGGCCGCGATGCTCGCGCGTGACGGGGGTCGCGTCGTGGTCACCCAGCCCCGGCGCATCGCCGCGCGGGCGGCCGCGCGCCGGCTCGCGGGCCTGCTGGGGGAGCGGGTCGGCGAGACCGTGGGCCACACCGTCCGCGGCGACCGGGCGGTCGGGCCGGGCACCCGGATCGAGTTCGTCACGACCGGGGTGCTGCTGCGCCGGCTCCAACGCGATCCCGAGCTGCCCGGGGTCGCGGCTGTCGTCCTGGACGAGGTGCACGAGCGCCAGCTCGACGCGGACCTGACGCTCGCCTTCCTCGTCGACGTCCGCGCGACCGTGCGCGACGACCTGCTGCTGGTCGCGATGTCGGCGACGGTCGAGGCCGAGCGCACCGCCGCGACGATCGACGAGCGGCCGGCTCCGGTCATCGACGTGCCGGGCTCGCTGCACCCCGTGACGCAGCACTGGTCGCCCCCGCCGCCCGGTGTGCTGCCGGTCGACGAGCGAGGGGTGCCGCCGCGCTTCCTCGACCACGTGGCGGCCACGGTCCGTCTCGCCCTGGCGAACGACGACGGCGACGTCCTGGTGTTCGTGCCGGGCGTCGGGGAGGTGGCCGGGCTGCTGCGCCGGCTGTCCGGCGCGGGCGACGTGGACGTCCTGCCGCTGCACGGACGCCTCCCGGCCCGGGAGCAGGACCTGGCCCTGACCCGTGGGCCGCGCCGCCGTGTCGTGGTGTCCACCGCGGTCGCGGAGTCGTCGTTGACCGTCCCGGGCGTACGCGTGGTCGTCGACGCCGGCCTGTCCCGCGAGCCTCGCACCGACCAGGCGCGCGGCCTGCCGGCCCTCGTCACGGTGCGGGTCAGCCGCTCCGCCGCCGAGCAGCGGGCCGGTCGGGCGGGCCGCGAGGCGCCCGGCGCGGTGTACCGCTGCTGGTCCCGCGCCGAGCACGTCCACCTGGATCCTCATCCGGCCCCCGAGATCGCGGTGGCCGACCTCACCGGCTTCTGCCTCGAGCTGGCCGCGTGGGGCGACGTCGACGGATCGGGGCTGGCGCTGCTCGACCCGCCGCCGGCGGCCGCCGTGGAGACGGCCCGGCACACCCTGGTCGAGCTCGGCGCGATCGACGAGACCGGCGCGATCACGGCGCGGGGCCGGGCGATGGCCCAGGTGCCGACCGATCCCCGGCTCGCCCGCGCGCTGCTCGACGGCGCCGAGGCCGTCGGTGCCCGTCGCGCGGCCGAGGTCGTCGCCCTGCTGGACGACGACGTCCGTGCACCCGGCGGTGACCTGGTCGCGGCGCTGCGTGCGCTGCGGCGGGGAGGTCCGGCCGCCCGGTCGTGGTCGGACGACGTCGCGCGGCTGGAGTCGCTGCTGCCGACCCGTCCGCCCCGGACCCCGCTGACCGACGACCTCGCGGTGGGCACCGTGGTGGCGCTGGCCCATCCCGGACGCATCGCGCGGCGACGGTCCGGCGGTGGGTCGTACCTGATGGTGTCGGGCACCGGGGCGTCCTTCCGTGCGGCCGACCCGGCGCTGGCCGGCCTGCCGTGGATCGCGATCGCGGACGCCGAGCGGCGTCCCGGCGCACGGGACGCCACGATCCGCTCGGCCGCGCCCGTGGACGAGGACATCGCGCTCGACGCCGCGTCCGGCCTGTGGCAGGAGATCGACGAGGTGGTCTGGGCGAACGGCCGGATCGTGGCCCGAAGGGTCACCCGCCTGGGCGCGATCGAGCTGTCGGCCGTCCCGCTCGCCGATCCGCCCCCCGAGGCCGTCGCCGCCGCGGTCGCGGACGGACTGTCGCGCGAGGGCCTCGACCTGCTGCCGTGGAGCGATGCGGCCGTCGCCCTGCGCCGACGGATGGCCTTCCTGCACCACGCGCTCGGTGACCCGTGGCCCGACGTCGGCGACGAGGCGTTGCTGAACGGTGTCGACGGCTGGATCGGGTCGGACCTGGCCCGGGTGCGGAGCAGCCGCGACCTCGGCCGGATCGATGTCCTCGGGGCGTTGCGGCGCCTGCTGCCCTGGCCCGAGGCCGGGCGCCTCGACGAGCTGGCGCCGGAACGGGTCGCCGTGCCGAAGGGCCAGGCGGTGCGCGTCGAGTACGGCCCGACCGGGACCGAGCAGCCGGTGCTCGCGGTGCGGCTGCAGGACGCGTTCGGCTGGACCGCGACGCCTCGCCTCGCCGACGGCCGGGTCCCGCTCCTGCTGCACCTGTTGACCCCGGCCCGGCGTCCGGCCGCGGTCACCGCCGACCTCGAGTCGTTCTGGTCCGGGCCCTACCGCCAGGTGCGGGCCGAGCTGCGCGGCCGGTACCCCAAGCACGCCTGGCCCGAGGACCCTACGAACGGACGTCCGTGACGGTCGCGGGGCCCACCGACAGGACGCCGTCGTCGAGCGGCTCGCACCGGATGCCACCACGTCCGCGCAGGGCCCGGTGGGCGCCCGGGCCGTAGACCTCGTTCATCCACGCGCACGGGCTAGCGGCGGTGCGGGAGACGAACCGGATCGGGCCGTGCCCGGCGTCCAGGGTGAAGCTCGTCCGGACGAGGGCGTCGACGTCGAGGCCACGGGTCACCACGTTGCGGCGGGCCAGGACGGGGTCGAACGGCGCGGTCGTCGCCGGGAACAGCCCCTCGCCGGCGATCTCGTCCTGCAGCCAGTCGATCTGCTCGGCGGCGAGCAGGGTCACCGAGTAGCGCGAGTGCCGGGTGCCGAAGTACCGGTCGCCGACCAGGCCACGATGGGCCCGGACCTGCACGCTCGTGGGCGTCTCGTCGCCGTCGTACGGCAGGACGCCGTCGCGGGGACGCCCCTCGTACCGGTGCACCGGCGACACCACCAGCGCCACGATCTCCAGCTCCACCCCCCAGACGCTACCCACCCGGCCCGCGACTGGCGCAAGATGAAGGTTCTGGGACGGCGAGTCGTCCATTTCTGCGCCAGTCGCGGGTCGGTTTGCGCCACTCGGCGGCGAGGGTGTGGACCGTGCAGATACGTCCACAGGTCGGTCGCCGGGGCTCGAATCCGCGGGCGTGAGGCGACGACCGTGCTGGGATGGAACCGATCCGACATGCCCAGGCGCACGAGCGCGGCTTCACCCCGCACCTCCTGCGAGCGTCGCCGCACTTCGTCCATCCGGTCGCCGGCGTCGCGCAGCTCGCCTCGACGTCCGACGACCTGGCCGCCACGTGCCGGGCCGTCGCGCTGCAGCTGCCGGACGACGCCGTCTTCACCCACCTCACCAGCGCCAGGCTGCGCGGCTGGTGGCTCCCCATGCTCGACGGCTTCCCGCTCGTCGCGTGCAGCGACCAGGAGGCGCCGCACCACGACCGGCGCGGGGTCTACGTCCGCAGGTGCGGGATCCCGCCCGGTCACCGGCACCGCATCGGCGACCTGGCGGTCGCGTCCCCCGAGTGGACGATCGTGGAGCTGGCCGAGCACCTGGCCCTGCTCGATCTCGTCGCGGTGATCGACTGCGCCCTGCACCACGAGGACGTGACGATTGAGAGCATCCGGGCGACGATGCGGCCGGGACGCCGCGGCGTCCGCGTGCTGCGCCGGGCGCTCGAGCTCGCGGACGGACGCAGCGAGTCGTGGTGGGAGACCATGCTCCGTCTGCTCCACGTGCTGTCGGGGTTCGAGGTCGATCCGCAACAGGTGATCACCAACGCCGCCGGGGTCGAGATCGCGCGGGTCGACCTGCGCATCCGCGGCACCAACCGGGTGCCCGAGTACGACGGGTCGGACCACCGCGAGCGCGACCGGCACGAGCGGGACCTGCGGCGCGAGAAGGCGCTGGCCCGGGCGGGCCTCGAGCGCTACGGCTACATCGCGACGGAGATCCTGCACGCCCCCGAGAGGATCGTGCGGGACGCGGAGGACGCCCGCGGGATGCGGCACGTCCCCGGTCGGGTCGACCCCTGGCGGGCCGAGGCGCGGCTCGCGTCCTTGTCCAGGACCGGGCAGGAGGCGCTGCGCCGGCGGTTGCGGCGGTTCGTCCGGACGACGTCCCCGCGCGGCCGCAAGCCGCCGAGTGGCGCAACCTGACCCGCGAGTGGCGCAGAAGTGGACGACACGCCGTCTCACTTCCTTCATCCTGCGCCACTCGCGGTCAGGGGGGCGGGGCGGGCGCGATTGGCCTCGGGTGGCGGTGTTCCCGTAGACTTGTGCGGTTGCCAGTCGGCAACGTCTCTCCTGCTGCAGGGATCCTGCAGCCGTTTAGTCCGAAGGAGACTGAATGTCATTGCGCCCGTACGAAGTCATGATCATCCTTGATCCCGACCTCGAAGAACGTACCGTCGCCCCCAGCCTGGACACGTACCTCAACGTCGTGCGCCAGGACGGCGGCTCCGTCGACAACGTCGACGTGTGGGGCAAGCGTCGTCTTGCCTACGAGATCAACAAGAAGAACGAAGGCATCTACGCCGTCGTCACGCTCCAGGCGGAGCCGGCCACGGTCAAGGAGCTCGATCGCCAGCTGACGCTCAACGAGTCCGTTGTGCGCACGAAGGTCACACGTCCCGACGTGAAGTAGGCCTGATCCACGGACCCACTGTGGACAACCCGCTGCGGTTGTCACATGGCTGCGGTTCACTAAGTCAGACACCCACACACCTGAAAGGCTGCGCCCCATGGCAGGCGAAACCAACATCACCGTCGTCGGCAACCTGACGAACGACCCGGAGCTGAAGTTCACTCCTTCGGGCGCGGCAGTTGCCAACTTCACCGTCGCGTCGACGCCTCGTACGTTCGACCGGCAGACCAACGAGTGGAAGGACGGCGACGCGCTGTTCATCCGCTGTGATGCGTGGCGCCAGCTGGCCGAGAACGTCGCCGAGTCGCTCCAGAAGGGTCAGCGCGTCATCGTGACGGGCGCCCTGAAGGTCCGCAACTACGAGCGGCAGGACGGCTCCAAGGGCACCAGCGTGGAGATGACGGTCGACGAGATCGGCCCGTCCCTGCGCTTCGCCACGGCCAAGACGAGTCGCGTCAACCGCTCCGGCGGCGGCGACTTCGGCGGTGGCGGCAACTCAGGTGGCGGCTTCGGCGGAGGCAACTCTGGTGGAGGAAACTCCGGCGGAGGCAACTTCGGTGGAGGCGCTCCGGCCCAGGGCGGCAACGACCCGTGGTCGACGCAGCCCCGCTCCGGCGGCGGTTCGCAGGGTGGATCTGACTGGGGTGGCAACGCGGGGAACGTCCGACGAGCCCCCTTTCTAACCCTTCACGTCAGAGAAACGAAACCAGGAGCAACATGGCAAAGCCAGTCGTCCGCAAGCCGAAGAAGAAGAGCAACCCGCTCGCTGCGGCCAAGGTCACCGAAATCAACTACAAGGACACCGCGCTGCTGCGCAAGTTCATCTCGGACCGCGGCAAGATCCGCGCGCGCCGCGTCACGGGTGTCACCGTCCAGGAGCAGCGCCTCATCGCGAAGGCCATCAAGAACGCCCGCGAGATGGCTCTGCTTCCCTACACGACCACCGGTCGTTAAGGGGTTTGGAATGAAGCTCATCCTCACGCACGAGGTCACGAACCTCGGAACCCCCGGCGACATCGTCGAGGTCAAGGACGGCTACGGCCGCAACTTCCTGCTGCCGCGCAACTTCGCCATCCGGTGGAGCAAGGGCGCTGCCAAGCAGGTCGAGTCGATCAAGGCTGCGCGTGACGCGCACGCCGTGCACGATCTCGAGGAGGCCAAGAGCATCAAGGGCAACCTCGAGTCCGGGCCGATCAACGTCGCCGTCCGCGCCGGTGCCGGCGGACGCCTGTTCGGCGCCGTCACGGTCTCCGACATCGCCGAGGCCCTGGCCACGGCCGGTGCCAAGGTCGACAAGCGTCGCATCGAGGTCGGCAACCCGATCAAGTCGCTCGGCGCCCACACGGTCGCCGTGCGCGTCCACCCCGAAGTGAGCGCGCAGGTCAAGCTCAACGTGGTGGCTTCCAAGTAGTCCGCCTGACGGGCCGGCACCTCCGGGTGCCGGCCCGTCGCCGGTGGATCACCGTCATGCGTTCCCCCCTCGCATCGGCCGCGTCCCTGCTGCTCGCCGGGAGCCTTCTGCTCTCCGGCTGCACGGACTCGTCCAGCGGCGAGTCGGACCAGCCGCCCGCTGCGGCGTCCAGCACCACCACCAGCACGCCGGCCGACCAGGCCCTGCCGAGCACCGCGTGGCGTGACGCCCCGCCCGCCGACGTCGCCCCCGGCGGCACGCTCCGCCTCGCAGCCAGCACCCTGCCCACCAACTTCAATCCGCTGCAGGTCGACTCGGCCAACTCCGACGCCGCGCGGATCCTCGCCCCGACGACGGGCAGCGCCATCCGGATCACCGCCGACGGCGGGTGGACGGTCGACCCCGACTACGCCCGGTCGGTCGAGGTCGTCGACAAGGACCCGCTCACGGTCAAGGTCGACCTCAACCGTGACGCGGTCTGGCAGGGCGGCACCTCGATCACCGCCCAGGACATGGTCGCGTTCTGGAAGGCGCAGAACGGCTCCGACGACGCCTTCGAGGTGGTCTCCACCGCCGGCTACGACGCCATCTCGGCCGTCACGCCCGGCAAGGACCAGTTCTCGTACACCGTCACGTTCGACGAGCCCACCGCCGAGTGGCCGCTGTACGTCTACCCGCGGCTGGCCAAGAACGTCTCGTCCTCACCCAAGCTGTTCAACCAGGGGTTCCGCAAGCGAGCCATCTCCGCCAACGGGCCGTACGTGGTCTCCTCGATCGACACCCGCAAGGGCCTCATCGTCCAGCGACCCAATCCCCGGTGGTGGGGCGACAAGCCCAAGCTCTCGCGCATCACCTGGAACATCGCGGACGCCGACCTCCAGGCCGAGGCGTACGTCAACGGTGGGCTCGACGCCGTCGACCTGCAGGCCTCGACATACGCCCGGGCCAAGGGGACCGGCGTCGTCCAGCGCGCGGCAGGCATCGAGTGGTCCCAGGTGACGCTCAACGCCGGCCGGGGCGCGCTGAAGGACGTCGAGGTGCGCCGCGCGGTCGCCCACGCGATCAACCCGGTGCCGATCGCGGTCAGCGCCGCGAAACCCCTGGGGGCCCGGCCCGCACCGCTGGGCAGCCTGCTGCTGCTCCCCGGCCAACGGGGCTATCGCGACTCGTCCGGCCAGATCGCCTACGACCCGGACCGTGCCGCGAGGCTCCTCGACAGGGCCGGCTACCGCAAGGGCGCGGACGGCATGCGCGCGTCCAAGGACGGCACACCGCTGCGGCTCGTGCTGCCGGTGCCGGCCGAGACGCCCACCAACAGCGCCCGGGCGAAGGCCATCGCCGCAGACCTCGAGGCGGTGGGCATCAGGGTGAGGACACGGTCCGCCCCGTCCGGCATGGACTTCTACGAGAAGATCGTCATCCCGCTGGACTTCGACCTCGTGACCTTCCAGCGCCGCGGATCGGCCTTCCCGCTCACCGCGGCCAAGCCGTTGTTCTACCCGATCGACTCCGCCCAGAACTTCACCGGCATCGGGCCGCGGCGGATCGGCGCCGGGTTCGACACCGTCCTCGGAACGCTCAACGAGAAGCTGCGCATCAAGCGGATCGCGAAGCTCGACGAGTGGCTGCTCCAGGAGGCCCCGGTCGTCCCGCTGGCGGTGACCCCCATCGTCGTGGCGGTGCGCAAGGACCTGGCCAACTACGGGGCCGCGCAGTTCGAGCAGCCCGACTGGACCCGCGTGGGCTTCACGAAGAAGGGCTAGCCGCCGCGACGATCGCCGCCACGGTCCTCGCGCCGTCGGCCGCCCGCTGGGAGCGGGCCGGGACGAAGGCGTCGCGCCGCTCGTCGTACGTCGCACCGACGACCTCGCCGTGGTCGGCGGCGATCTCGTGCAGCGACGTCGACCATCCGGCGGCCCGCAGGCGCAGCTCGAGGCCGCACACCATGTCCGGTGGCGTGATGGTGTCGTCGTCGCCGTAGACGACGTCGACGTGGCACCGACCGGCGCCCGGCGGCAGCTCGGTGGGGAGCGGTTGCCCCGTGATCGGGTCGGTGGCGCGCGGGCCGTCGGCGGGCGCGATGAGCACCAGGCCGCCCACCCCGATGCCCAGGCGCCGGGCGTTGAGCGCGAGGCTGACGGCGGCCACTCCGCCGAGCGACCAGCCCGCGACGACGATCGTGTCCGGGTCCTGACCCTGCTCCGTGGCGATCTCGCGAGCGCGCCGCACGGACGTCAGCAGGTCGGCGCGTCCGCCGTCGGCGTGGCCGGCGTCCCAGTCGGGCGTGACGACGGTCCGCCCGTGGGCGGCGATCAGCTCGCTCAGCCCGTCGAGGACCCCGCGGGAGTCCGCCCCCCGGCCGTGCCACAGTACGACCACGGGACCGTCCCCGCGGACGTCCAGGTGTCGTCCGGGCGTGGGCTCCTCGGTGCGTGTCATGCGTTCAGTCTGCCGAACGACCCGGGCCGAGGACCAGCCACGCGTCGCTGCGCTCGCGATGCCAGAGCGTCGCGAGCCGCGCTGCGATGAATCCGCCGTACGCGACCCACAACCAGGTGAAGCCGGCGCCGGTCCAGCCGACCAGCAGGACGAGTGGCGTGTAGGCGACGAGGACGACGACTCCGGCGACGGCCAGGTAGACCCCGTCGCCCGCGCCGATGAGCACGCCGTCGAGCACGAAGACCACCCCGGACAGCGGCTGGATCGCCGCGACGACGAGCAGCGCGGGCACCAGGGCGTCCCGGACCTGGTCGTCGGACGTGAACAGGTGCGGCAGCCACGGTGCGCCGGCCGCCAGGACGGCCCCCGCGATCACGCCGGTCACCACGCCCCAGCCCATCATCCGCCGGGTGAGCGCCCGGGTCAGGTCTGCGTCGCCCGCCCCGAGGGCGCGACCCGTGAGCGTCTGCCCGGCGATCGCGATCGCGTCGAGGCCGAACGCCAGGAAGCCGACGAGGGCCGCGGCGATCTGGTGGGCGGCGAGCGGGACGTCGCCCAGGTCTGCGGCGACGAGCGTCGCCAGGACGATCGAGATTCGCAGCGTCAAGGTCCGGACGATGAGCGGAACGCCCTGGCGCGCGGCGTCGAGGATCTCGCCGATCCGGGGTGCCAGGGGAGCCGCCGCTCGCCGTGACCGTTGGACGATGACGCCGACCAGCCAGGCCGCGGCGAGCCACTGGGCCAGCACGGTTCCGGTCGCCGCGCCTCGGACACCCCAGTCGAGCCCGTAGACGAACGCCACGTTGAGCACCACGTTGACGATGTTGGCGACGACGGTCACGACCAGCGGGGTGCGCAGGTCGAGGCTGCCCCGCATCGCGCCGGTCGCGGCCAGCACGACCAGGACGGCGGGAAGGCCGAGCGTCGACACGAGCAGGTAGTCCTGGGCGAGGTCGGCCACGGTGGACGAGCTCGACACGGCCGCGGACAGCGGACCGCTCGTGGCGGCGAGGCCGATCCCCAGCACGGTGCCGAGCCCGGCGGCGAGCCACAGGCTGCTGATCGCGAGCCCGTACGCCGCGCTGACCTCGCCCGCGCCGTGGTGCCGGGCGACCGCGGCGGTGCTCCCGTACGCGAGGAAGATGCACAGCCCGACGACCGTGCCGAGGACGACGGCCGCTGCGGCGAGACCGGCCAGCTCCGGGGTGCCGAGGTGACCGATGATCGCGGTGTCGGCGAGCAGCATGAGGGGCTCGGTGACGAGGGCGAAGAATGCCGGGACGGCGACCGCGAGGATCTGCCGGTCGACGTCGGTGCGGAGCCGCATGCAGTCCTTCCTGACGTGACCGGAGGGTGAACTGGGGCCAAAGTGACGGGGTTTGTCGACAAGTGTATGAACAGGGTCCCGTGGATGAACGCGGGCCGGCAACTATTTTGTCTCCACACAAAACTAACTGCGTTCCCGCAGGTCAGACCGGGTTTGGGTCGAAAAACAATTTGGTTGTCCACATGTTCGTCCACCGGCTGTGCACATGGCTCTCGGCGTTTTCCACAGCATTGAGGACGTTGCGCACACCCCCTGTGCGGCACCGTCTTGGTGACGACACGCACGGGGCCTACTGTGACGGGTCGGCAGTTGTGTCGGCGCCGGGACCTAGGCTCGGCATGACGACGAAAGGAACTCATCGGTGAGCGTGACGGACCTCTACGAGGCGGGTCCAGGACCCGGCGAGGATCCCACCTCAGGACGTGTTCCTCCCCAGGACATCGCCGCTGAGCAGAGCGTCCTGGGCGCGATGCTGATCAGCAAGAACGCGATCGATCCGGCCGCCGACATCCTGCAGGGCCGTGACTTCTACCGGCCCGCGCACGAGCTGATCTTCGACACCATCACCGATCTGGCGAACCGGGGTGAGCCGGCCGACGCGATCACCGTGGCCGCCGAGCTGCACCGCCGCGGTGAGATGGGTCGCATCGGCGGCGCGCCCTACCTGCACGACCTGGTGCAGGCCGTCCCGATCGCCTCCAACGTCGACTTCTACGCCGAGATCGTCCGGGAGAAGGCCATCCTGCGCCGGCTCGTCGAGGTCGGCCAGCGCATCGCGCAGCTCGGTCAGGCCGGCCAGGGCGAGGTCGCCGAGATCGTCGACCGGGCCCAGGCCGAGGTGCTCGACGTCGACGGCACGAGCCAGGCCGAGGACTATCGCGCGGTCTCCGAGCTCATGCCGCTGACGATCGACGAGATCGAGGAGATCCAGGGCCGTGACGGCTCGCTGAGCGGCGTGCCGTCCGGGTTCCCCGACCTCGACAAGTTCACGACCGGGTTCCGAGCCGGCCAGATGATCGTCGTGGCCGCCCGACCCGGTGTCGGCAAGTCGACGCTGGGGCTGGACTTCGTCCGCTCGGCGGCGATCCGCCACCAGATCCCGTGCGCCATCTTCTCCTTGGAGATGACCGGCGCCGAGATCGCCATGCGCATGCTGTCGGCCGAGGCCCGGGTCAGCATCGGCCACATGCGCGGCGGAGGCATGCACCAGCGCGACTGGGACGCCATCACCAAGGCGATGCCCCGGGTCAACAGCGCCCCCATCATCATCGATGACAGCCCCAACATGACGATGCCCGAGATCCGCTCCAAGGCTCGCCGCATCAAGAAGCAGTACGGTCTCGGCTTCGTGGTCATCGACTACCTCCAGCTGATGACGTCGGGCAAGCGGGTCGAGAACCGTCAGGTCGAGGTCTCGGAGTTCTCCCGAAACATCAAGCTCCTCGCCAAGGAGATGGAGGTCCCGGTGGTGGCGATCAGCCAGCTGAACCGTGGCTCCGAGCAGCGCACCGACAAGACTCCGCAGATCTCCGACCTGCGCGAGTCCGGATCCATCGAGCAGGACGCCGACATCGTGCTGCTGCTCAACCGTCCCGACGCCCTGGGCGCCGGCGAGTCCGATCGTCCCGGCGAGGCCGACATCATCATCGCCAAGAACCGTTCGGGCCCGACCAACAAGATCGCGGTCAGCTTCCAGGGTCACTACTCGCGGTTCACGCCGATGGCCCGCGACGCCGAGCCGCCCCCGGGCGCCCCGGCGGCCGGCGACTTCTTCGGCTGACCGCACCCGTCACTGGTACGTGATGAGGTCCGGCCTGGGCCGGACCCGGTCCCACGTCTGCTGCGCGGTCAGCATGGGCTCGTCCTCGTCGATGAAGTTCTTCCAGCCCCAGCCGGCGACGTCCGGGGCGTCCCGGCGCAGCGTCGCCCACGTGCCCTGCTTGGCTCCCTGCGGTCCGGAGCCGTCGACGTGCAGGACCGTGGCGAGCTCGGCGTGACCGGTGTCGAGCTTCGAGCGGTCCGCGATCATCGACGTCGAGAACTGGTGCAGGACGAACAGCTTCTGCGGCAATGTCCTTCGGCGCGTGAGGGCGGCCAGCCAGTCTGCGGTGCGGTTGATCTCGGCGACCTTCACCGAGCCGATCTGGCGCAGGTGCTTCTGCCCGGGCTTGAGGCGCCACTCGGGGTCCAGCGCCAGACCGACGTTCGGCCGTTCCAGCAGCGAGCGGTAGCGCTTGGCCTGGGTGAGGAAGTCGGTCCGTCCGGGCTGCAGGTCGAGGATCACGTAGATCCCGTGCTTCGCGGCGGCGTCGACCAACGGCTCGAGCTTGCTCACCGGGGTCTCGGTCGAGTAGTTCTTGTCCTTGCCCGGCCCGCCCGACGCGATGGTCGCGATGATCTCGAACGTGGGGACGACCGTGCCCTTGCCCAGGCGGCGGTACTTCCGGGCCAGCCGCTCCACCCGCTTCACCGAGTCACTCACCCCCTGCTCGCCGAGCACCCCCAGCTGCGGTGCGCCCGGGTGCCCGTACATCGCGGTGTAGCGCTTGCCGGGTAGGGCCAGAAATCCCCCGGCCGGCTGCCGCACGTCCCGGCGGACCACCTGCACCGTGTACGCCAGGTTGCGCGCGAACGGTCGTCCCAGCGCCACGACCGGGCTGTCGGGCCGGCTCCGCAGCGTCTTGGCCACGGACGCGCTCCGCCGGGGGTCGGCGTCCGGCACCTGCAGCACGGTCGCGCCGGCGATGCGGGCCGTGGCGACCGCCACGGCGTTCGCGCTGCGTGACCGGGTCAGCACGATCGCGTCACTCGACCGCTCGGTGGCGGGACTGGTCGCCGGCTTCTCGGGGACCGGGCGGGTGCGGACCCCGGGGACCGCGCGCACGCGACCCGACGTCAGGACGGTCGTCGCCCCGAGGCGCTCGACCTCGCGGGGAACGGAGGCGTCGGAGATCAGCACCGGCACGCCCCGCGTCGTGGCCTCGGCGATGCCGCGACGCTGGGCGGCGCGGTCGTGCCTGGCGACGACCACGACCGATCGGGCCGACGTGAAGAACCGTTGCGAGACGCCGGTCGCGGACTGCGCGGCGGTGCTCGACTCGATCACGTCGAGCGCGCGCGAGGGCGTCCGGGTCGTCGTGCCGGGGGTGCCGCCGGTGCCGCCGGTGCTGCCCGTGGCGTCGTCGTCGTGGCCGGTGAGCGTGACCACGAGGGCGACGATCAGGGCAACAGCCACGGCACAGGCGATGGCAAGGTTGCGATTGAGCCCGAGAGATACGCTCATGCCCGTGACCCTACTGACCGCCCTGATGGCCTCGACCGGCAACGCACCCGACTCCGGGCTCGCCGGGTGGACCGTCGACCTGATGGACAAGCTGGGCCTCTTCGGAGCCGGGCTCGCGGTGGGCATGGACAATGTCTTCCCGCCGATCCCGAGCGAGGTCATCCTTCCGCTGGCCGGGTTCGCCGCCAGCCAGGGGACGTTCTCGCTGGCCGGAGCGCTCGTGGCCACGACCCTGGGATCGGTCATCGGCGCCGTCATCCTCTACTGGCTCGGCGCGATCTTCGGGCGGGATCGTGCGGCGCTCGTCTTCGAGAAGGTCCCGCTGCTGAAGGTCAGCGACCTGGAGAAGACCGAGGCGTGGTTCCTCAAGCACGGCGCCGCAGCCGTCTTCTTCGGTCGCATGGTGCCCATCTTCCGCAGCCTCATCTCGTTGCCCGCGGGGGTCGAGAAGATGAGCTTTCCGCTGTTCCTGACCTTGACGACGCTCGGCAGCGCGATCTGGAACTCGATCTTCGTCGTCACCGGATACCGACTGGGCCAGAACTGGGACGAGGTCGAGCCGTACGCCGACGCCTTCCAGAAGCTGGTCATCATCGCCGTGCTGGTCGTGATCGTCGGCTTCGTCGTCCTGCGCGTGCGTGAGATGCGCCGTTCCTCCACCCCATGAGGATCGTCTCGCTGCTGCCCTGCACTACCTGAGCAGACTTCATCCGGCGCAGCCACTGTCGCTGTGGTGGGTGGGCGGGTTACCGTGACGGCTCCTTCGAGACACGAGGTGCCCCCATGTGGTCAGTCGTCATTGTCGTTGTCGTGGTCGCCCTGCTCCTCGTCTGCGTCCAGATCGTCCGTCGCCGAGCCCGTGGCCGCACTCCGTTCGCCGCCCTCTCCAGGGAGGACCAGGTGCAGGCTCTGCGTCACCACCAGGACGGTGAGGGGCTGCGCGGGGCGCGCGACTCCTCGAGCGCTCCGGGCATGAGCAGGTTCGACAGCCTCGGGCCGTGGGGACCGTAGGCCCCGGCGCGGGCAATGATGGGCCGCCCAGCACCCGCGTTCGCAGGATCGCTAGGCCGCGTACTCCATGTGGACGGGCTCGGTGTAGATCTCGAGCACGATCGGCTCAGGTGGCGGAGGCGCCGGCGGGAGGGTGGTCCATCTGAGGACCCCGTGGCCCTTGTAGCTGTGGTGTCTTCGGCACAGCGGTCCGAGGTTGTCGGCGGTGGTGGGGCCGACGGGCCAGGGTTGTCGGTGGTCGATGTCGCAGCGTTCGGCCGGGACCATGCAGCCGGGTGACTGGCACGTGCCGTGCAGGAACCGCAGCGCGACGGCGAGCGTGTCGGGGCAGAACCTGCCGACGTACTCGTGGGACAGGACGTCCCCGGTGACCGGTTCGATGACGATCCTGTGCCAGAAGGTGTTGCCGTCGGCGGCGACGGCAGCGATCCAGCCGGCGGGGACGGCCCACCGGCCGTCGGTGGACTCGGCGAACCCGGCAACTGCTCCGGCGAGGACGTCGGCGTCGATGGTGACCGCGATGTTCGCGTCGACCGCAGCGGTCGCAGCCTCGGAGTCGGTGCACCAGGCCACCAGGAGGTCGGCCTCGCGCTGGGTCACGGTCCGGTTGTCGTCAGCAGCGACGTCGGTCCGCGCTTGTCGCCGCAGCCGGGCCTCGATCGCGGCCAGCTCGTGCGAGGGCAGGTAGGCGTTGAGCCAGCCCATCGAGTCGTCACCGTGGCGGACCGAGACGTGCCGGTTGCGGCGTTCGTCCTTGGCCCGCTCGACCGCGAGGTCGGCCTCGACCCGGCGCACGAACCGCCGCAGCCAGTCCCGCAGCTCCGCGCCGGTGTGGCTGCTGGCGTAGTCCACGACCCGCCGGGCGAGCCGCTCGATGGACTCGGCGCGGTGCAGCTTCTCGATCGTGCCGGCGATGTCCCGCACCCGGGCCCAGTCGATCCGCCCCGCGGTGAACGCCGCCCACACCGATGGTGCGTGGTCGCGGACCCGTGCGGCCGCCGACAACCGCAGCACGACCTGACCCTCGCTGAAGCCGGTCGCCTCGGCGATCGTCAGCGCGATCGCGGACCGTTCCACCAACCTTCGCATCGGCGGCTCGACATCGGCGGTGCGGACGATCTCCGCGTCACGGAACGCCAGCATCGCGGACACCTCGCGGGCCTCGGCCCGAGCCCGCTCACGCACCACGACACCCAGGGTGTCGACGGAGGGGGCGGTGCTGGTCATGTCTCCAACCTAGACGTGACCACCGACACACGATTCCTGTTCCGTTCCGGGCCTGCTCGCTCGCGCCGCGCGGTCGTGTGAAGCCCCCTCCTACAGTGGTGGGGTGACTTCCTCGGTGGCCCGGCGTCTTGTTCCTGCGGCACTGGCTGGGCTCGTCCTGCTGGCCGGTTGCAGCGGGTCCGACGACGGCGAGGGCACGAAGGCGAAGTCGTCCGAGGCGCCCACGGCGGACGTCGACGAGTCGGCCGCGTGCAAGCTGCTGACGGCAGCCGACCGCAAGAAGCTCGCGGGGTCCGCAGTCGACATCGTCGTGACCTCGGACGCCCGCGAGGGCGGCAGCAGCCAGTGCCGCTGGCAGACCCCCGAGGCGCTGATCCAGGTCACGACGCTGCCGGCCAAGCGATGGGCGACCTCGCTGCCCGACGTGGTGGCACAGCTGGAGAAGTCGGCCGACCAGGGCTCGGCCGCCGACCGCAAGGACCTGGCGCGGGCCAAGAAGCTGCTGGCGGGCGCGGACTCCTTCACCGACGACGAGGCCTGCAAGGCGTTCGTGACGCTCGCCGAGATCGGCGGCGCCAAGAAGGGCTCCACCACGACGATCACGCCCGTGCCGATCACCGAGACGGACATCGGCCTGTCGGCCCAGACCTGCACCGAGGGCCACCTGACGTCGATCATCTACTCGGTGCCCGGGCTCAAGAAGACGGCGAAGGTCGAGCGGACCGTCACCGCCGTCCTCGCCTCGGCACAGAAGCGGGTCGTGGCGGCGGGCTGACTCAGAACGCCACGTCGGCCCGTCGGTCGTCGGGGCCGGGCTTGTCGCAGTAGGTCGCACCGTCCACGAACCGCACACCGTCGGTGAACCGAGCCTCGATCTGGCCCGCGCCGAACTGCTCGACGTACAGCCGCGAGTAGAGGCCGCCGAGTTCGAGCAGCTCGTCGTGGGTGCCCTGCTCGACCAGGTGACCGTCCTCGAGCCCGAAGATGACGTCGGCGTTGTGGATCGTGGACAGCCGGTGCGCGATCGCGATCGTCGTGCGGTTGTGCGTGGCCCGCTCGAGGGCGTCCTGCACGAGCCGCTCGGTCTCGGTGTCCAGCGCGGACGTGGCCTCGTCGAGGATCAGGATGCGGGGGTCCATCAACAGCACCCGCGCGATCGCGAGACGTTGCTTCTCACCACCGCTGAGCCGGTAGCCGCGCTCGCCGGTGATCGTCTCGTAGCCTTCGGCGAACGACAGGATCCGGTCGTGGATGTTGGCGTCCCGTGCGGCCTGCTCGATCTCGTCGGCGGTCGCGTCCGGCTTGGCGTACGCGATGTTGTCGCGGATCGAGCCGTGGAAGAGGTACGGCTCCTGGGTCACCATGCCGACCGCCTCGGCGAGCGATCCCATCGTGAGGTCGCGGACGTCGGTGCCGTCAATGAGGACCGCGCCCAGGTTGACGTCGTAGAAACGCGGCACGAGGTACGTCATGGTGGTCTTGCCCGACCCCGACGGGCCGACGATCGCGGCGAGCTGACCGGGCTCGACCTTGAGCGAGATGCCCTCGAGGGCCCAGCCCTCCTCGGGTGCCGGCTCGACCCGCTCGATGCGGACGCCGGAGTCGCCGAAGCGGTCGGTGCGCACCGTCCCGGACAGGGCGCGCGGCTCGGGGTAGCGGAAGAAGACGTCGCGGAACTCGATCTCCCCGCGCAGGTCGGCCTGCTCGAGGACCTTCGCCCCCGGCCGCTCGGTGATCGCGGGCTTCAGGTCGAGGTACTCGAACAGGCGCCGGAACAGCGCCAAGGAGGTCTGCACGTCCAGCGTCACCCGCATCAGCTGCAGCAGCGGCATCTGCAGGCGGGCCTGCAGCGTCGTGAAAGCGACCAGGGTGCCGGCGGTCAGCGAGGCGCCGCCGCTGATCATGTAGCCCGCGACCAGGTAGATGATGGCCGGCGTGACGGCGAAGAACGTCTGCACGGTCGCGAAGAAGGCCCGACCGGTCATGGCCTGCTCGACCTGCAGCCGGGTCTGGTCGCGGTTGGCCCGGCGGTAGCGCTCGACCTCGGAGTCGGCCCGGTTGAAGACCTTCGACAGCAGGATGCCCGAGACGCTCAGGGCCTCCTCGGTGATCGCGGTCATCTCCGACAGCGACTCCTGCGTCCTGCGCGCGAGCCGTTGGCGACGCTTGCCGACCTGCAGCTGGATGAAGATGAACAGCGGCATCAGGATCAGCGTCAGGATCGTCAGCTGCCACGACAGGATCAGCATCGAGACGAACGCCGCGGTCACCGTGACGCTGTTCTGCAGGATCGTCGTCGCGGTGTCGGTCAGCACCGTGCGCACCCCGGCCACGTCGTTGGCGAGCCGCGACTGGATCGCGCCGGTCTTGGTGGCGGTGAAGAACGCCAGCTCCATCTTCTGCAGGTGCGCGAACAGGTCGCCGCGCAGGTCGGCCATCGCGGAGTTGCCGATCGTGGACGTGAGCCAGTTCTGCCCGATGCCGATGAGCGCGGTCACGACCGGGATCGCGCACATCCCGACGACGAGCCAGGCGAGCAGGTGCAGGCGGATCTCGCCGCCCGGAGGGAACAGTGCCTTGTCGAAGACGGCCTTCGTCAGGAACGGGACGATCGAGGTGAGGATCGCCGCGACGACGACCGCGACCGCCACGAAGACCATCTTGGTCCGGTAGGGCCGCAGCATCCGGGCGATGCGACCCAGGACCGGTGCCCGTTCGGCCGCGATCTCGTCCTCGGTGAGGTGCACGACCCGCGGCGCGCCGTCGCCCCGTGGCATCAGTCCTCGATCTTGGTGAGCACGATCTCCGGCGCGTCGCCCTCCACCGGCACGATCTCGGTGGTGCCCCAGACGCCTGCCTCCGAACGGAGTGCGGCCCACAGGAACAGCGAGTCGGGGTCGGTGACGAACGTCGGGTCCGCGGTCAGCGTGAACGCGACCGGCACGTCGGTCGCGTCGAGCGCGGCACCGGCCAGCACCTCGCCCGCGGCGTCGACGAGCTTGACGGTCGCGACGCCACCGGGCGGCAGGGCGATGCGTTCGCGGGTCTGAAGGGTGCCGGTGACGGTGAGGAGCTGGGAAGACATGCGTACAGGTTATGCCTGGCCGCCCACACGGGCCCGGCGCTGCAGGCGCAGGGCGGCGATGGAGGTTCGCGGTATCAGTCCTTCCGCTCGAGTTCCCCGATATTCTGCCTGGGGCTTGACCAAGCGGGTCCCGGACCGAGGAGCGGGGGACAGTGCTTCCACGGTACGCGCGCGTCGATCCGACCCTCGGTGCACTTGAGACTGCTGCCACATGGGTCGAACGGGTCTTCCATGCTGCGATGGTGATCTGCTGCGGCATGGCGGTGGGTGGTTTTGTCTCCTTGGGTCCCGCCCTGTACGTCCTCGGGGCGAAGCTCCTCGCGAGCATGGCGTTTGGCGCGTTGATCTGGTGGAGAGATCGAATGTGTCCTGCCAGTACCCCCCTCCGGACAGCCTCTGACGATCCAGCTGCCTGATGGGTCGGCCCGCCGAGCTCAGGCCTTGAACCGCCGCAGCCGCAGGCTGTTGGTGACGACGAAGACGCTGCTGAACGCCATCGCGGCGCCGGCGATCAGCGGGTTGCCCTTGATCGTGCGCAGCGTCGCGTGCGAGAGGCGCACGGCGTCCACCGCGGTGGCCAGGTCGCCCTTGACCAGGGTGAGGTCGGAGGCCTGGATCGCGACGCGCCGGTGCCGGTGCCCATCGCGATCCCGCGATCGGACGCCGCCAGGGCCGCAGCGTCGTTGACGCCGTCGCCGACCATCGCCACGACCCGGCCCTCGGCCTGGAGCTTCCGCACGGCCCGCAGCTTGTCGGCAGGCGTGACGTCGCCGATGACCTGCTCGATGCCGACCTCGTCCGCAACCTCACGGGCGACAACCTCGTTGTCGCCCGTGAGCAGGACCGACTCCAGGCCCAGGGGCCGCCGGTCGGCGACGGCCCGGGCCGACGACGCCTTGACCGAGGGGTGCTGGGGTTCTGCCGATGGTGAACGCCCCTGTCGGCCCGCGCGTGGTCGTGATTGATTTGGCTGCATGGGCTCGATGCTGGTGCTGGGTGGGACGTCATGGGTCGGCGGCGAGGTGGCCCGTGCGGCGGCGGCCCAGGGGCACGAGGTGACCTGCCTGGCCCGCGGCGAGTCCGGCCACGCGCCGCCCGAGGTGACGTTCGTGCAGGCGGACCGGGAGGAGCCCGACGCCTACGACGCGGTCGCCGGACGCCGGTGGGACCTGGTCGTCGACGTCTCACGGCAGCCCGGGCAGGTCCGGTCGGCGGTCGCCGCGCTCGGCGACCTCGCCGCGCACTGGACGCTGGTGTCCACCGGCTCGGTGTACGCCGACCAGAGCGTCGCGCTGTCGGAGGGCTCCCTGCTGCTGCCGCCCCTGGAGGCTGACGTCGCCGATCCGGAGCAGTACGGCGAGGGCAAGGTCGCCTGCGAGGCGTCCGTGCGGGAGCTGCCCGCCCACCTCGTCGTGCGCGCCGGGCTGATCGGTGGCCCGGGGGACCGCTCGGACCGGTACGGCTACTACGTGTCGCGCTTCGCTGTCGCGGGGGACGGGCCGGTCCTCGTGCCCGACGTGCCGACCCAGCCCATGCAGGTGATCGACGTGCGCGACCTCGCCGAGTGGATCGTCCGCGCGGCCGGGAGCGGGGCGACCGGCGTCGTGCACGGCGTCGGGGAGCCGACGACCGTCGGTGAGCTCATCGACCGGTCCGCCGCGGTGGCCGGGCACTCCGGCGAGCGGGTCGCCGCGGGGCCGGACTGGCTGCACGCCCACGACGTCGAGGAGTGGATGGGGCCCCGGTCGCTCCCGCTCTGGCTGCCGCCTGACCACCACGGCATGGGGATGATGGACGACACCCGTGCCCTCGCCCTCGGGCTTCGCCGCCGCCCGATCGACGACTCGCTCCGGGACACGCTCGAGGACGAGCGCGAGCGGGGCCTGCGCCGCGACCGTCGCGCGGGACTGGCCCGCGAGGACGAGCTCGCCCTGCTGGGCGAGCTCAGGCCTTGAAGTGACGCAGCCGCAGGCTGTTGGTGACCACGAAGACGCTGCTGAACGCCATGGCGGCGCCCGCGATGAGCGGGTTCAGGTAGCCCAGGGCGGCGAGCGGGATCGCGGCAACGTTGTACGCGAACGCCCAGAACAGGTTGCTCTTGATCGTCCGCAGGGTCGCACGCGAGAGCCGGACGGCGTCCACGGCCGTGGCCAGGTCGCCCTTGACGAGCGTCAGGTCCGAGGCCTGGATCGCGACGTCTGTGCCGGTGCCCATGGCGATCCCGAGGTCGGCCGCCGCCAGGGCAGCCGCGTCGTTGACGCCGTCGCCGACCATCGCGACGACCCGGCCCTCGCCCTGCAGCTTCTGCACGACCCGCAGCTTGTCGGCCGGCGTCACGTCGGCGATGACCTGGTCGATGCCGACCTCCGCCGCGACCGAGCGGGCCACGGCGTCGTTGTCGCCGGTCAGCAGGACGGGCTCGAGCCCGAGCTGCCGCAGGTCGGCGACCGCGCGGGCTGACGACGGCTTGACCGAGTCGCCGACCGTGACGGTGCCGCGCAGCCGGCCGTCCCAGGCCACACCGACCGTGGTGCCGGTCGTCGCCGGGCTGGGGGACAGCTCGACGCCCTGCTCGGCGAGCCACGCGGGGCGCCCGATGAGCGCTCGGTGACCGTCGACCGTGCCGCTGACGCCGAAACCGGCGTGGTTGGTGAAGTCGGTGACCGGCGCCGGTTCGGCCAACGTCGCGACCGCGCGGGCGATCGGGTGCTCGGAGGAGTGCTCGAGCGACGCGGCGACGCGACGCAGCTCGTCGGCGTCCACGCCGGGCAGCGGGTCGACCGAGACCACGCCCATGACGCCGGTCGTGACGGTGCCGGTCTTGTCCAGCACCACGGTGTCGACGGTGCGGGTCGACTCGAGCACCTGCGGGCCCTTGATCAGGATGCCGAGCTGGGCGCCGCGGCCGGTGCCGACCATGAGGGCGGTGGGGGTCGCGAGGCCGAGCGCGCAGGGGCAGGCGATGATCAGCACCGCCACGGCCGCCGTGAACGCCTCGGTCCATGTCTGGCCGGTCGCGACCCAGGCGATGAGCGTGCCGAGCGAGAGCACGATGACCGCCGGGACGAACCAGGCGGAGATGCGGTCGGCGAGACGCTGGACGTCGGCCTTGCCCTCCTGGGCCTCCTCGACCAGTCGGGCCATCTGGGCCAGCTGCGTGTCGGCGCCCACCGCGGTCGCCCGGACCACGAGCCGGCCGTCCTGGTTGACGGTGGCCCCGGTGACGGCGGTCCCGGGCGAGACCTCGACGGGGACGGACTCACCGGTCAGCATCGACTCGTCGACCGACGACGCGCCGTCCTCGACGACGCCGTCGGTGGCGATCTTCTCGCCCGGGCGCACCACGAACCGGTCGCCCGTGTGGAGGTCGCCGAGCGGCACCCGCGTCTCGGTGCCGTCGCGCAGCACCGCCACGTCGCGGACCCCGAGGTCCATGAGCGCTCGCAGTGCCGCGCTCGAGCGGGTCTTCGCATCCGCCTCGAGGTAGTGCCCCGCCAGGATGAAGACCGTGACGGCTGCCGCGACCTCGAGGTAGATCTCGTCGCGCCCGGCCGCGGACGACAGCAGCGCGAAGTGCATCTTCATGCCGGTCATGCCGGCGTCGCCGATGAACAGCGCCCAGAGCGACCACAGCCAGGCCGCCCCGACGCCGAGGCTCACGAGGGTGTCCATCGTGACGGCGCCGTGCCGGGCGTTGACCCAGGCGGCGCGGTGGAACGGGTAGGCGCCCCACACCACGACGGGGGACGCGAGGGTCAGCGCGAGCCACTGCCAGTTGTCGAACTGGAGGGCCGGCACCATCGACAGCACCACGACGGGGATCGCCAGGGCGGCCGAGACCTTGAGCCGCCGCAGCATCGAGGCCGCGCCGTGCAGGCCCTCGTGGTCGTGCCCGCCCATGTCGTGGCCGGCCATGTCGTGCCCGCCCATGTCGTGGTGGCGAGGCGCGCCGGCCGGCGGGCGCACGGAGGCCGAGTACCCGGTCTTGGCCACGGTGTCGAGGAGGGTCTGGTCCTCGACACCGTCCTCGGCCTCGACGGTCGCCTTCTCGGTGGCGTAGTTGACCGTCGCCGAGACGCCGTCGAGCCGGTTGAGCTTCTTCTCGACGCGAGCCGCGCACGACGTGCACGTCATGCCGGCGATGTCGAGCTTGACCGACCTGGTCATGCCAGCGGCAGGTCGCGAGGACCCGCGAGCGCATACCCGGCCTCGTCGACCGCCTCGGCGACGGTCGCGGGGTCGAGCGGTGCGCTGCTCTCGACGGTGACGGTGGACGTGCCTCCGGGGACCAGGTCGACCGCGACGGACGTGACGTCGTCCAGTGCGGAGAGCTCCTCGGTCACGGCCGCGACGCAGTGCTCGCAGGTCATCCCGGTGACGCGGTAGGTGTCGGTGGTGGTCATGTCATGCCTTTCCGTGGAACGTGGGTGCTCAGGAGCGGACGAGGCGCGCGATGGCGTCCGACGCCTCCTTGACCTTGAGGTCGGCCTCCTCGCCGCCGGCGCGGGCCGCGTTGACCACGCAGTGCGCGAGGTGCTCGTCGAGCAGCTTCAGCGCGACGGCCTCGAGCGCCTTCGTGGTGGCGGAGACCTGGGTGAGCACGTCGATGCAGTACGTGTCGTCCTCGACCATCCGGGTCAGACCGCGCACCTGCCCCTCGATGCGCTTGAGCCGCTTGAGGACGGCGACCTTGTCGTCGGAGTAGCCGGGGGCGGCGTCGTGATGTTCCGTGCTCATACCGCTGACGATACCCCCAGGGGGTACCCAGATCAAGGGGTCCCTAGGCTGGGGTCATGAGTGAGATCCCCGGACTGGACGGCACCCTCGGAGTCGAGCACGTCGAGGCAGGACCCGACAAGGTCGTCGCACGCTTCACGATCGGCGAGCGGCACCTGCAGCCGTTCGGCATCCCGCACGGCGGCGTCTACTGCGCGGTGCACGAGTCGACCGCCAGCGTCGCCGGCCAGATCTGGCTCGGCAGCAAGGGCATCGTCGTCGGCAGCAACAACTCGACCGACTTCATCCGCCAGGCGAAGCTCGGCGACACCATCACCGTGACGGCGACGCCGATCCACCGCGGTCGCAGCCAGCAGCTGTGGCACCTGGACTCCACGGACCAGGACGGCCGGCTGATCGCGCAGGGCCAGGTGCGCCTCGCGAACCTCGACAAGCAGATCCCGCCCGAGCTGATCGAGCAGTTCACCGGCGCTTACGACCAGCGCTAGACTTGCGGCGCAGCAGGCGCGACTGGCGTTGAGGTGGATACCACCGGGGAGCGGCTGCGATCACGACATCGGGACCGTTCGCCTGGGCCCCCACGTCAGCCGAGTTCCGCTGACCTGAAGGCAACCGCGATGATGATGACCATGACGACCACAGACCCGTACCCCACCGCGCGACTCGAGGACGGCGACGTCCGTGTCCTGCTGCTGGAGAACATCCACACGGACGGCGCCGACTTCCTGCGCGGCAAGGGCTTCCAGGTCGAGACGCGGGACGGGGCGCTCGGCGAGGACGACCTCATCGAGGCGATCCAGGGCGTCCACCTGCTCGGCATCCGGTCGACGACCTACATCACCGAGAAGGTCCTGGCCGCCGCCCCGGACCTGATCGCGATCGGTGCGTTCTGCATCGGCACCAACCAGATCGACCTGGCCGCCACGACCCGCCAGGGCATCGCGGTCTTCAACGCGCCGTACTCGAACACGCGGAGCGTCGTGGAGCTCGCGATCGCCGAGATCATCTCGCTCGCCCGCCGCCTGCACGAGAAGTCGACGGACATGCACGCCGGCGTGTGGAACAAGTCCGCGGCCGGGAGCCACGAGATCCGCGGTCGGACGCTCGGCATCATCGGCTACGGCAACATCGGCAGCCAGCTGTCGGTCATCGCCGAGGCCCTCGGGCTGTCGGTCGTCTTCTACGACATCGACGACAAGCTCGCGCTCGGCAACGCCAAGCGCTGCTCGACGCTCGAGGAGCTCCTCGCGGTCTCGGACGTCGTCACGCTGCACGTCGACGGCCGGCCCGGCAACGCGGGCCTGTTCGGCGCCGACGAGATGGCGCAGATGAAGCCGCGCTCGCTGTTCCTCAACCTGTCGCGCGGCATCGCCGTCGACACCGCCGCGCTGCGGGAGAACCTCGAGTCCGGCCACATCGCCGGTGCCGCGGTCGACGTCTTCCCGATCGAGCCCAAGCGCCAGGGCGATCCGTTCGACTCGGACCTGCGCGGGCTCAAGAACGTCATCCTGACCCCCCACGTCGGCGGCTCGACCGAGGAGGCGCAGCAGGACATCGGACGCTTCGTGGCCTCCAAGCTGCGGTCCTACGCGTCGTACGGCGGCACCTCGCTGAGCGTCAACATGCCCGAGATCAACCTCGCGGCGGACGCCTCCAAGCACCGCCTGGCCCTCGTGCACCGCAACGCACCCGGCGTCCTGGCCAGGATCAACGGGTTGCTCGGCGAGTGCGGCGTCAACATCGAGGCGCAGTCACTGTCGACCCGCGGCGAGATCGGCTACGTCCTGACCGACGTGCTGGACGAGGTCGGCGACGACGTGCTGCGCGAGCTCGCGTCGCTGCCCGAGACGGTCCGGCTGCGTCAGCTCAGCTGACGCTGACGGCCGCGGTGAGGGTCTCGGCGCACCCGGCGTCGAGCTTGAGGGTCGCGAGGTCGTCACCGCGCGTCGTCCCGCGGTTGACGATCACGATCGGGATGCCCCGCTTGTGGGCCGCCCGGACGAAGCGCAGCCCGGACATGACGTGCAGCGACGACCCGAGCACGACGAGCGACTCGGCCTCCTCGACGAGGGCGAAGCAGCGGGCGACGCGGTCCTTCGGCACGTTCTCGCCGAAGAACACCACATCGGGCTTGAGCCTGCCCCCGCATGCCAAGCACGGCGCGACGCGGAAGTCGGCGGTGTCGTCGAGCACGACGTCGCCGTCGGGGGCGATCTCGCCGATGCGCTGCTCGTAGCCCGGGTTGAGCCGGGAGAGGCGCTCGTGCAGCTCGGCACGGGGGCTGGTCCGGCCGCAGTCGAGGCAGATCACCCGGTCGATGCGACCGTGCAGGTCGATGACGTCCGGGTGGCCGGCGCGGGTGTGCAGTCCGTCGACGTTCTGGGTGATGAGCCCGGACAGCCGACCCTCGCGGGCGAGATCAGCGAGCAGCAGGTGAGTCGCGTTGGGCTCGGCGGTGCGCATGCGGCTCCAGCCGACGTGGGCCCGCGCCCAGTAACGCTGGCGGGCCTCGGGCTCGCGGACGAACTCCTGGTACGTCATCGGGGTCCGGACCGGCGACCCCGGCCCGCGGTAGTCAGGGATGCCCGAGTCGGTCGAGACCCCGGCACCCGTGAGCACCAGCCAGCGCCGGTCGCCGAGGACGTCCATCAGCTGATCGTCCATGTCTCCAGCGTACGTTCGCGCTGGGAGCCCGCGGGGCGCGGTGGATCTGCCACCGTCCCGCGGGGCGCGGTGGATCTGCCACCGTCTGGGACCCAGAAGCCGTCCATACGGTGGCGCAAGCACCGCGCCCGCAAGGGACGGTGCCCGCAACGGTGGGGAGCGCTCCCCACTGACATCCGCCGAGAACGCGCCTATGGTCGCAGGACGTCCACCCTGGAGGATTCATGAAACGTCTCGCCCGTACGTCAGCGTTCCTGACGGTCCTGGTCGCGTTGCTGACCCTGGGGCTCGTCGCTCCCGGATCGGCCGCGTCCTCGACCGGCGCCGTGAAGGGCGTCATGACCCTCGACGGCAAGCCGGTGAAGGGGCTGCGCGTCGAGCTCCACCTCACCGGCGACGACGGGTTCGAGAACAAGACCCTCGACGTCGACACCACGAACAGCAAGGGCGCCTACTCGTTCAGGTTCGCCACGGACGACCCGGAGTACACCTGGCACACCATCATCATCAAGGACCCCTCCGGCCGGATCGTGAACACGTCGCGTCGGTTCAAGGACCGACCCGGCAGGACCGTCACCCGCAACGCGACGCTCAAGCGAGCGGGCTCCATCACCGGCTCGGTCCGGCGCGGCGACGGGCTGCCCACCGGGCGCCTGCGCGTCAACGTGTTCGGTCCGTTCGACAAGCTCGACCCGGACCGTGACCTGCCGCTGTCGTACCCGGAGAGCGTCAAGGCCGCCACCGACGGGACGTTCACCCTCAAGGGTCTCCCCGCCGGCACCTTCTACCTGGGATTCGTCGACGAGTCCAGGACGTACTTCCCCCAGTGCTACGACAACATCCCGGGCACCAACTACGAGCGGGACTGCGACGGCACGAACGGCCCCGCCGGCAGCGGCGGCACGACGATCCGGGTGACCGCCGGGCAGCGGGTGAGCCTCGAGCCGCAGGTGATGTCGACCAAGGGACGGCGCGTCTCGGGCACCGTCACGGACACCTCCGGCCGCCCCGTCCACCACGCCGACGTGACGGCGTACGGGGACGGCACCAACACGACGTCCGGCGACGGGTCGTCCTCGACCGGCGCCTTCACGATCGGCCCGCTGCGCGACGGCAGGTACCGCCTGCGGGTGGACGCGCCGTCCCCGTGGGCCTCGCAGTGGTTCGATCGGCGGGACACCAGGACCAGTGCCACGGCGATCGACATCGCGAGCGGTGACGTCTCCGGCATCCGGGTCAAGCTCAAGTCCCGGGCCAGGATCAGCGCGAAGCTGACCCCGCGCACGGGTGCGCTCAAGATCGCGGTCGACGTGACGCGTTCCGCGACCGGCAGCAAGCCCAGCGGCCAGGCGACGATCCGCTGGGGCACGGTCTCCAAGACCGTCACCCTGGTGAAGGGCAAGGGCGCCGTGAAGCTGTCGGGACTTCCGAAGGGCAAGCGACGCATCACGATCTCCTACACGGGGACCAGCTCGACCGCCGCGGCCACGAAGGTCTTCCACGGAACGGTGAGGTGACGCCAGGGGTCAGCTCGCGAGCTGGACCAGCTTCGTGACGGTGTTGAGATTGCGGGCGGTGCCCGGGACCTGCAGCGCCCGGCCGATCGAGTCGGCCTTCATGGCTGGGCGACCCGCCCCGTTGGCGTACCGGATGTGCATCTCGGCACCGATGACCCGCCAGTCGTCGTCGCCGGTCTCGTACGTCTCGGCCCTGGCGATCGCGGCGGCGTCGGGCTCGGCGGCCAGGAACGAGATGTAGGAGAACTTCGGCTGCAGCACCTCGAACGGGTGCGCTGCCAGCGCCGCGGCCACCTCCTCGGGAGTGCGCGAGATGACGTCACGGAAGAAGCCGAACCTCTCCTCGACGGCCCGCTCCAGAGCCCGGTCGAACGTCCTCGGATCGTCCGGGACGTCGGCGACGAGGTTGCCCGACGCGATGTACGTCGAGACGTCCGTGGCGCCGAGATCGCCGGCGATCGCCCGCAGCTCGGCCATCGGGAGCTGAGCCCCGCCGACGTTCACGGCGCGCAGCAGGACGATCCGGGTGGTCACGACTCCAGTATCGCCCGCGTCAGAGCCGAGCGGCGAGCTCCGTGGCCTGCTTGATGGCCCGCTTCGCGTCGAGCTCGGCCGCGACGTCCGCCCCGCCGATCACGTGCACCGGCGTGCCCAACGCCTCGAGCGGCTCGACCAGGTCCCGCACGGACTCCTGGCCCGTGCACAGGACGATCGTGTCGACGTCCAGGACCCGCGTCTCGCTGCTGTCCTTGCCGGTCGCGACGGTGATGTGCAGGCCCGCGTCGTCGATGCGGTCGTACGTCACGCCCTTGAGCATCTGCACGCCGGAGTCCTTGAGCGTCTGGCGGTGCACCCAGCCCGTGGTCTTGCCGAGCCCCTTGCCCAGCTCGGTCGTCTTGCGCTGCAGCAGGTAGACCTCGCGTCGTGGCGGTGCGGCGATCTTGGTGGTCAGCCCGCCGCGCTCGAGGGCGGGGTCGGTGACACCCCAGCGGAGCATCCAGTCCTCGAGCGGCTCGTCGGGCTCGTGCAGCAGGAACTCCGAGACGTCGAAGCCGATGCCGCCCGCGCCGACGACCGCCACCGTGCGTCCGACCGGCACGTTCCCGCGGATGACGTCCTGGTAGTCGACGACCGACGGGTGGTCGACGCCCGGGATGGCCGGTGTCCGCGGCTCGACGCCGGTGGCCAGCACGATCTCGTCGAAGTCCCGCAGGTCCTCGACGCCCACCCGGGTCCCCAGGTGGATCTTGACGCCGGCGACCTCGAGGCGGCGCGAGAAGTAGCGGATCGTCTCGCGGAACTCCTCCTTGCCGGGGATCAGCATCGCGAGACGGAACTGGCCGCCGACCTCGGGGAGCGCCTCGAACAGCTCGACGGTGTGGCCGCGCCCGGACAGCTCGGTCGCGGCGGCGAGCCCGGCCGGCCCGGCTCCCACGACCGCGATCCGCTTGACCGTGCGCGTGGGCGCCAGGACCAGCGAGGTCTCGTGGGCCGCCCGCGGGTTGACCAGGCAGGTGGCCCGCTTGTTGACGAAGGTGTGGTCGAGGCACGCCTGGTTGCAGGCGATGCAGGTGTTGATCTCGTCGGCGCGGTCCTCGGCGGCCTTGGCGACGAAGAACGGGTCGGCCAGCAGGGGCCGGGCCATGGAGACGAGATCAGCCTGGCCGGACGCGATGATGTCCTCGGCGACCTCGGGGGTGTTGATCCGGTTGGAGGCGACGACCGGCACGGAGACCTCGGCCTTGAGCTTGGCGGTGACCCACGCGAACGCGGCGCGGGGCACCGACGTGACGATGGTGGGGATGCGGGCCTCGTGCCAGCCGATGCCGGTGTTGAGGATCGAGACGCCGGCGTCCTGCAGCTTGACGGCCAGCTCGACGGTCTCGTCCCAGCTCTGCGCGTCGTCGACGAGGTCCAGCAGCGACATCCGGTACATCACGATGAAGTCGTCGCCGACCGTCTCGCGCACCCGCTCGACGATCTCGACCGGGAAGCGCATGCGGTTCTGGGCGCTGCCGCCCCAGCGGTCGGTCCGGTCGTTCGTGCGGGCGGTCAGCATCTGGTTGATGAGGTAGCCCTCGGACCCCATGATCTCGACGCCGTCGTAGCCGGCGCGACGAGCGAGCCGCGCGGACGCCGCGAAGTCGTCGACCGTGCGGGAGACCTCCGCGGTCGTCATCGCCTTCGGCTTGCCGAACGGCGTGATCGGCGACGGGATCGCGGACGCGCCGCGCTTGAACGGGTGGTAGCCGTACCGGCCCGCGTGCAGCAGCTGCATGACGATCTTGCCGTCGTGCTCGTGCACCGCGTCGGTGACGAGGCGGTGCTTGTCGGCGAACCGCTTCGACGTCATCTGCGAGCCGAAGGGGAGCAGCCAGCCGTGCCAGCCGGGGGCGTACCCGCCGGTCACCGACAGGGCGACGCCGCCCGCGGCCCGTTCGGCGAAGTACGCCGCGAGCTCGGGCAGGTGCTTGGCCCGGTCCTCCAGGCCCGTGTGCATCGAGCCCATGATGACCCGGTTGCGCAGGGTCGTGTGGCCGAGGTCCAGCGGCTCGAGCAGGTGCGGGTACGGGTTCATGCGGCTCCTCCGGCCTCGGCCTGGATCTGGTCGAACTGTGCGGCCATCGCCGCGGCGAGCGCGTTCGAGGCCGAGAGCGGGCGGACCATCACGGTCAGCTCGGTGATGCGCCGGTCGGCGTCGAGGCGGATCAGGTCGATCCCGTTGACGCTGACGCCGTCGACGTACGTCTCGAAGACCAGCGCCGAGCCCTGCCCGTCGGCGTCCTCGAGCTCGCGGACGTAGCGGAAGTCGGTGAAGACCCGGCCCACGCCGCGCAGGATCGCCGCGACGACCGGCTTGCCCTCGTACGGCCTGAACGCGACGGGGCTGCGGAACACCACGTCGTCGGCGAGCAGGTCGCCGAGCGCGGCGAAGTCGCCGGCCTCGACGGCAGCGCGGAAGTCGTTCATGACATCTCCTGTGATGGGATGGTGGGGTGATCTCGAAGAATGCTGCCCGGTTCCTGGTGCTTGCGGGCCTGTTCAACGTCGTGGTCTGGCCGCGGTTCGCCAAGGCGATCGTGGACGACGACCGGGCCTGGGCCGGCGAGCACTGGCACAGCGCACCGCAGGCGTTCTTCTGGGTGCACGCGGTGCTCATCACGACCGCGGTCCTGATCGGCCTGGGCGTGCTGGTGGTGGGCGTGCGCGCTCATCGCTCGGCCAGCCGCTGAAGGATCTCGTCGCACCACGCGATGCCGGCCTCCTCGGCCAGGATGCCGCCGCGCAGCACCAGCCAGCCGCCGATCTCGTCGTCGCCCAGGTGCTCGGGGTCGGGATAGAACCGTGCGGCGCTCTCGGCGTAGTAGGCGAGCTGCTCCTCGTGCGCGCGACGCCGCTCGCGCGCGTCCTGCACGATCGCGCCGGCGTCGCCGAACGGGAGCGCGCGCAGCTTCACCGCGAACGCGCTGCGCAACGGCTCCACGGGGGCCGGCCGGGTGGTGAACCGGGCCAGCTCCTCACGTCCCGCGTCGGTGATCTCGTAGACCTTCTTGTCGGGCCGGCCGTCCTGCGGGACGACCACTGACGCGACCTGGCCGTCGCCCTCCATCCGTCCCAGCACCTTGTAGATCTGCTGGTGGCTGGCCTTCCAGAAGTGCCCGATCGAGGCGTCGAAGCGCCGGGCCAGGTCGTAGCCCGAGGCGGACCGCTCCGCGAGGGAGACGAGGATCGCGTGCTCCAGGGCCATGTCGGGACCGTACTATGCAACTCGATGCATGACAAGACGCCGCGATGTGTCATGTGCGGCGAACTCCGCTCGGGGTCGCTAGCGTGGTGACCCGAGTCGGGGCGACGTCCCCGTGTGAAGGAAGTGCTCCCATGATGCGTACCCGTGTTCTCGCCGGCCTGGTCGCCGCCGCGTTCGTCCTCGCCGGTTGTGGCAGTGGCGGCGGCGATGACGACGTCAGCAACCTGTCGGCGAAGAAGATCCTGGCCAAGAGCAAGGCGGCCGCCAAGAGCAGCGACTCGCTCACGGTCGAGGGGGAGGGGCAGACCGCCACCTCGAAGCTCGAGGTCGACATGGAGTTCACCGACAAGACCGGCGAGGGATCGATCGCGGCTGACGACGCGAAGATCGAGCTCCTCTCGGCCGGCGGCAAGGCGTACTTCCGGGGCGGCCCCGAGCTGTACTCCCAGCTCGGCTCCGGCTCCGAGGACGTCATCAAGATGATCGGTGACAAGTGGATCCTGGTCGACCCGTCCGAGCCGGGCATGAAGTCGTTCGCCGAGTTCTCGAGCCGCGACGGATTCATCGACCAGCTGCTCAGCCCCGACACGACGCCGACCAAGACCAAGCCCAAGAAGATCGAGGGGGTCGAGTGCGTCGGGCTGAAGACCAAGACGGGCACGTTGTACGTCGACAAGAAGGATGCCCGTCCGATCCGGCTCGATCCCAAGGGCGGCAGTGGCAGCCTGACGTTCGACTACGACAAGGTGGACGCCGCGAAGGCTCCCACCTCCGACGAGGTCCTCGACCTGAAGTCGCTCAGCTAGTTGTACTAATAGTCCCGCTGTCCGAGGGGTGGAGGCGTGGGGGCCCGCCGCGTGCGGGCCTCTACGATTTGCCCATGAAGATCTTCCCCTCCGGCGGGCTCACCGCCGTCGCTGCGCTCGCCCTCGCCCTGACCGCGGCCTGCGCCCCCGCCGACTCCGACGGCGACACGAACGACACCGCCAAGCCGGCCGCCTCGTCCCTCGCGGACTGCCAGGTCGATGACCTCCCGCTCCTGAAGGACGGCACCCTGACCGTCGCGACCGACGACCCGGCGTTCGACCCGTGGTTCAGCGACAACGACCCGAGCAACGGCAAGGGCTTCGAGTCCGCCGTGGCGTACGCGGTCGCCGACAAGCTCGGCTTCGCCAAGGACGACGTCACCTGGGTCAAGGCCGGCTTCAACCAGGTCATCCAGCCGGGCAAGAAGAACTTCGACTTCGACATCAACCAGTTCTCGATCTCGGCGGACCGCAAGAAGGCCGTCGACTTCTCCAGCCCGTACTACGCCGCCGCGCAGGCGATCATCACGCTGGACTCGTCGCCGTTCAAGGGCGCCAAGACCCTCGAGGAGCTGAAGGACGCCAAGCTCGGCGCCCAGGTCGGAACCACCTCCCTCCAGGCGATCACCGAGCAGATCAAGCCGTCCACGAAGGCGCTGGTCTACGACGACACGACCAAGGCCGTCCAGGCGCTGCAGAACAAGCAGGTCGACGCGATCGTCGCCGACCTGCCGTCCGCCTACTACCTGACCGCAGCCGAGATCGAGGGCGGCACGATCGTGGGCCAGTTCCAGCCCGAGACGGGCGACCAGGAGGAGTTCGGCCTGCTGCTGACCAAGGGCAGCAAGCTGACCCCGTGCGTCAGCGCTGCGGTCGACGCCCTGGCCGACGACGGCACGCTGGAGAAGCTCGAGACCGAGTGGCTCGACCAGGCCACGGACGTCCCTGAGCTGAAGTGACCCCCAGCGCACGCCAGCTCGAGCGCGAGCAGTACCGCCGCCGCCGCACCCTTCGCCGGGGTGCAGTGGCGGCGGTCTCGACGATCGTGGTGCTCGGCGGGCTCGTCCTGGCCGTGACCAGCTCGCCGGGATGGTCGAACGTCCGCCGGACCTTCTTCGACGTGGCCCAGGCCAAGGACTCCCTGCCCGGCATCGCCGAGTCGTTCTGGCTCAACATCCGGCTGTTCCTCGTGATCGAGGTGCTGGTGCTGCTCCTGGGCGTCCTCATCGCGATCATCCGGGTCGTGCCCGCGCCGGCGCTGGCCCCGATCAAGGTCCTGGCGGTCCTCTACACCGACATCTTCCGCGGCACACCGACCCTCCTGGTCGTGCTGCTCGTGGGATTCGGTCTGCCCGCCCTCCAGCTCACCGGCGTGCCGACCAGCCTGTTCTGGCTCGGCGTCATCGCCCTGACTCTGAGCTATGGCGCGTACGTCGCCGAGGTCATCCGTGCCGGCATCGTGTCGATCCACCCGACGCAGTGGGCCAGCGGGCGGGCGCTCGGCCTGTCGTACGGGGTCACGATGCGCAGGATCGTCCTGCCGCAGGCCATCCGCCGGGTCGGTCCGGCCCTGCTCAACGACTTCGTGTCGCTGCAGAAGGACACCGCCCTCCTGGCGACGATCGGGCTGGTCGAGGCGCTCCGCTCCGCGCAGGTGGACCAGAGCCGCACGTTCAACTTCACGCCGTACGTGGTCGCCGCCGTGTTCTTCATCGCCGCGACGATCCCGCTCGCGCGGATCACGGACTACCTGACGGTGCGCTCGCTGCGCCGCGAGAACGGACTGGTGACATGACGCCGGGACCCATGCTGAGGGCCGACGCGGTCCGCAAGTCGTTCGGGACCCACGAGGTGCTGAAGGGCATCGACCTGCACGTCGCCGAGGGCGAGGTCATCTGCCTGATCGGTGCGTCGGGCTCGGGCAAGTCGACGTTGCTGCGCTGCCTCAACCTGCTCGAGCAGGTCGACGACGGCGACATCTGGCTGGACGATCGCGAGATCACCGATCCGCGGATCGACGAGGACGACGTCCGGCGCCAGGTCGGCATCGTGTTCCAGGCGTACAACCTGTTCCCGCACCTGTCGGTCGAGCGGAACATCACGTTGGGCCCGACGATGGTCGGCGGGATGTCCGCCGCGGAGGCCAAGGAGCTCGCGGGCGAGCTGCTCGCCCGCGTGGGCCTGGCCGAGAAGGCCAAGGCGTACCCGGACGCCCTGTCCGGCGGTCAGCAGCAGCGGGTCGCCCTCGTGCGCGCCATCGCGATGCGGCCGCGACTCCTGCTGCTCGACGAGATCACCTCGGCGCTCGACCCGATGCTGGTGGGCGAGGTGCTCGACGTCATCCGCGAGCTGCGCGGCGAGGGGATGACGATCGTGATGGCGACGCACGAGATGACGTTCGCCCGCGAGATCTCCGACCGGATCGTCTTCATGGCCGACGGGACGATCGAGGAGTCCGGGCCCCCCGAGCAGATCTTCACGGCCCCGAGGAGCCCCCGGACCGCCGAGTTTCTCGCCCGCCACCGCAGCTGACGCGCCTAGGCTGAGCCCCGTGAACGACTTCGAGGAGCGGGCGGCCCAGCTGCTCGACGAGGCGGTGCACGGCTACTTCGCCGGCGGCGCGGGTGACGAGATCACCCTGCGCGACAACGTCGAGTCGTGGCGCCGCCTGGTCCTGGCGCCCCGGGTGCTGGTCGGTGTGGAGGAACGGGACAGCTCGGTGACCCTGCTGGGGCGCCGCCGGCCGCACCCGTTCCTCGTGGCCCCGATGGCGTACCAGCGCAGCGCCCACCCGGACGCCGAGATCGGCACCGCGACGGCGGCGGCCGCGACCGGCGCGACGTACGTGTTGTCGTCCCAGACCACGACCGACCCGCGCGAGGTCGCCCGGGCGATGGGCGACGCCGACCGGTGGCTCCAGCTGTACGTCTTCAAGGACCGCGCCGTCACCGACGACCTGGTGCAGGCGGCGCGCGAGGGTGGCTACGAGGCGCTGGTCATCACGGTCGACTTCCCGACCGGGGGCCGCCGGGAGCGGGACGAGCGTTCACGCCACGTCCTCGAGCACCCCACGTACGTGCAGCTCACGCAGGGCCCGGTGACCCCGGCCGAGCGGCACGCGATGCACGACCCGTCCCTGACCTGGGACGACGTCGCCGCGATCGGCGAGGCCAGCGGGCTGCCGCTCGTGCTGAAGGGCATCCTCGACCCGGGGGACGCCGAGCGGGCGGTCGACGCGGGTGTCGCGGGCCTCATCGTCTCCAACCACGGCGGCCGTCAGCTCGACACCGTGCTGTCGGGTGCGGACGCGCTGGGTCCGGTGGCGGAGGCGGTGGACGGTCGCATCGACGTGCTGGTCGACGGCGGAATCCGGCGCGGCTGGGACGCGGCGAAGGCGCTCGCCCTCGGTGCGGACGCCGTCCTGGTCGGCCGGCCCGTCCTGTGGGGCCTGGTGTGCGAGGGGACGGCCGGTGCCCAGCAGGTCATCCAGCAGCTGGTCGACGAGCTCGACAACGCGTTGGCGCTCCTGGGCTGTCCGCGGGCGGCCGACCTGGACGCCCGCTTCCTCACGCGTCGACGCTGACGGTCTGCGCGGCACGGAGCTGCTCCGCGACGCCTCGCGCCGCGGTGCGTCCGGCCCGGTTGGCGCCGATCGTGCTGGCTGAGGGCCCGTAGCCGACCATCTGCACCCGCGGGTCCGCGACGGCCGTCGTTCCGTCGAGCTGGATGCCGCCGAGCGGGCTGCGCAGGTGCAGCGGTGCCAGGTGGTCGACGGCCGGGCGGAACCCTGTCGCCCACAAGATGACGTCCGCGCGCTCGAACCGGCCGTCCGCCCACCGGACGCCGTCGGGCTCGATCGAGGCGAACATGGGCCGGCGGTCGGCGTACGCGCCGAGGCGCTCGGCCTCGCGCTCCTGCTCGCGCAGGAGCAGTCCGGTGACGCTGACGACGCTGCGCGGCGGGAGGCCCTGACGCACGCGCTCCTCGACCTTGGCGACGACGGCCCGGCCCACCTCGGGCGTGAACTCGTCGGTGCGCCAGACCGGTTCGCGCCGGGTGACCCAGACGGTCTCGGTGATGGGCGCCAGGGCGCCGAGGAACTGCACGGCCGACGCCCCGCCGCCGACCACCACCACGCGCTTGCCGAGGAAGTGCTCGGGGCCGGGGTAGTCGGAGGCGTGCAGCTGCTCGCCGAGGAACGTCTCCATGCCCGGGTAGTGCGGCACGAAGGGCCGGCTCCACGTGCCGGTCGCGTTGACCAGGGTGCGGGTCGTCCACGAGCCGGTGTCCGACTCGACGACCAGCAGGCCGTCCTCGTCGCGGACCCGCTTCACCGCGACCGGGCGCACGACCGGGAGCTCGAACCGCTGCTCGTAGTCCGCGAAGTACGCGGGGACGAACTCGTTGGCCCGTTCCTCACCGGTGTCCGGCGGGATCTCGGCGCCCGGCAGGTCGGCGACCCCGTGCACGTCGTGCATCGTCAGGGCGTCCCAGCGGTGCTGCCACGCGCCACCGGCCCGGTCGTCCGCGTCGAGGACGACGTGGCTGATGCCGCGGCGCTTCAGGTGGTACGACGACGAGAGGCCGGCCTGGCCCGCGCCGATCACGACCGCGTCGAAGATCTCCACGCCGGCGTCAACGTCGCGGACGGACCGCTCATTCCTAGGCGGCTGCCGACTCCTGCGTGCGGGCCACGGTGTTCTCGATGACACGGACGATCAGGGCCGGGTCGTCGATCATCGGCACGTGGCCGCAGTGCGGCAGGGCGACGTGCCGCGCCTCGGGCAGGCGTTCCTGCGCGATGGCCGAGGAGCTGTAGGGCAGGATCAGGTCGCGGGTGCCCCAGGCGATCGTGGTCGGCACGTGGACGCGGGCCCGGAAGGCGTACCGGACGCCCTTGACGATCGTCCGCTCGAAGCCCTGGCAGCGCTTCAGCGCGAGTGCGTCGCCGAGCACCTCGTCCGCGGTGAACCGCTCGGGGTGCGTGTAGAGGGAGGCGCCGGCGAGCTTGCGGCCCCAGCCGCTGCGCGAGAGCAGGCGCAGCGCACCGACGGGCAGCTGGCTGCTGAGCCGCAGCACGACCAGGAGGACCAGCGTCTGCACCCGGTTGAGGACCCCGAAGAAGCCGGCCGGGCTCAGCGCGGTGACGGACCGGGCGAGGCCGCGGGCGCCCAGCTCGAGGGCGATCGCCCCGCCGAGGGAGTTGCCGACGACGTGGGGACGGTCCACGCCCCACCGCGCGAAGTTGTCCGCGAGGTTGTCGCACGCGGAGTCCATGTCGTACGAGGCGCTCTCGGGGTACGCGGGGGACTCGCCGAAGCCGGCCAGGTCGACCGCGATGACGTCGTACGACTCGGCGAGGGCGTCGAGCACCGGGTTCCACGCCTGGCGGCGGTGGCCGATGCCGTGGATCAGGACGAGGGGCTCGCCGGAGCCCTTGCGTGTGTAGACCAGCTCGGAGAGCATGCGGGGGTCGTCCTCTCGGGAGTGCTGTGGTGGGTTGCAACCGTGACAGTACTACTGTCACAATCTCGGTGTGACCAATTCCCCCCCGTCCGGTCCCCTGCACGGCGTTCGCGTCGTCGAGCTCGTCGGCATCGGCCCGGGCCCGTTCGCGGCGATGCTCCTCGCGGACCTCGGAGCCGATGTCATCCGCGTCGACCGTCCGGGCGGCAACGCCCTGCAGCTCGGCGCGGCCGACAAGGACATCCTCGGCCGGGGTCGCCCCTCGGTCGCGATCGACCTCAAGAACCCCCGCGGCGTGGAGACGGTGCTCGACCTGGTTGAGTCGGCCGACATCCTCATCGAGGGACTGCGCCCGGGCGTCACCGAGCGCCTCGGGCTGGGTCCGCAGGAGTGCCACGCGCGCAACCCGCGCCTGGTCTACGGCCGGATGACCGGGTGGGGACAGGACGGCCCCCTCGCCCAGACCGCCGGGCACGACATCAACTACATCTCGGTCGCCGGCGCCCTCGGCGCCATCGGCCGGGCGGGCGGCCCGCCTCAGGTGCCGCTCAACCTCGTCGGCGACTTCGCGGGCGGCTCGATGTACCTCGTCACCGGGGTGCTCGCCGCCCTCACGCACGCCCGCGCGACCGGCGAGGGCCAGGTCATCGACGCCGCGATCACCGACGGCACCGCGCACCTGATGTCGATGATCGTCGCGATGCAGCAGTCCGGCAGCTGGAGCAACCACCGCGGCACGAACATGCTGGACACCGGCACCCCGTTCTACGACGTGTTCGAGACGTCGGACGGCCAGTGGATGTCGGTCGGGCCGCTCGAGCCGCAGTTCTACGCCGCGCTGATCGAGGGACTCGGGCTCACCGACGCCCCGGGCCAGTACGACTTCGCGCGCTGGGGCGAGCTGCGCCAGATGCTCACCGAGACGTTCGCCTCGCGCACCCGCGCCGAGTGGGAGCAGCTCTTCGACGGCACCGACGCGTGCGTCGCCCCGGTGCTGAGCATCGAGGAGGCGTACACGCACCCGCACAACGTCGCCCGCGGCACGTACGTCGAGCGGGACGGCCTGACCCAGCCCGCACCGGCGCCCCGGTTCTCCGCGACGCCCGCCACCTTGACCACCCCGCCCGAGCGGGCGGGTGCCAGCACCACCGCAGCACTCAACGCCTGGGGCATCGCCGATGTCGACCAGCTCATCGCCGACGGCGTCGCCGTCCAAGCCGACTAAGAACCAAGAAGAGGGCATCATGCAGCGAGGCATCTACGAAGCCGACCACGACGCGTTCCGCGACACCGTCCGGGCGTTCTGCGAGAAGGAGATCGCCCCGCACCACGACCAGTGGGAGAAGGACAGCATCGTCCCGCGGGAGATCTGGGAGAAGGCGGGCGCGCTCGGCCTGCTCGGGTTCATGATGCCCGAGGAGTTCGGCGGAGGCGGCATGAACGACTTCCGCTTCAACGCGATCATGTCTGAGGAGATGATCCGCATCGGCGCGAGCGGTGTCGGCTTCGTCCTGCACACCGACCTGGTCTCGGGCTACCTCCTGTCGTACGCCACCGAGGAGCAGAAGCAGCGCTGGCTGCCGAAGTTCTGCACCGGCGAGACGATCACCGCGATCGCCATGACGGAGCCCGGCACGGGCTCGGACCTGCAGGCCATCACGACCACCGCGGTGCGCGACGGGGACCACTACGTCGTCAACGGCGCCAAGACGTTCATCTCCAACGGCATCCTGGCCGACCTGGTGATCGTCGCGGTCAAGACCGATCCGGACGCCGGCGCGATGGGCGTCTCCCTGATCGTCCTGGAGCGTGGCATGGAGGGCTTCGAGCGCGGCCGCAACCTGGACAAGATGGGCCTGAAGGCGCAGGACACCGCCGAGCTGTTCTTCGACAACGTGCGGGTCCCGGTCGACAACCTGCTCGGCGAGGAGGGCAAGGGTTTCATCTACCTGATGGAGAAGCTGCCGCAGGAGCGTCTCGCGATCTCGGTCGGCGCGATCGCCGCGACCCGGGCGATCATCGACATGACGCTGGACTACGTCAAGGAGCGCAAGGCGTTCGGCAAGCCGATCGGCTCGTTCCAGAACTCGCGCTTCGTGCTCGCCGAGCTCGAGACCGAGGTCCAGATCGGTCAGGCGTTCGTCGACAAGAGCATCGTCGCGCTGTCCAAGGGCGAGCTGACGATCGAGGAAGCCGCGATGGGCAAGTGGTGGACCACCGAGCTGCAGAACCGGGCCGCGGCCAAGTGCCTGCAGCTGCACGGCGGCTACGGCTACATGAGCGAGTACCCGATCTCCAAGGCGTACACCGACAGCCGGATCCAGACGATCTACGGCGGCACGACCGAGATCATGAAGGAGATCATCGGGCGCACGATGGGCCTGTGAGCCCGCGGTCCGCCGTCAGCTCTCGGCTCGGCGGCGGACCGTCTCCCGCTTGGACTCGTCGACTGCGGTCTCGTACGCGGTGACGAGCGCCTGGATCGTCAGCGGCTTGAACCGCTCGATCAGGGCCGTGATGTCCTCGACCGGACGTCCCGACGCGCGCAGCTCGGGCCACCACATCGTGCGGAAGACCTCGGTGATCTCGCGGGCCACGGCCCGGCCGGCCTCGTCGAAGATGCGCCGCGACGCGTGCGCGACCTCGATCGGCATGTCGGTCTCGATGAACTGGATGCCCACTGCGAGGTGGGCCGGCGCGACCCGGAAGACGTCCTCGGTCGGCGTCGGCTCGACGACGCCGAGGGCGACGAGCATCTCGATGTCGTCGTCGCTGAGGGCGCGGCCTGCCCGGAGCTCCAGGGCGGCCCGGTCCAGCTCCTCCGGGCGGTCGGCCATCCACGGCGCGAGCAGCGTGCGGTGCACCGCGACCTGCTCGGGGGTCGCGTCGTTCGGGATGTTCTCGAGGTAGCCCTCGATGGCCGACAGCGTGAAGCCGTGGGCCTGGAGCTCCTTGACCAGCTCGAGCCGGGCGAGGTGGTCGGGGCCGTAGAAGCCGTTGCGACCCTCGCGGCGGGGCGGCGGGATGAGGCCGCGGCCGGCGTAGAACCGGACCGTGCGCACCGACATGCCGACCCGCGAGGCCAGCTGCTCGACGCTCATCGTCTCGGCGGGGGGAGTCATGGGGCTGACCCTATGCCACCTGCCGACGGAGGAGGCGAGTCACACACCCCCGGTCCTTTGACATTGACAGTGTTGGTGTCACAATCAGTCGTGTCAGTTCTGCTGACGCGTCATCCACCAGATTCTGCGAGGACATTTCCTATGACCGAGGCCTTCGTCTACGACGCCATCCGCACGCCGCGAGGTCGCGGCAAGAAGTCCGGGTCGCTCCACGAGGTCAAGCCGATCTCGCTGGTCACCGGCCTGATCGACGAGATCCGCAAGCGCAACCCCACGCTCGACACCGACGGCATCGAGGACGTCGTCCTCGGCTGCGTGTCGCCCGTCGGCGACCAGGGCGCCGACATCGCCAAGACTGCTGCCCTCGCGGCCGGTCTGCCCGACACGGTGGCCGGCGTCCAGCTCAACCGCTTCTGCGCCTCGGGCCTCGAGGCCGTCAACCAGGCCTCGGCGCGCGTGCGCTCGGGCTGGGAGGACCTGATCCTCGCCGGTGGCGTCGAGTCCATGAGCCGTGTGCCCATGGCCTCCGACGGTGGCGCGTGGGCCATGGACCCGCAGACCGCGTTCGACACCGACTTCGTGCCCCAGGGCATCGGCGCCGACCTCATCGCGACGGTCGAGGGCTACAGCCGTGAGGACGTCGACGCATTCGCCGCCGAGTCGCAGGCGCGTGCCGCCAAGGCCATCGCGAACGGCTACTTCAAGAACTCGGTCATCCCGGTCAAGGACGCGTCCGGCCTGACGATCCTCGACCACGACGAGTTCGTCCGTGAGGGCACGACCGTCGAGAGCCTCAGCAAGCTGCCCCCGTCGTTCGCGCAGATCGGTGACCAGGGCGGCTTCGACTCCGTCGCGCTGGAGAAGTACCACTGGATCGAGAAGATCGACCACGTCCACCACGCGGGCAACTCGTCGGGCATCGTCGACGGCGCCGGCCTCGTCCTGGTCGGCAGCGAAGCAGCCGGCGAGCGCCACGGCCTCACGCCGCGCGCCCGCATCCTCTCGGCCGCGGTCTCCGGCTCCGAGCCCACGATCATGCTGACGGGCCCCGGCCCGGCCAGCCTGAAGGCGCTCGAGCGTGCCGGCCTCAGCATCGGCGACATCGACCTGCTCGAGATCAACGAGGCGTTCGCCGCCGTGGCGCTGCGCCTCATGAAGGACCTGGGCGGCTACCCGCACGACCAGACCAACGTCAACGGCGGATCGATCGCGATGGGTCACCCGCTGGGTGCGACCGGCGCGATGCTCATCAGCACCCTCATCGACGAGCTCGAGCGTCGTGACCAGCGCTACGGCCTGGCCACCCTCTGCGTCGGCGGCGGCATGGGCATCGCCACCGTCATCGAGCGCATCCGCTGACCCGTCCCCACCTTCGAGAGAGAACACACACATGACTGAAGCAGTGCGTTACGAGGTCGAGGACGGCATCGTCAACCTCGTCCTGGACGACCCCGACCAGAGCGCCAACACGATGAACCAGGCGTACACCGATGCGATGGCCGCGGCCGTCGACCGGCTCACCCAGGAGATCGCGGAGGACGCCGACTCGATCAAGGGCGTCATCATCTCCTCGGCGAAGAAGACCTTCTTCGCCGGAGGCGACCTCAAGCTGATGACCCAGGCGACGCCGGCCGACGCGGAGGCCCTGTTCGCGAACGTCGAGGCCATCAAGGCGACGCTCCGCCAGCTCGAGACGTCCGGCAAGCCCGTCGTCGCGGCGATCAACGGCGCCGCCCTCGGCGGCGGACTGGAGATCGCGCTCGCGGCGCACCACCGCATCGCGGTCGACGGCGGCTACTCGATCGGCCTGCCCGAGGCGACCCTCGGCCTGCTGCCCGGCGGCGGTGGAGTCACGCGCACCGTCCGCATGTTCGGCCTGTCCGACGCGCTGATGAAGTTCCTCCTGCAGGGACAGCAGCTCAAGCCCTCCAAGGCGCTCTCCGAGGGCCTCGTCGACGAGCTCGTCGCGTCGCAGGACGAGCTGATCCCGGCCGCGAAGGCGTGGATCGAGGCCAATGCGGCCAACGAGGAGGCCGCCACGCAGCCGTGGGACCGCAAGGGCTACCGCATGCCGGGCGGACTGCCGTCCAACCCCAAGCTCGCGGCGTTCCTGCCGGCCTTCCCGGCCAACCTGCGCAAGCAGACCAAGGGTGCGCTCTACAAGGCGCCGCGCGCGATCATGAGCGCTGCGGTCGAGGGCGCGCAGGTCGACTTCGACACCGCGACCCGCATCGAGTCGCGCTACCTCGTGCAGCTGATCGTCGGCCAGCAGTTCAAGAACATGACGCAGGCGTTCTTCTTCGACCTGGGTGCGATCAACGCGGGCAAGTCCCGCCCCGAGGGCATCGCCCCCACCAAGGCCGAGAAGATCGCGGTCATCGGCGCCGGCATGATGGGCGCGGGCATCGCGTACGTCTCGGCCAAGGCCGGTTTCCAGGTCGTCCTCAAGGACGTCTCGATGGAGGCCGCCGAGAAGGGCAAGTCGTACAGCCAGAACCTGGTCGACAAGGCCGTCTCCCGTGGACGCCTGTCGCAGGAGAAGGCCGACGAGCTGCTGGCCCGCATCACGCCGACGGACAACTACGCGACGCTCGAGGGCAGCGACTTCGTGATCGAGGCCGTCTTCGAGTCGGTCAAGCTCAAGCACGAGGTCTTCGGCGAGCTGCAGAAGGTCGTCAAGCCCGACGCCCTGCTCGGCTCGAACACCTCGACGCTGCCCATCACGATCCTGGCCGACGGCGTCGAGCGTCCCGAGGACTTCATCGGCATCCACTTCTTCTCGCCGGTCGACAAGATGCCGCTGGTCGAGATCATCGCGGGTGAGAAGACGTCCGACGAGGCCATCGCCCGCGTCATCGACTACACCAAGGCGATCAAGAAGACGCCGATCGTCGTCGGCGACAGCCGTGGCTTCTTCACCAGCCGCGTCATCGGCACGTTCGTCAACGAGGGCATCGGCATGCTCGCCGAGGGCGTCTCGCCGGTCTCGATCGAGCGGGCCACGACGCAGGCCGGCTTCCCGGCCCCCGTGCTGCAGCTGAGCGACGAACTCAACCTGGAGCTCATGGTCAAGATCCGCAACGAGTCGAAGGCCGCCGTGGAGGAGGCCGGAGGCACGTGGGAGGCCAACGCCGCCGAGGACATCATCGACACGATGATCGAGATCGGTCGCCCCAGCCGCCTCAAGGGTGCCGGCTTCTACGAGTACGTCGACGGCAAGCGTCAGGGACTGTGGAGCGGCCTGGCCGAGAAGTTCCCGGTCGCGGACGAGCAGCCGCCGTTCGAGGACCTCAAGGAGCGCCTGACGTTCATCATGAGCCTCGAGACGATCAAGTGCCTGGACGAGGGCGTGCTCCGCACGACCCAGGACGCCAACATCGGCTCGATCTTCGGCATCGGCTTCCCGGCCATGCAGGGCGGTGCGATCCAGTACGTCAACGGCTACGAGGCCGCGGACGGCTCGATCGGCGTCGAGGCCTTCACGGCTCGCGCCCAGGAGCTCGCGCAGAAGTACGGCGAGCGGTTCACCCCGCCCGCGTCGCTGCTCGAGAAGGCCAAGAACGGCGAGAAGTTCGCCTGACCGCCAGCCAGCTCTGACACACGCCCCCGGGACCCGCGAGGTCCCGGGGGCGCGGTGTTTCTGCCACCGTCTGCCGGGGGTGCGGTGCTTCTGCCACCTTCTGACGCCGATTTCCGCCTCGTACGGTGGCGTACGCACCGCGCCGGCGAGTTTCCGGCCCAGACGGAGGCGTACGCACCGCGCCGGCGGGACTCCGGCTCATTCGGTGGCAGAAACACCGCGCCCCCCGGGCGAGCGCGTCGACCGCGTCACTCGTGTGGTCTGGGTAGGCATACCTAAGTTACGCTGGAGAGGTTGACTCCCGAAAGGCCGGCCCCACCGCACATGACCCTGACCCAGCCGTCGGCCGCTGCCGTCCCGACAGCACCGCGTCACCGCTCGCGGACTGCTCTGGCGACCGGCCTGCTGGTGCTGGTGGGCGTGCTCGCGGTGGTCTGCTTCTTCAGCATCACGCTGGGCTCCCGCGGGGTCGGGCTGGCGACCATCTGGCGGGCCTTCACCGACTACGACCCGTCGTCGGCGTCCGAGACGGTCATCCGCGAGATGCGGGTGCCGCGCACGCTGATCGGCCTGTTCGCGGGCGCGGCACTCGGTCTGAGCGGCGTGATCCTGCAGGGCGTGACCCGCAACCCGCTCGCGGACCCCGGGATCATGGGCATCAACGCCGGCGCGGCGGCCTTCATCGTCTTCGGGATCATGGTCCTCGGCACGCAGGACGTGAGCACGTACGTGTGGTTCGCGTTCGCCGGAGCCGGGCTGGCGACCGTCACGGTCTACGGCATCGCGTCGCTCGGCCGTGAGGGCGCGACACCGGTCAAGCTGGCGCTCGCCGGAGCGGCCGTCACGGCGGTCCTGACGTCGGTCACCTCCGCAATCGTGATGACCAACGTCGAGGCCCTCAACGAGCTGCGCTTCTGGCAGGTGGGCTCGCTGGCCGGTCGCTACTTCCCGGTGTTCTGGCAGACCGTCCCGTTCCTGCTCGTCGGGCTCCTCGTGGCCCTGGGCACCGGCCGCGCCCTCAACGGCCTGGCCCTGGGCGAGGACCTCGCGCTGGCCCTCGGCCAGCGGGTCAGGCTGACCCGGGTCGTGATGTTCGCGACCGTCGCCGTGCTGTGCGGCGCGGCGACCGCCGCCTGCGGCCCGATCGTCTTCATCGGCCTGGTCGTGCCGCACGTCGCCCGCCTGCTCTGCGGCCCGGACTACCGCTGGATCCTGCCCTACACGCTGCTGCTGACGCCGACCGTGCTGCTGCTGGCCGACATCCTCGGCCGGGTCGCGGTCGCCCCCGGCGAGCTGCAGGTCGGTGTGGTCCTCGGCGTCCTCGGCGCACCCGCCTTCATCGCCCTCGTCCGCTACCGCAACCTCGCGGAGCTGTGATGACCGCGCTCCTCCAGCCCCGCGCCACGGTCCGGTCGGGCCGCCAGGTCCGGCACCGCCGCTCGCTCGTCGTGACCGCGACGCTGGCCGTGGTCGCGTTCGCGCTCTTCGTCCTGACGATGATGGTCGGCGACTACGTCGTCCCGCCGCTCGACGTGATCGGCTCGGCGTTCCGGCTCACCGACGACCCCGCGGTCGACTTCATCGTCCGCGACCTGCGGCTCCCGACCGCAGCGGCGGCGTTGGCCGTCGGCCTGGCGCTCGGCATCTCGGGCTTCGTGTTCCAGAAGCTGCTGGGCAACCCGCTGGCCTCGCCCGACTTCGTGGGCGTGTCGTCCGGCGCGAGCCTGTTCGCCGTCACGGCGATCGTCCTGTTCGGTGCCGGGAGCCTGGTGGTCTCCGCCTCCGCCCTCGCCGGCGCCCTGCTGGCCGCGCTCGCGATCTACCTGCTGGCCTGGCGGGACGGGATCTCGGGCTACCGGTTCATCCTCATCGGCATCGGCGTCTCCCAGCTGCTGCTCTCGCTCGTCGGCTACGTCATCACGCGTGCCGATCTCTACGAGGCGCGCGAGGCGATGACGTGGCTGGTCGGCACGGTCGGCCAGGCCGGGTCCGGTGAGCTGCGCACTCTCCTGGTCGCGCTCCTCGTCCTCGTCCCGGTCGCGCTGGTCCTCGAGCGGCCCCTGCGCGCGCTCGAGCTGGGGGACGACACAGCGAGGGCCCTCGGCTCCCGGGTCGAGGTCGGCCGACTGGCGCTCCTCGCCGTGTCGATCGTCCTCATCGGCTTCTCGACCGCCGTCGCGGGCCCCATCATGTTCGTGGCGCTCATCGCGGCCCCCATCGCCCAGCGGCTGACCGGCCCCGCCGGCGGCGTCCTCGCGGCCGGTCTCGTCGGCGCGATCATCGTCCTGGCAGCGGACCTCGTGTCGGAGCAGCTGCTGCCGACCTCGCTGCCGACCGGCGTCATCACCGGGCTGGTCGGCGCCCCCTACCTCATCTGGCTCCTCGCCACCGTCAACCGGGAAGGACGCGGCGGATGACCTCCCACGACCTGCGTGCCCAGCACCTCACCCTCGGCTACGCCGACTCCGACATCGTGTCCGACCTCGACGTCGAGATCCCCGACGGCAAGATCACGGTGATCGTCGGCGCCAACGCGTGCGGCAAGTCGACCCTGCTGCGCGGTCTCGCCCGCCTGCTGCGCCCGCGCGCCGGGCAGGTCCTCCTCGACGGCACGTCGCTGCACGACATGAAGAGCGCGGACGTGGCCCGGGTCCTCGGCCTGCTGCCGCAGTCACCGGTCGCCCCCGACGGCATCACGGTCGGCGACCTCGTGGGACGCGGTCGCTACCCGCACCAGGGCTGGTTCCGGCGCTGGAGCGCGGAGGACGACCACGCGGTGGCCGCGGCGCTGGCGGCGACCGGGACGACCGACCTGGAGGGCCGGGCCCTCTCCGAGCTGTCCGGCGGTCAGCGCCAGCGGGTGTGGGTCGCGATGGCCCTGGCGCAGGACACGGACCTGCTGCTGCTGGACGAGCCGACGACGTTCCTGGACATCAACCACCAGGTCGAGCTGCTCGATCTGCTGACCGACCTGAACCGCGAGTCCGGCAAGACGATCGTCCTGGTGCTGCACGACCTCAACCTCGCCTGCCGCTACGCCGACCACATCATCGCGATGAAGAAGGGCTCGATCCTGGCCGAGGGCGCCCCCCGCGACGTCATCGACGCCGCGGTCGTGACCGAGGTCTTCGGCCTCGCGTGCGACGTGGTGCCCGACCCGGTCAGCGGCACGCCGATGATCGTCCCCCGCGGCCGCCACCACGCCGACCGGTCGGTCGTCGAGGCGCTGGCCTGACGCCGTGCAGGATCTCGTCGAGCTTTCGATGTTCCCGCTCGGGTCCGTCCTGTTCCCGGCGATGCCCCTGCCCCTGCGGGTCTTCGAGGACCGCTACCTGCAGATGCTCCAGGACGTCCTCGCCCGGGAGTCGGCCGAGTTCGGTGTCGTCCTGATCGAGCGCGGTCACGAGGTCGGCGGCGGTGAGCAGCGGTTCTCCACCGGCACGGTCGCCCAGGTCGTCGAGGTCGGTCCCGCGGACGGGTTCGTGTCACTCGTCGCCCAGGGCGGTCGGCGGTTCGAGGTCGTCGAGTGGCTGCCGGACGACCCCTACCCCCGCGCACTGGTGCGCCTGCTCCCCGCCCTGGAGTGGGATGAGCAGTGGCGCGACCGCCGGGACGAGGTCGAGGAGCTGGTCCGCGTGACGATGGCGCGGATCAGCGAGTTCGAGGAGCAGCGCTGGTCCTCGACGATCGGGCTGGCCGACGAGCCCCTCGCCGCGTTGTGGCAGCTGGCCGCGATCGCACCGGTCGGCGCGTACGACCAGGTGTCGCTGCTGCAGGCCACGAGCGTCGAGGGCCTCCTGGACGCCGTGGCGACGGCGACCCAGGAGGCCGCGGAGCTGCGGCTCCCCGACTAGGGACCTGGACCTACGGGCGGGCCGCGCGCCGCTCGTACTCGGCCCGGGCGTCGGCGTCGACGTCGCTCAACGCGCGGTCGGCGCCGATCGCGTGCCCCAGCGCATCCTTCAGGCGGCGGGGCAGCGCGTTGCTGGAGTAGAAGATGCCCTTGCTGTGCCGCGGCACCCAGGTCTCGAACTGCGGCTTCTGCGCGACGCGCACCACGGCCTTGGCCACGTCGTCCGGCTGGGCGGCGCGCATGCCCTTGGTCGCCGAGACGCCCGCCGCGAGCTCGGTCGCGACGACGGTCGGCAGGATGCAGGACACGTCCACGCCGTGCGGCTGGAGCTCCGAGCGCATCGCCTCGGAGAACCCGACCACGGCGTACTTGCTCGCGCTGTACGTGGCCCCGTTCGCCACCGCGATGCGGCCGACGGCCGACGCGATGTTGATGACGTGGCCGTGCCCGCGCTGGATCATCTGCGGGACCACGAGCTTCGTCCCGGTGATGACACCGCGCAGGTTCACGTCGATGATGCGGTCGGTGGCCTCGTCGGACTCCTCGGTCAGGGGCGCGAGCGGCATGATGCCCGCGTTGTTGACCAGGATGTCGATCGTGCCGACCGCCCTGGCCCGGTCGATGAACGCGGCATACGAGGCCCGGTCGGAGACGTCGACGGTCAGGCCGACCGTCCCGCCGCCGACCTGGGCCGCGGCCTTGGCGGCGACGTCGTCGTCGAGGTCGCCGATGACGACCTGGGCGCCGGCGGCGACGAAGTGGCGGGCCGTGGACAGGCCGATGCCGCGACCGGCCCCGGTGATGACGACGAGCTGGTTGCGAAGGGATCGGGACATGGGGGCTCCTGGGTTCAGCGGCGGGTGAGGTGGACGGGTTGACCGTCCTTGGGGAACGGCAGGGACGTGTAGCTCATGGGGGCGCGGTAGTCGGCGTCGACGGTCCACTCGAACTCGCGCAGCAGGTGCACCAGGATCGTCTTGACCTCGGCGCCCGCGAAGAACAGGCCGATGCACTTGTGCACACCGCCGCCGAAGGGCTCCCACGCGTAGCGGTGCACCTTGTCCTCGCGCCGGTCGTCGGCGAACCGCTCGGGGTCGAACCGTTCGGGGTCCTCCCACAGCTCGGCCATGTGGTGGGAGAGGTGGACCATCACGGCGACGAGCCGGTCGGCCGGGATGGTGTGACCGAGGATCTCGGTCTCCTTGACGGTCTTGCGGGCGAGCACCGGCACCGGCGGCACCAGGCGCAGGCTCTCCTTCATCACCAGGTCGATCGCGACGAGCCCGTCGAGGTCGGCCAGCGTGGGGTTCTCCGGCAGGGCCAGCGCCTCGGCGCGGCACCGCTCCTGCCACTCGGGGTGCTGCCCGAGCTGCTGCATGACGGTCGACACCGTGATGGTCGAGGTGTCGTGCGCGGCCATCAGCAGGAAGATCATGTGGTTGACGATGTCCTGGTCGCTGAACCGCTCACCGTCCTCGGTCTCGAGGTGGCACAGCACCGAGAACAGGTCGTCGCCCGGTGCGGCACGCTTGGCCGCGAGGTGGCGCCCGAAGAACTCCTCGAGGAGTCGGCGCCCGCGGATGGCCCGGCCCCAACGGGTGCCGGGGATGTTGGCCCGCAGCAGGGCGGTCGCGGACTGGACGCAGTCGATGAACGCCTGGTTGACCCGGTCGAGCTCGTCGGGCGTGGCGAGGTCGGCCCCGCCCATGAAGACCTCGGTCGCGAGGTCGAGGGTCAGCTCCTTGAGCGCCGGGTACGCGAGGAACGCCGGATCGGCCCGCCACTCGGCGATGCCGGCGGCGACGGCGGGCTGCAGGGCCGCGGTGTATCCCTCGAGCCGGTCGCGGGTGAACGCCGACTGCATGATGCGACGGTGCCGGTGGTGCTCGTCGAAGTCGAGCAGCATCAGGCCCCGGTCGAAGAACGGCCCGACCAGGTAGCCCCAGCCGTCGCCGCTCGCGAACGCCTTGTCGGCGTTGCGCAGTGCGGCCTCGCACGCGTCCGGCCCGAGCAGCACGGTCCAGCGCTTGCCGATGAAGTCGATGTCGGACACCGGTCCCCAGCCGTCGTACTGGGATCGCATCATCTGCATCGGGTCGCGGACGTACGCCAAGGTGCGTCCGACATAGGGCAGCCCGCGGCGACGCGGAGGGGCAACGGTGGTCTGGCTCACACAGGCATCTTGATTCAGACAGGACGTTCTGTCAATATGTGTTCCATGGCAGTCAAGGCAGGGCAGTACCGCGGCATGACCGCTGAGCAGCGGCACGCGGACCGTCGCACCCGACTGCTGGAGGCGACGCTCGAGGTGTGGGGGAGCGAGGGCGGACCCACGGTCACGATGACCCGCATCTGCGCCGCGGCGGGCCTGACCGAGCGCTACTTCTACCAGAGCTTCAGCGGCCTGGACGAGGCCTTGATGGCCGTCATGGACGACATCGCGGCCCAGATCGCCGAGCGTGCCGTGGCCGCGGTCGACGAGACCGAGGGCGGGCCGACCGAGCGCGTCCGGGCGGGCATCGGCGCGTTCGTCGAGATCCTCACCGACGACCCCCGCAAGGGGCGCGTGGCGATCGTCGAGTCCGTGTCCCTGGACGCCCTCCGCCCGCACCGGGCCCGCCTGCTGCGCCAGTTCGCCGAGCTCGCGCAGCACGAGGCGGGCGAGCTCTACGGCCCCGAGGCGTGGAGCGAGAAGGAGGGCCGCATGGCCGCCACGATGTTCATCGGCGGCGTCGCCGAGCTGGTGACCGCGTGGATCGAGGGCACGCTCGAGGCCACGCCCGACGACATCGTCGAGGCCGCGACACACCACTTCACGGCAACCGCGCACCGCTGACGGGTGAGAGGGTGAGGGGATGACCTCACCTCTTGACGCCGTCGACTGGCCGGTCGTCACCGACCGGCTGGTGCTGCGCCGCTTCGAGGCGGCGGACGTCCCGGCGATCTTCGCGTACCGGTCGTCGCCGGCAGTGGCCGAGTGGATCACCAGCACCTCACGCGACGTCGAGTCGCTCGCCGAGCGGTTCGGCGACGGACCGACCGCGGTCGTCGTCGAGCTCGACGGGCGGGTGATCGGCGACCTCATGGTCAGGGTCAAGGACGCCTACGGGCAGAGCGAGGTGATCCGGGCCGCGGCAGCTACCGAGGCCGAGCTCGGCTGGACGTTCGACCCCGCCCACCACGGCCGCGGACTGGCGACCGAGGCGATGGGCGCGCTGGTCACGATCTGCTTCGACGACCTGGGACTCCGGCGCGTCGTGGCCGCCTGCTTCGCCGAGAACGAGCCGTCGTGGCGCCTGATGGAACGGCTCGGCATGCGGCGCGAGGCGCACCACGTGCGGGACTCGCTGCACCGCGACCGCGGCTGGCTGGACGAGTACGTCTACGCCCTCCTGGCCGACGAGTGGCGCGGCTGAGCCGCTCCGGCGTCACTCGGTCGGTGAGGACTCCTTGTCCTGCCCGGCCTGGCGCATGCCCCGCCCGAGCCGCGAGCGACGGTAGCCGTACGTGAAGTAGACGACGAACCCGATCGCGAGCCAGATCAGGAACCGGATCCAGGTCTCGACCGACAGGTTGACCATGAGCCACAGGCACGCCGCGACGGACAGCGCGGGGACGAGCGGCACGCCCGGGACGCGGAACGGCCGGTGCAGGTCCGCGCGCGTGCGGCGCAGGATGATGACCCCGACCGACACCAGGACGAAGGCGAACAGGGTGCCGATGCTCACCAGCTTGGAGAGCTCCGACAGCGGCACGAAGCCGGCGAGCGCAGCCACGAAGACGCCGGTGATGACCGTGATGCGGTACGGGGTCCCGAAGCGGGGGTGCACCCGCGCGAGCCCGACCGGCAGCAGCCCGTCGCGGGACATCGCGAACAGCACCCGTGCCTGGCCGAGCATGAGCACGAGCACGACGGTGGTGAGCCCGGCCACCGCACCCACCGAGATGATCTTGCTCGCCCAGCCGAGGTCGTTGGCCTTGAACGCCTCGGCGAGCGGTGCGGCGGTCTCCATGCGCGAGTCGCTGTACTTCAGCATGCCCGTGACGACGAACGCGACCGCGGCGTAGAGGACCGTGACGATCGCGAGCGAGCCCAGGATGCCGCGCGGGACGTCACGCTGCGGGTTCTTGGTCTCCTCCGCGGAGGTGGCGACGATGTCGAAGCCGATGTAGGCGAAGAACACGACGGACGCCGCGGCGATGATCCCGTACACGCCGAACACGGTCGGGTCGACGCCGAACAGCGACTGCAGAAGGGTCGAGTCGAGTCCTGATCCGCCGTCCGTGGGCTCGGACTTGGGGATGAACGGCTGGTAGTTGGACGCCTTGATGAAGAACAGTCCCACGACGATCACGAACGTCACCACCGCGACCTTGACCACCACGAGGATCGCGGTGACGCGGCCGGACAGCTTGGTGCCGAGGACGCCGACCGCCGTCAGGGCGAGGACGATCGCGATCGCGCCGAAGTCGGGGATCGCCTCGTCGCCGGCCAGCCAGGTGGGGAGGTCGAACAGGGACTGCAGGTACGCCGACCAGCCGCGGGCGACGACTGCAGCCCCGAGGGCGAGCTCGAGGACGAGGTCCCAGCCGATGATCCAGGCGACGAGCTCGCCGAGCGTCGCGTACGAGAACGTGTACGCACTGCCGGCGACCGGCACGGTCGAGGCGAACTCGGCGTAGCAGAGCGCCGCCAGCCCGCAGGTGATGCCGGCCAGGATGAACGAGATGACGATCGCCGGGCCCGCGTTGACGTGCGCCTGCTCGCCGGTGAGCACGAAGATGCCCGTGCCGACCATCACGCCCACGCCGAAGACCGTGAGGTCCCAGGCCGAGAGCTCCTTCTTGAGCCGGTGCTCCGGCTCGTCGGTCTCCTCGATCGAGCGCTCGACCGACTTCATCCGGAACAGGTGCATGGCCTCATCCTGTGGGGCCCCGCCCGGGGTCGCAACCGCGGTGGGTCCGCCGGGATCGCGGCGCCGCGGTCAGCGCGTCTTGGCGTGCCGCGCCCACGCGAAGCAGTACAGCCCGAAGGCCGCCAGGCCGAGCGCGACCGCCGAGAGCAGGTACGGGCCGAACGGCTGGTCGCGGACGGTCTTGAGCGCGTCGTCGAGACCGCCGGCCTTCTCCGGGTCGTACGCCAGAGCGGCCCAGCCGAACAGGATGCCGACGACACCGATCGCGACACCCTTGGCGACGTAGCCGACCTTGCCGAGCGCCAGCACGGTCCGGCCGGAGTCGCCGGTCGTCGCCGCGGGCTCGAGGTCGTGGGTGAACTTCTCGGCGAGGCCGCGGCGCACCTGGCTGACGGCGACGGCCAGGATCGCGAGGCTCACCACGACGACGAGCACGCGTCCGGCGGGCGCCGACAGGAGGCGCGCGGTGATGCCCTCCTCCTTGGAGTCGTCGCCCGACGAGCCGCCGGAGCCCGCGGCGATCTTCGTCGCGGAGAACGTCAGCACGCCGTAGACGACGGCGCGACCGCCGGCGATCAGGCGCTTCCACAGCCGCTTCGGGTCGTCCTCGGACTGGTAGCCCCAGATCGCGGTGGCGATCTGCCAGAGGGTGAGGGCGACGAGGCCGACGGCCAGGACCCACAGCATCGTGCGGCCGAGCGGCTGGTCGGCGAGGGTCTTCAGGGCGCCGCCGCTGCTGGCGTTGCCGCCGCCGCTCGACCACGCGACCTGCAGCGCGATCCAGGCGATGAGCAGGTGGACGACGCCGTAGGCGACCAGTCCGACCCGTGCGCCGCGCTTGAGCCAGGTGCTGTGGTGCGCCTGGTCGCCGGCTCGTCCGGGCGTCATCGTCATGGGGGTCCTCACTGTTGGAGCGATTCTGCGGCCTCGGCGATATTACGCTGCATCGACCCGAAGACGATGCCGTGGAACGGCCAGACGGACCACCAGTACAGGTGACCGAGCAGTCCCTTGGGGTGGAACAGGGCGCGGTGGTGGAACGTCGTGGTCCCCCCGTCGGTCGATCCGACCTGCATCTCCAGCCAGGCCAGGCCCGGGAGGCGCATCTCGGCGCGCAGGCGCAGGAACGAGTGGTCGTCGGTCTCCTCGACCCGCCAGAAGTCGACGGCGTCCCCGACGACGAGGTCCCGGGGGTTGCGGCGGCCGCGCCGCAGACCGGGGCCGCCGACCATCCGGTCGAGCACTCCCCGCACCCGCCAGGCCAGGCGCCAGGAGTACCAGCCGTTGCGGCCGCCGATCCCCTCGATGACCTGCCACAGGTGCTCGGGAGACGCGTCGACCTCGCGGATCCGTTCGTCCTTGTAGAGCGAGCCGCCGGCCCAGTCCGGGTCGGTGGGCAGGCCCTCCGCCGGAGCGCCCGCCGTCGCGGCGGAGGACCAGCTGGTCGGCACGTCCAGGTCCTGGATCTTGGTGAGCGCGAGCTCGACCGAGCGGTCGAAGTCGATCAGGCCCTCCGGCGGGTCCGGGACGTACGCCGCGATGTCGGTGTCGGCGGCGACGACGGTGTTGCGCAGGGACTCGACGAGGGGCCGCGCGAGGCTCGCCGGGACGGGGGTGATCAGCCCGATCCAGTGGCTGGACAGCCCGGGCGTCAGCAGCGGCACCTTGAGGATGCGGCGGCGCGGCAGGCCCGAGATCGCGGCGAAGCGTTGCATGAGGTCGAGGTACGTCAGCACCTCGGGCCCGCCGATGTCGAAGCGGCGGCTCACGTCCGCCGGCATGTCCGCCGATCCCACGAGGTAGCGCAGCACGTCGCGCACCGCGATCGGCTGGATGCGGGTGTTGACCCACTTCGGCGTGATCATCACGGGCAGGCGCTCGGTCAGGTAGCGCAGCATCTCAAAGGATGCGGACCCCGAGCCGATGACGACGCCGGCCTGCAGCACGGTCGTCGGCACGCCGGAGGCGAGCAGCACGTCGCCGACCTCGCCGCGCGAGCTCAGGTGCTCCGACAGCTCCTCGTCCTGGGGGATCATCCCGCCCAGGTAGACGATGCGGCGCACGCCGGCGCGCTTCGCCTCCTCCGCGAAGCGCTGCGCCATGTCCTTCTCGGTCGCGCCGAAGTCGCCGCCGGTGCCGATCGAGTGGAGCAGGTAGTACAGGACGTCCACGCCCTGCATCGCGGCGCGGACGTCGTCGGTCTTCGTCGCGTCGCCGACGGCGATCTCGACGTCGTCGGACCACACGTGCGTGCGCGCCTTGCGCTCGTCCCGGACCAGCACGCGCACGGCGTGCCCGGCCTCGAGGAGCTGCGGGACCAGCCGTCCTCCGACGTAGCCGGTGGCGCCGGTGACGAGACTGCGGGTGGTGGACATGCCCCCAGTGTTCGGGACCCGGTCGCGGCCCGCACGCCCAGCCGGAGCGGGCTACGGTCGAGACATCACATGTCCCGTCGAGGAGGTCCACCCATGAGCGACGACACCGAGCGCAGCGTCGAGCTGACCCGCACCGGCGCGTCCCGTTACCGCGCCACCAACGTCCGCGGCACCACCCTGGAGATCGGGGACGGCTCGGACGCCGACTTCACGCCCGTCGAGCTGTTGCTCGTGGCGCTGGCGGGGTGCACCGCGATCACCGTCGACCCGCTGGTCTCCCGCCGTGCGGAGGCGACCACGTTCGACGTGCACACGCGCGCCGACAAGGTCCGCGACGAGCAGGGCAGCCACCTGGTCGACATCCGCATGACGTTCGACGTGGCCTTCCCCGAGGGCGAGGACGGCGAGAGGGCGCGGGCGTTGCTGCCCGACGCGATCCGCAAGGCGGAGGAGCGGCTGTGCACCGTCAGCCGGACGCTGGCCATCGGTGCGACCGCGGAGACCCAGATCAACGACGTCTGATCAGGCGTGGTGCCGGATCTTGATGTCCTCGTAGGCGAAGCGGTTGAAGAAGTGGTGCGGGGTGGGCGGCCGGCCGGTCGGCTGCGCGCGCCCGGGATCGGCGGGGGTACCGGTGCACGGCCGCTCGTACCAGTCGTTGCGACGCACGAACCGGTCGTCGACCACGGTGCCGAGGTAGTGGCCGTCGATGTCGACGGCGTCGTTGTCCTCCCACGGGAACCAGCCCATCCAGTGCCCGTCCAGGTCGAAGACGAACGGATCGGTCCACGTGCGGCGGAACGCCACCGGCTGGCCGTCCATGTCGAACAGGTACACGCTCATCCCGAGATGCTTCCTTCCCTCGGCTCCGACGTTACGAGGCGCGAGGGACGTTCGGGGGCATTTGACGTCCGACGGACGACATTTCATCCGAACGAACTAGTTCGGGTGAGGGGTTGCGTGCCGTCCCCGGTCAGTGCAGGGACAGCTCCGGGTCGTGCGGACCCTTCGGCTCGACCCAGAAGTCCAGCGCGAGGTCGGACTCCTCGCCGCCGTTGAGGTAGACCGAGAAGTCGGTGACGCCTGCGTCCTCCAGGACGTCGTCGTCGATGAGGAACTGGCCGGTGAGCTCACGGCTCGACCGGGTGAGGATCTCGTACGCCGCGTCGGCCATGATCGACGGCTTGCGCGAGTGCGAGACGAGACCCGGGCCCACGACGTTGCGGACCGCCGCGGTGTCGATCGCCGTGCGGGGCCACAGCGAGTTCGCCGCGATGCCGTACGGCCGCAGCTCCTCGCTGAGACCGAGCGTCACGAGGCTCATGCCGAACTTCGCGATCGTGTACGCCGTGGCCGTGCTGAACCACTTCGGGTCGAGCGTGATGGGCGGCGACAGCGTCAGGACGTGCGGGTTGTCGGCGGCCTTGAGGTGCGGGATGCAGGACTTGGCCAGCAGGAACGACCCGCGCGAGTTGATGTCGTTCATCAGGTCGTACTTCTTCATCGAGATGTCCTCGGTGCTCGACAGGTCGATCGCCGAGGCGTTGTTGACCACGATGTCGATGCCCCCGAAGGTCTCGGCGGTCCGCGCGACGGCGTCGAGGACGAACGCGTCGTCCCGGATGTCGCCGACGAGCGGCAGGGCGTGCCCGCCGGCCTCCTCGATCGCGGTCGCGGCGGTGTGGATCGTGCCGGGCAGGGCCGGGTGCGGCTCGGTGGTCTTGGCGAGCAGGGCGACGTTGGCACCGTCACGTGCCGCCCGGACGGCGATGGCCTCGCCGATCCCGCGGCTGCCGCCGGACATGATGATGGTCTTGCCTGCGAGGGACATGCGTCGATAGTGCCACCACTGCTGTCACGATGGCCAGAGGTCCCCTAGCCTGTGGGGACGACGTGGGAAGAGGAGCACATGCCTGAATCCGTGCAGGTCCGCAGCGCCGAGGGCGTGCTGCGGATCACCTGGAACGACCCCGACCGGTTGAACGGCCTGACGGGGGACATGCTCGACATCGTGTCCGACGCCGTGGAGGGCATCGGCGACGACGTCCGCGTCGTCGTCCTGACCGGTGCGGGCCGCGCGTTCTCGACCGGCGCCCGGCTCGACGGCACGCTCAGCGGCACCGAGCCGATGGACGTCGCGAACCGGCTGGTCCGCGCCGTCACGGCCTGCCCCGTGCCGGTGGTCGCCGCCGTGAACGGCCCCGCCGCGGGCTTCGGCTGCTCGATCTCCCTCGCCGCGGACATCACCGTGGCCAAGCAGTCGGCGTACTTCTTGCTCCCGTTCACCAACATCGGGCTCATGCCCGACGGGGGCTCCACCGCGATCGTGGCGGCGTCGGTCGGCCGGGCGCGGGCCACCGCGATGGCCCTGCTGGGCGAACGGCTCCCCGCTGACGAGGCGGCCGCCGCCGGCCTGATCCACGCGTGCGTCGCCGACGACGACTTCGACGTGGAGGTCGAGAGGATCGTGGACCGCCTCGCGCACGGCGCCGGTGTGGCCTTCCGGGCGACGAAGGAGGCGATCACGGCAGCGACCCTGGGCGACCTCGACGCCGTCCTCGACCGGGAGCGGGACCTGCAGGTCCAGCTGTTCGGGACCACGGACTTCGCCGAGGGCACGTCCGCGTTCATGCAGAAGCGCGCACCGAAGTTCGTGGGCCGATGAGCACCCGTGCGGACGACTTCGAGGTCCTCGAGCGGGTGCTGACCGCCCGCCGCAGCTGCCGCGGCTACCTGCCCGAGCCGGTGCCCCGCGAGACGATCGAGCGCGTGCTCGCGGCCGCGCAGCACACCGCCTCGTGGTGCAACACCCAGCCGTGGAACGTGCACATCGTCTCGGGCGAGGCCCGTGACGCCCTGTCGAAGGCCGCGGTCGAGAACGTCATGGCGACCTTCGGCCAGCCGGCGCCCTCGGACTTCCCGTTCGCCGGGTCCTACACCGGCGTCCACAACGAGCGCCGCAAGGAGGTCGGCTGGCAGCTCTACGAGGCGGTCGGCGTCGAGCGCGGCGACCGCGACGGCTCCGCGATGCAGATGCTGCGCAATTTCGAGTTCTTCGGGGCTCCCCACGTCGCGATCGTCACGACGGACGCCGACCTCGGGGTCTACGGAGCGATCGACTGCGGGCTGTACGTCAACTCGTTCATGCTCGCGGCGGAGGCGCTCGGCCTCGGCACCTGCGCCCAGGCCGCGATCGCCCAGGTCACCCCGGCGGTGCGGCAGTTCCTCGACCTGCCGGACGACCGGCGGGTCGTCTGCGGCATCTCGTTCGGGCACCCGGACCCGCAGCACCCCAGCGCGCAGTTCACGTCGCGCCGGGCACCTCTTGAGGACGCCGTCCGCTTCGTCGACTGAGCCGGACTACCCGCGCAGCGCGCCGATGCCCAGGACAGCGGCCAGGCCGAGCGCGCTGCGGGGGTCGTACGCCGCGGTCCACAGCCCGCCGTGGGCAGCGTTGACGGCCTCGTCCTGCCACGGCTCGTGCTGCGGAGCCGCGCCCGAGCGCAGGTCGTACGCCAGGAGCGCCGCCATCAGGACGTTGCTGGTCGCCGGGTCGAAGATCTCGACGCCGAAGCGGTGGGCTCCCGCGTACGCCGCGGCGAGTGCCTTGTTCTTGACCACCGAGCGGGTCCGCGTCGCGGGCGCGACGTTGAGCGACACCGTCGTCCCGGCCTGGCGCGCCGTCGTGGCCCGCCAGCGCTGCAGCCGCTTGGCCAGCGCGTAGTTGGGGCCCTGCTGCGGGACGATCGCGTCGCAGAGGCCCGGATCGGCTCCCGGCGGGTAGTTGCGCTGCAGGAGCCGGCCGCCGCTGACCGCGCGCAACGGCGTGCGCAGCAGGCGGGTCGCACCGCGGCGGGCGTACGCCTCGTTGGACCGCAGGACGTCCTCGGCCGGGACCGCGAACGTGTCGGTCGGGGTCGCGAGGAATGCGAGCGCGGTGTCGGGCCGCTGCCTGGTGAGGTGCTCGGCGAGCGCGTCGGCGGCCATCGACACCCGCACGTGGGTGGCGCCGTCGGCGTAGCAGTAGTTGCCCAGCACGAGGCGGCCCTGGATGCCGTCGAGCCAGTGGGCGATGCCGGGAAGCTCGGTCAGCAGGTCAGCGCCGGAGTCGTCGTCGCCGTTGGTCACGATGCGGGCCGGGACGTGTGCGGTGCCCGCGGAGTCCTCGGCGTGGTCACGGATCCGGGCCTGGACGTCTGGGCGGGGCAGGTCGACGGCGACGACCTCGGCCCCCCAGCGCAGCAGGGCGCGGTAGGGCCCCATCTCGGCGCCGGCACCCAGGACCACGACGGTGTCGCCCTCGAGCCGCAGCCAGTCCGGGTTGTCCTGGACGGTTTGGACGGCCTCGGAGCACGACGGCGTGATGACGCCGTCCGCGACCCAGACGTCGAGCTGGTCGCGCAGAGCCGTGCCGGTGAGCCGATCGCCCCGGTAGGGGATCGAGAGCTCGGTCTCGGGCTCAGCCGTCCCGCGGATCGTCCGGGTGTGGAAGGCCTGGGTGAGGGCGGTCCCACCGATCGCGTCGCGGAGCGGGACGTCGCCGAACCGCATGAGGTCGTGGGCGCTGCGGAGGCCGTCCGCGGCGATCGAGTGCGCGGCCGGCGGCTCGCCGATCCCGGCCTCGACGGCGCGGCGGAAGTGCGTCAGGTAGTTGCGGCGCCAGCTGGTCTCGTTCTCGACCGCACGCGCGCCCACCGGGTCGGCCTTGCGGAGCGCGTCGGACAGGACGGTGCGCGCCGCGGACGACGAGCTCTCTGACGGGAAGGAGACTCCGGTGTTCGCGTTCATCGCCTCACCCTAGAAGCGAACTGCGGTTACTCACGAGTTCGGGACGGAGGTTTTTCGGCCGGGCACCCATCCGCGCGAAGGCGGGTGTCGAACACGGGGTGTGAGCACAACGACAGCCTCCCGCGCAGCAGCGCCCTGGTGGGCCGGAGCCCTGGCCGGGTTCCTGGCGGCCGCCTCGGGCGTCGCCGCCGGCACGGCTGTCGCCGCGCTCCTGCAGGGCGTGCCCTCGCCGATCGAGTCGGTGGGCAACCGGGCCATCGACTACGCGCCCCCGTTCCTGAAGGAGTTCGCGGTCCGGCAGTTCGGCACCGCCGACAAGCCGGTCCTGATCGGCGGCGTGGTGGCGGCCTTGGCGCTCCTGGCCGTCGTCGCAGGCATCGTCGGACGCCGCCGACCGCGGGTCGCGATCGGCGCCGTGGCACTGATCGGCGCCGTCGCGGTGGTGTGTGCCGCGATCGACCGCACCACGACCGCGAGCCGGGCCCTCACCCTCGTGCCGTCGATCGTGACGGCGGTCGTCAGCCTGGGTGCCCTCGTCCTGCTGCTCGGCAACCTGCGAGCGCGTGAGCAGGCTGCTGCGGCGCACCCGTTGGGGCTCGGACGCCGCGGCTTCCTCAAGGCCTCGCTCGGCATCACGGCCCTCGCGCTGGTCGGCGGTGTCGTCGGCCGGGTGTTCGGTGACGCTGCCGCTGCGGCGTCCCGGGCCGGGATCCGGTTGCCCCGTGCCGCGACCGTCGCGCCACCCGTGCCGTCCGGCGTCGAGGTCGGGGTGAGTGGCGTGAGCGACTACCTGACGCCCAACCGCGACTTCTACCGCGTCGACACCGCGCTGCGGATCCCCGACGTCCCCGCCGAGGGATGGCGCCTGCGCATCCACGGCATGGTCGACCGCGAGCTCAACCTGTCGTACCGCGACCTGATGGGCATGGCGCTGGAGGAGCACCGCGTCACCCTCACGTGCGTCTCCAACGAGGTCGGCGGACCGTACGTCGGCAACGCCCTGTGGCTCGGCGTGCGCACCGCGACCCTGCTCAAGATGGCCGGCGTCCAGGCCGGGGCAAACGCGATCAAGTCCACGAGCGCCGACCGGTGGACCGCCGGCACCCCTCTTGAGACCGTGACCGACGACCGCAACGCGATGGTCGCGATCGGGATGAACGGTGAGCCGCTCCCGTTGGCCCACGGCTTCCCGGCACGCCTCGTGGTCCCCGGACTGTACGGCTTCGTGTCGGCGACCAAGTGGCTCACCGACATCGAGGTCACCAGGTTCTCGGACTTCAAGGGCTACTGGACGACGCGCGACTACACCGCGCTCGCGCCCATCAAGTTCTCCTCCCGCATCGACGTGCCGACGTCGTTCCAGACGTTCGATCGGGACAAGGCCCGCTTCGGCGGCGTCGCCTGGGCGCAGACCGTCGGCATCGCGAGGGTCGAGGTGAGCATCGACAAGGGCGACTGGGTCGAGGCCACGCTCGGCGCCGAGGACAACACCGAGACCTGGCGCCAGTGGAGCTACCGGTGGGACGACGCCACCCCGGGCAACCACCAGCTCACGATCCGCGCCACCACCAAGGACGGCGACACACAGACTTCCGACCGGGCACCCATCCGCCCGAACGGGACGACCGGCTGGCACAGCGTCCAGTTCCGCGTCGAGTAGCAACCGCACGATCCCCCACCACAAGGAGAACCGAAATGCGTACATCCACCAAGAGCTTCGCCGTCGCGGCGGTTGCCTCCCTGTCCCTCTTCACCGCAGCGTGCGGTTCGAGCGACAGCGAGGGTGAGTCGGCCCCGGCCGACGAATCCACCTCCGCGACGCCCGACGAGTCGTCGACCTCCGCCGATCCCGCCGCCGACCTGGTCGGCGCCGGCTGCGCGGACTACGCCAAGGCCGTTCCGGACGGCAAGGGATCGGTCAGCGGCATGTCGCAGGACCCGGTCGCCACGGCCGCGAGCAACAACCCGCTGCTCAAGACCCTCGTCCAGGCCGTCTCGGGCCAGATCAACCCCGACGTCAACCTGGTCGACACCCTCAACGGCGACGAGTTCACGGTGTTCGCGCCGGTCGACACCGCGTTCGACGCGCTGTTCAAGGAGCTCGGAGACGACGGCGTCAAGAAGGTCTCCGAGGAGAAGGGCGGCGGAACGCTGTCCGGCATCCTGACGTACCACGTCATCCCCGGCCAGATCGCTCCTGCCGACATCGACGGGACGTTCAAGACCGTCAACGGTGCCGACCTGACCGTCAAGGGCTCGGGCGACGAGATCACCGTCGGCGAGGGCAACGCGAAGGTCATCTGCGGCGGCGTCAAGACCGCGAACGCCACGGTCTACCTGATCGACAGCGTCCTCATGCCGCCGGCGTGATCGACGCGAGCTGAGCTGCACAGCGAGACCCGGTCACCTCGGTGGCCGGGTTTTTCTGCTGCCACGGGGTTCTTCCTAATAGGAATAAATGCGATGATGACGGGATCGAGATGATGGCGGGATCGAGAGGAGTGCGATGAACACCTACGCGATCGAGACGAACGACCTGGCCCGCGCGTTCGGGGACACCCGAGCCGTCGACGGCGTCGACCTGCGGGTGCCCAGCGGGGGCGTCTACGGCGTGCTGGGCCCCAACGGGGCGGGCAAGACCACGACGATCCGGATGCTGGCCACGCTGCTGAGACCCACGGGCGGCTCGGCGGTGGTCCTGGGGCACGACGTCGTCGCCGAGGCGGCCACGGTGCGGGCGAAGGTCGCGATGACCGGCCAGTTCGCCTCGCTGGACGAGGACCTCACCGGCACCGAGAACCTCGTCATGCTCGGGCGCCTCTACGGCTTCAGCTGGGCGCAGGCGTGCGAGCGCTCGACCGAGCTCCTCGAGGCGTTCGACCTGACCGAGGCCGCAGGCCGCCAGGTGAAGAAGTACTCCGGCGGCATGCGGCGGCGCATCGACATCGCCGGCAGCATCGTCGTCCGACCGGAGCTGATGTTCCTCGACGAGCCGACCACCGGCCTCGATCCCCGCAGCCGCAATCAGGTCTGGGCCATCGTGCGGGCCCTGGTGTCGGCGGGGACGACGATCCTGCTGACCACGCAGTACCTCGACGAGGCCGACCAGCTCGCCGACCGCATCGCGGTGATCGATCGCGGGAAGGTGATCGCGGAGGGCACCTGTGGCGAGCTCAAGGCGTCGGTCGGCAGCGGCGCCCTGCACGTCCGCGTCGTCGACCCGGTGCAGCGCGACGACGCGATCCGGCTGCTGGAGTCGACGCTCGGCGGGGAGGCGGACCGGGCGGGCGACCCGGCGGCCATCTCGATGCGGGTCTCGGAGCCCTCGGCCGTACCGGCCGTCCTCGCCCGGCTGCGCGACCACGGCATCGGGACGACGGAGTTCTCGCTCGGGCAACCGAGTCTCGACGAGGTGTTCCTCGCGCTGACTGGCGAGCACGTCCACGAGGACGAGAAGGTGACGGCATGACCGCCGGGACCTCGGCCATGGACACGAAGGTCGCCGCCGCGCTCGGCGCCGGCCCCCGACCCGCTTCGGCCTCGCCCCTGTCGTCGTCGCTGACCTTCGGGTGGCGGGCGCTGCTGAAGATCAAGCACGTCCCCGAGCAGCTCTTCGACGTGACGATGTTCCCCATCATGTTCACGCTGATGTTCACGTTCATCTTCGGCGGCGCGATCGCCGGCTCGCCGCAGGACTACCTGCCGTACCTCGCGCCGGGCATCCTCGTGCAGACCGTCGTGATGATCACGATGTACACCGCGATGACGATCAACAACGACATCGAGAAGGGCGTCTTCGACCGGATCAGGTCGTTGCCGGTGTGGCGGCCGTCCCTGCTGGTGGGGTCGCTGCTCGGTGACACGCTGCGCTACACGATGGCGTCCTCGATCATCATCGCCGTAACGCTGCTCCTCGGCTACCGGCCCGAGGGTGGGGTGACCGGTGTGGTGGCCGCGATCGCTCTGCTGCTGGTGTTTTGCTTCAGCCTGAGCTGGATCTGGACCCTCCTGGGGTTCAAGCTGCGCACCCCGAACGCGGTGATGGGCGTCAGCATGATGGTGCTGTTCCCGCTGACGTTCCTCAGCAACGTGTTCGTCTCGCCGTCGACCATGCCGGACGTGCTCGAGCGCGTCGTGAAGGTCAACCCGGTCACGGTGCTCGTCGACGCGGCGCGGAGCCTGATGGACGGCGCCCCGGACGGTGGGGCGATCGTGGCGGTCCTGGTCATGTCGGCGGCGCTGGTCGCGGTGTTCGGGCCCCTGACGATGCGGGTGTACGCCAACAAGACCTGATCGTGCTGCCGATAGGCTCCCGCACATGGGCTCCATCCACCTCATCCGTCATGGACAGGCCTCCTGGGGCTCGGACGACTACGACCAGCTCTCCGAGCTCGGTGCCGAGCAGTCCGCGGCGCTCGGGATGTCGTGGGAGGCGTCCGGCTGGGCGCCGACCGCGGCCGTCGCCGGCGGGATGAAGCGGCACGCGCAGACCGCGATCTCGACGATCGACGCGAGCGGGCAGGGTGACGGCTACGACGTCGACCCGGGCTGGGACGAGTACGACCACCTTGCGCTCGCCCGCGCGCACGACCCGGCCGCCCTGGCCGGGGACGCGAAGGCGTTCCAGGCCTCGCTCAACGTCGCCCTCGAGGCGTGGCGGGCCGGTGAGTCGGGTGCGGGGGAGTCGTTCGAGGACTTCCGCCGCCGCGTCCTCGGCTCGTTCGAACGGGTCGTCGCGCAGGCGGGGTCGGGTCAGCGCATCGCGGTGTTCACGTCGGGCGGTCCGATCGCGCTGGTCGTCTCGCACCTGCTGGCCGGTGACGACTCGCACTTCCAGGTGCTCAACGACGTCGTGATCAACGCGAGCGTGACCACGGTGATCGTCGGGCAGACCGGTGCGCGGCTGCTCGCGTTCAACGAGCACGGTCACCTCCCCCACGACATGGTCACGTTTCGCTGAGACCCAGGGCGCTCTGCGCCCTGGCGTCTCAGCGCGCCAGCGCAGCGTGAGCGTTCGCGGCGCTGAGGCCGAGCGAGCGCAGCGAGGGAGCGTCGAGGCGCGCCAGCGCAGCGTGAGCGTTCGCGGCGAAGCCGCCAGCAGCGAGGCGTGGTGAGGAGAAGTACAAACCCACCCCCGGGAGCACCCCCCCGGGGGGTGAAGCAACGCAACCCACCCCCAACCCCCAGATACCACTAGTATCTGAACCATGCAGATCCCCTCGCAGTCCCGCGTCCTCGTCACGGGCGCCGCGTCCGGGCTGGGCCTCGCCCTCGTCCACCAGCTCGTGGAGCGCGGCTGCCGGGTCCTGGCGACGGACGTCCACGCCGACCTCCCGGACTCGCTGCGCGGTCTGACCGGCGTGTCGTACCTGCACCTGGACGTGACGCCTGACGTGGACTGGTCGAAGGCGTACGAGTGGGTCGTCGAGCAGTGGGACGGGCTGGACTACCTGTTCAACAACGCGGGTGTCGCGGCCGGCGGACGCATCGAGCTGTCGGAGATGGACCAGTGGCAGTGGATCGTCGACATCAACCTGCTCGGGGTGGTGCGCGGCTGCCGGACGTTCACGCCGATGCTGAAGCAGCAGGGCAGCGGGCACATCGTCAACACCGCGTCCGCGGCCGGCCTGATCCACCCGCCGCGGATGAGCGAGTACAACGCGGTCAAGGCCGGCGTCGTGGCCCTCAGCGAGACGCTCTTCCACGAGCTGAAGCCGTACGGCGTCCACGTGTCGGTGGTGTGCCCGACGTTCTTCCGCACCAACCTGACCGCGTCGCTGCGCGGCAAGGACGAGGCCTCGCAGAAGATGGCCGCCCGGCTGATCGACCGGGCCGGCACGAGCGCCGACGAGATCGCCGCCGCGGTGATGACGGGGGTCGAGAAGGGCCGGCACATCATCCTGACCGACCGGGACGGGCGGGTCGCGTACGCCGCCAAGCGGTTCGTGCGACCCCTCTACTACCGGATGATGGATCGTGCCTCCACCAAGATGTCGAAGGGCGACTGACATGCGCAAGAACGTGCTCATCACCGGCGCGAGCTCCGGACTGGGTGCCGGGATGGCCCGGATCCTCGCCGCCAAGGGTCATCACCTCGCCCTGACCGCCCGACGCGTCGACCGCCTGGAGGCGCTGCGCGACGAGCTGCTCGCCGCGCACCCCGGCATCGAGGTCGTCGTGCACGAGCTCGACGTCAACGACCACGACCAGGTCTTCGCAGTGTTCAAGCAGGCGATCACCGACCTCGGCGGCCTGGACCGGGTCATCGTCAACGCGGGTCTCGGCAAGGGCGGACGGATCGGCACCGGCAAGTTCCACGCGAACAAGGAGACCGCCGAGACCAACTTCATCGCGGCGCTCGCGCAGTGCGAGGCGGCGATGGAGCACTTCTACGAGCGCAAGGCCGGGCACCTCGTCGTCATCTCCTCGATGTCGGCGATGCGGGGGATGCCGTCGTCCATGACGACGTACGCCGCCACGAAGGCCGGCATCGCGATGATCGCCGAGGGCATCCGGTCCGACCTCATCGGGCGCAAGGGCCTCGACATCAAGGTCACGACGCTCTACCCGGGCTACATCGCCTCGGAGATGAACGAGGGCGTGCAGCAGGAGACCCGGATGATGGTCGACACCGAGACCGGTTGCCGCGCGCTGGTGAAGAAGATCGAGGCCGAGGTCGTCGATGCCGCGGTCCCGGGCTGGCCGTGGGCCCCGATCGGCCAGGTCATGAAGCACGCACCGCTCGGGGTCGTCCGCCGCCTCGTCTGACCCCTCCGCCGACGAGTCGCGTACGGACGCTGAGGAGTCGCGTACGGACGCTGACGAGTCGCGTACGGACGCTGACGAGTCGCGTACGGACGCTGACGAGTCGCGCACAGATCCGTACGTGACTCGTCGGTCTCCGTACGTGACTCCTCGCCGTCCGTGCGTGACTCGTCAGCGGTTGGGGGTGGGGGTGGGGAGGGTGATGCGGAGGAAGCGGGGGCGGTAGAGGAACGGGTTCTTGTCGACGCGGGCGACGTCGGCGTTGTTCTGGCTGTACGAGACCACGACCGTGCCCTTCCTCGGCAGCAGGTCCGGGTGCGCGAGCGGCATGTAGCGCAGCGTCCCCGACTTCTCCTCGGACGGGATCTGCGCGACCGTCGGTCCGGCGACGAACGGCCCGGTCGGACGTGGCGCGGACCACACCACGAGATCGGTGCCGAGGAACTCGTCCCGCTTGCTCACCGCGTACCACCGGCCGTCCTGCTCGAACACGCTCAACGTCTGCGAGACGCCGCCCTGGGCGGGAATGAGCACCGCGGCGCGGGACGCCGTGCGCTGCCACCGCTTGCCGTCCCAGTAGCGCAGCCGCGACGGCTCGAGGATGTCGTCCGGCCTGATCCGGGCGACCTGCAACGAGTAGCCGAACGACGCGCCCCGGTTGGCCGTGCCGTACAGGTAGACCCAGCCGTCGTGCACGGCCGCCGCCGCACCCCAGGTGGGACGGCTGGTGCCGGCCAGGTCGCGGCCGATGTCGCGGACCCGGATGAGCTGCGGCGTCTTGCCCGCCGGCACGATGAACACCGCGATAGCAGGCCCGAGGTTCTCGAACGCGAGGGCGCCGTCCGGCACGGTCGCTCCCCGGACGCGCTGCGCGGCCACGCCGACCAGGTCGTACCCGGGACGCTCGACCTTGGCCACCGACATCGGCCAGTAGCCCACGCCGTCCTTGCGGTCGGGGATCAGCGCTCCGTGGTCCGCGGGAAGGACGACGTCCGCGCACCCGTCGCGGAACAGCAGCATCGAGTTGCGGACGAACCGCTGCCCGCGGAAGTCCTTGGCCCGCAGCGTGTCGCCGAAGACCCACAGCCGGCGCCCGTCCTGCAGCGTCACGTCCGCGCCGACGTCGGCGCCCTGGAACTCTGAGCCGCCGCGGACCTTGGTGGCGAGCCGGTTGAGCGCCTTCACCGAGGTGAGCGGCTCGATCGGCAGGCAGCTCGTCTCGGCGGCCGGCGCGACCGCCATCGGCTCGGCGTCCTGGGGTGCGGGGGCCAGCGCCACGGCCGTGAACATCGCGGCCGCAGCCGGCACGGTCACCGCCACGACGCGCAGCCGCCACGGCAACCAGCGGATCCTCATGGGTCAACGCTCGCACACCCCCTAGGCTCGGTGCCTGTGGGACGACGAGCAGCGGTCTGGGTGGCGCTCGGCCTGTTGCAGCTCGTGGTCGTGCTGACGCTCGCGCTGGCCGGCCCCGACGACTCCCCGCACCGCGCACCGATCCGGATCGTCGCGTCTCCGGTGGTGGCCGCGGCCCTGGTCGACACCGCGAACGCCCTGGACGGCACGCCGTTCAGCGCCCGTCCGCTGGCGACCGCGGCACAGGCGCGGGCCAGCGTCACGAGCGGGCGCAGCGTGGCCGCGGTCGTGGTGGACCTCAGGAACGAGAAGGACGTGCTCTACCTCGCGTCGGCGAACGGCGAGGACCTCAACCGCGCGATCGTCCGCGAAGTCGCGCTCGTCGAGGGGGCGTACGGACGACGTGCCGACGTGCGGGACCTGGTCCGGGCCGACGCCGGCGACACCGACCACCAGCGGGTCTACCTGCTCACCGGGCTGGCGGTCGCAACGGGGCTGGTGGTGGCGATGGTGAGCACGTGGCGTCGTGGTCCCCGCTCCGAGACGCTGGCCGCCGGGGCTCGCCGCCTGGTGGTCAACGGGGCGGCCGCCGTGGTCGTGGGCGGCGTCCTCGCGGCGTACGCGTCCCACTCGTACGGCACCGGTCTCGCGGTGTGGTGGCTGGTGGCCGCACTCGCGATCTTCGCCGTGAGCTCGGCGACGTACGCGCTGGAGAGCCTGTTCGGGGTCGTCGGCATCGGCGTGGCGATCACGGTGCTCGTGCTGGCCGCGGCGCCCCTGGTCACGGCAGCGCACCCGTTGCTGCTGCCCCAGCCGTGGGCGGCGATCACCCCTTGGCTGCCGCACGGGGCGGCGCTGGCAGCGGGGACGAGCCAGGCGTACTTCGGCGCCGACCAGGTCGTCCGACCGCTCGCCGTGCTGGTCGCCTGGTCGGTGCTCGCGGTCCTCACCAGCATCGTGGCCCGGCGCGAGCGGCTCCGGGCCGCGACTACGTGACTCCTCGGCGTCCGTGCGTGACTCGTCGGCGTCCGTGCGTGACTCGTCGGCGAACGGAGCTCAGGCGAGGAGGCTGCGGGCGAGCTCGCCGACCTGGTCGGCCTCGATGAGGAATCCGTCGTGGCCGAACGGCGACTTGACGACCTCGAGGGGCCCCGCGCCGGGGATCAGGTCGGCGAGCTGCTGCTGCTGATGGATCGGGTAGAGCCGGTCGGAGTCGATGCCCGCGACGACCGTGCGGGCGGTGACCCGCTTGAGCGCGGCCTCGATGCCACCGCGGTCACGTCCTACGTCGTGGCTGTCCATCGCGGAGGTCAGGACGACGTACGCGCCCGCGTCGAAGCGGCCGACCAGCTTCGCACCGTGGTGCTGCAGGTACGAGTCGACCGCCCAGCGGCCGTCGTCCTGCACCGTGCGACCGAACCGGTCGGCCAGCTCGCCCTCGCTGCGGTACGCGATGTGGGCGATGCGGCGGGCCAGGTCGAGCCCGACGAGCGGGCCGTGCGGTCCGTCGTAGTAGTCGCCGCTGAACCACGCGGGGTCGTTCTCGATCGCGGCGACCTGCGTGCGTGACAGCGCGATCTGCTCGGCGGAGGCGGCTGCGGACGTCGCCAGGAGGAACAGCCGGTCGACCCGCTCGGGGTGCTCGACGGCCCACTCCAGCGCGCGCATCCCGCCGGCCGAGCCGCCGACCACGCCGTGCCACCGCAGGATCCCGAGCAGGTCGGCGAGGGCGACCTCGGCGCGCACCTGGTCGCGCACGGTCAGGGCCGGGAACGACCCACCCCACGGCAGGCCGTCGGGGTCGAGGGACGCCGGACCGGTCGACCCCTGGCAGCCGCCGAGGATGTTGGCGGCCACGACGAAGAAGCGGTCCGTGTCGATCGGCAGCCCGGGCCCGACGACCGCGTCCCACCACCCGGGGGTGGGGTGCCCGGGCCCGGCCGGCCCGTGGACGTGGCTGTCGCCGGTGAGGGCGTGCAGCACGAGCACCGCGTTCGACCCGTCGTACGTCCCCCAGGTCTCGTACGCCAGGCGCACGTCCGCGAGGGTCGTGCCGGAGTCGAGGCGGACGTCGCCGATGTCGGCGAACTGCCGCGAACCTGACGGATCCCCCTCCCGCCACGCACCGGTGACGAGAGAGGGATCGATGCCGGGGGCCAGGCTCACTTGGCCGCGCGGAATCCGGCGTCGAGGTCGGCGAGGATGTCGTCGATGCCCTCGAGGCCGATCGCCAGGCGCACGAGGCCCGGGGTCACGCCGGTCGCGGCGTGCTCCTCGGGCGTGCCCTGCGAGTGGGTCGTGCTGGCGGGGTGGATCGCGAGGCTGCGCACGTCGCCGATGTTGGCGACGTGGCTGAACAGCTCGAGCGCGTCGATGAACGCGCGTCCGGCGTCGATCCCGCCGGGCAGCTCGAACGTCAGCACGGCGCCCGAGCCCTTGGGCGTGTACTTGTCGGCGAGCGCCTTGTACGGGCTGCTGTCGAGGCTCGCCCACGTCACCTTCGCGACGTCCTCGCGCGCCTCGAGCCACTCGGCGACCTTGCGGGTGTTCTCGATGTGGCGCTCGATGCGCAGGCTCAGGGTCTCGAGGCCCTGGGCGATGAGGAAGGCGTTGAACGGCGCGATCGCGGGGCCGACGTTGCGCAGGTACTGCACGCGCAGCTTGGCGATGAACGCCGCGGGTCCGAGGGCCTCGGCGAAGACCAGGCCGTGGTAGCTCGCGTCGGGGGTCGTGAAGCCGGGGAACTTGTCGCCGTGCGCGCCGTAGTCGAACGTGCCGCCGTCGATGACGACACCGGCGATCGCGGTGCCGTGGCCACCGATGTACTTCGTGGCGGAGTGCACGACCGTGTCGACGCCGTGCTGGAGCGGGTTGAGCAGGTACGGGGTGGCGACCGTGTTGTCGACGATGAACGGCACGCCGACCTCCTTGGCGACCGTCGAGACGGCCTCGAGGTCGAGGATGTCGCCCTTCGGGTTGCCGATCGTCTCGCCGAAGAACGCCTTGGTGTTCTCCTGCGCGGCCGCGCGCCACGCGTCGGGGTTGTTGGCGTCCTCGACGAACGAGACCGTGATCCCGAGCTTCGGGAACGTGTGGCGCAGCAGGCTGTCGGTGCCGCCGTACAGGCTCGCGGACGCGACGATGTGGTCGCCGGCCTCGGCGACGTTGGTCAGCGCACCCGTGGTCGCGGCCTGGCCCGACGCGAAGAGCAGTGCGCCCACGCCGCCCTCAAGCGCGGCGAGCCGCTGCTCCACGACGTCCTGGGTCGGGTTCATGATGCGCGTGTAGATGTTGCCGGGCTCGGCGAGGCTGAACAGGTCCGCGGCGTGCTGGGTGTCGCGGAACTGGTACGACGTCGTCTGGTAGATCGGCAGCGCGCGAGCGCCCGTGGTCGGATCGGGGACCTGTCCGGCATGGATCTGCTTGGTCTCGAATGACCAGGTGTCGCTCATGGTGTCTCCCGGGGAGAAGGTGGAGTCTGGGGTTTCAACTCTCTCAGCGTCTCAGGAACGGGCAAGGCCGTCTCACCATCCGGAACGCTGCTGCGTGCGGGCTGCGCCGGCCGCGGCTTCGCTTTCCCCGCTTGGGCATAACCGCAGCACGATGTCCCCCAGCGGGCTAGCGTCGGGTGGTGCGGGGGAATCGCGACGACGAGGACATGAGATGGCCGACGAACGACCCTCCGGCGAGACCCCGCCGGATGCTGAGACCGCGGACTTCGAGGACGTGGAGGGGTCGTTGCCGGACGTGCTCCTCATCAGCCTGGTGGAGCTGATCGAGCGCCTCGACGACAGGGGTGACGAGCCGTTGTCCGTGTCGGTGACGGCGACCATCCCCGGTGGAGTCGTGAGCGGCCTGCTGGTGCCGCGCCGGTGGTGGGTCGACGAGGCGACGCGCGAGCTGACGGCCAGCGACCCGAACATCGGCAGGGCGATGGGCTCGCTGTTCACCGAGCTGCGGCCGCTGGACGGGGCGCTCCCGGCCTACTTCCACCTCAGGGACGCCCGCCTCATCGTGGGACCGGGCAACCAGCACGGGAGTGGGATGCTCTGGCGCGGCCGACTGGCCGACGTCAGCGGCTGGTCCTTCACCCAGATCCGGTAGGCGGCCTCAGGCCATCGAGAACGGCTGGGCCGTGCTCTCGAGCACCGAGAGCCACAGGTCGCCGTCGGGCGAGACGCTGTGCGAGCCGGCCGTCACGAACGGGATCGGGACGTTGACGAAGCGGTGCCGCCGCCGCCCCACGACCATGTCGGTCCGTCCGGCCATGGCCGCGTGCACCGCGGTCTGCGCGAGCCGGGCGCAGTAGACCGAGTCCGATGCGTCGGCGGGGACGGACCGGATCGCGTACCCGGGGTTGAAGTACCGCATGGTCAGCGCCTGGCCGCGGTTGGCGAAGTCCTTGGTGATCTGGTCACGCAGGAACCCCGCGATGTCGCCGAGGACGGCGTTGCCGCTGGCGTCCGTGCGGTCGCTGGCCGGGATGAGGTCCTGGCCCGCTCCCTCGGCCAGGACGATGACCGCGCTGCCACGCTCCTGCACCCGCTGGCCCAGGAGCGACAGCAGCCCGTTGTCGCCGTCGAGGGAGAAGCGCACCTCCGGGATGAGGACGAAGTCCGCGTCGTGGTTGGCCAGGGCCGCGTAGCAGGCGATGAAGCCTGCGTGCCGTCCCATGACCTTGACGATCGCGACGCCACCGACCGCCGCCTCGACCTCGACGCGAGCTGCCTTGATCGACTCCGCGGCCTTGGCGAACGCGGTCGAGAAGCCGAAGCTCTGGCCGATGTGCGGGATGTCGTTGTCGATCGTCTTCGGGACGCCGACGATGCCGATGGTCAGGCCACGGCGCTCGATCTCGGCACCGATGTTGTGGGCGCCGCGCATCGAGCCGTCGCCGCCGATGACCATGAGGATGTCGACCCCGAGCTCGACGAGGCGGTCGACGACGAGGCCGGGGTCCTGCGCGCCGCGCGACGAGCCGAGGATCGTGCCGCCCCGCTCGTTGATGCGCGAGACGTACTCGGGCGTCAGCGTGACGACGTCGTGGCCGTTGGACTCCACGATGCCGGCGTAGCCGTGCTGGAACCCGATGACGTCGCGGACGCCGTAGTGGGTGTGCAGCTCGAGCACGATGGCGCGGATCACGTCGTTCAGGCCCGGGCAGAGGCCGCCGCACGTGACGACCCCGACGCGCGTCGTGGCGGGCTCGAAGAAGATCTTGCGGCGGGGGCCGCCGGCCTCGAACGTCGGCAGCTGCTCCATCGGCACGCCTCGGGCGGCGATGAGCTCGAGGGTGTCGTCGTAGAGGATCCGGTCGGTCTCGCCGACGTAGTACTCGTTCGTCTCCCGCCCGTCGACGTAGAGCGCGAGGGGGCTGTCGAGGGTGCTCGCGCCGAGCGAGCGGACCTGGAGATCGTCGAGGGTGACCACGGGGTTCATGCTAGCTGAGGAAACCCTCGGGTTTTCAGGGTTGGAACACCAGGCACGTGGACGTCGCGGTCGCCAGCAGCCGCCCGCCGGCGTCCCTGATCTCGGCCTCCACGAACGCGGCCCGCGAGCCCGGCTTCGTGACGCGTCCCGTCGCGACGACCCGTCCGGTGTCGGCGGTGATGGCGCGCAGGAAGCTCACGCTCAGGTCCAGCGACGTGTACGCGGTCCCGGCGGGCAGGGTCGTCTGCACCGCGCACCCGCAGACCGAGTCGAGCAGCGTCGCGGAGAAGCCGCCGTGGACCGAGCCGATCGGGTTGTAGTGCGACTCGTCGGGGGTCGCGGCCATGACCGCGAGGCCCTCCGCGACATCCACGACCTCGAGGCCGATGTGGCTCGCGATGGGCGGCGGCGGGATCGTGCCCTCCTGCATCGCGCGGAGGTAGTCCAGGCCGCTCATCGTCAGCGCCTGCTCGGCCTGCGGCCGCGGATCGACCCACGAGATCGTCCTGCTCTGCTCGGTCAGCTCGGTCATGCTCGCCTCTTTCCCTCCGGGTGCCCGGCAGCGTAGCATCTGAGTCTGCAATCCGAACTCAGAGGTGACGCATGACCTGGACGAACTACGACTCCGCGACCTGCTCGATCGCCCGCACCGCACAGGTGCTCGGCGACCGGTGGACCGTGCTGGTGGTGCGCGACCTGTTCAACGGCGTGCGCCGGTTCGACGCCCTGCAGGACCACCTCGGCATCTCGCGCGACGTCCTGACCAAGCGCCTGCAGCTGCTCGTCGACGAGGGCCTGGCCGAGAAGCGCCCGGTGCGGGCCGACGGCGAGCGGACGCGGCACGAGTACGTGCTGACCGAGGCGGGACGGGAGCTGCGCACGATCCTCGTCGCGATCATGGACTGGGGCGACCGGCACCGGGCGGGCGCGGCCGGACCGCCGGTGCAGGTGCGGCACGCCGGCTGCGGCGAGGCCGTCCACGCGCAGCTGGTCTGCGACGCCGGCCACGAGATCGGCGCGCGCACCCGCACCGAGCTGGTCCCGCTCGACGGTGCGCGCCTGCGGGCGTCCTGACCGGACGGTTCGCCAAGCCCGGCGTAACCGGTTCCGGTGCGGCATCATGACGGCATGTCACTGGAGATCACCGTCCGCGGGTCCGCCGAGCAGAGTCACCCTGCCGAGAGGGCGACCGTGTCGCTGGCGGCCGCGGTCGAGGGCGGCGACAAGCAGGCGGTCGTGGCCGAGGCGATCGCGATCCAGGAGCCGCTGAGCGCCCAGCTCAGGGAACTGACCGACCTGCGGGCGGTCCGGACCTGGTCCAGCGACCAGGTGCACGTCCTGAGCCACCGCCCGTGGGCCGCCGACGGTCAGCGCAGCGAGCCGGTCCACGTCGCCCGGCTCCGGGTGCGCGCCGAGTTCGTCGACTTCGAGCGGCTCAGCAGCCTGCTGGACGACTGGTCCGGTGTGGATGGGGTCGAGATCGCCGGCATCGCCTGGGACGTGACCGCCGCGAACCGGCGCGCGTACGAGGCCGAGGCACGCACGGCGGCGGTCGAGGACGCGGTGACCAAGGCGCAGGCGTACGCCGACGCGGTCGGCCGCGGGCGGGTGGTCGCGGTCCAGGTGGCCGACCCGGGGATGCTCACCGGTCCCGGCGCGAGTGCGGGCGACGTCCAGCTGCTGCAGGCGTCCGCGAAGGTCGCCGGCGACGACGGACCCGTGCTGGACCTGGCGCCCGAGGAGATCCTCGTCCGGGTCGAGGTCGACGCCCGGTTCCGCGCCGACTGACGGCATTGAACCGCCGCCATACCGACGGTACGGTCGGGGGCATGTGGTGGTCCTCCCTGCTCCATCGGCTGACCGGTCCGACGCGTCTGGCGCGTGTCCGCACGCCGCCGCGCCGCCGCGTACGGCTGGACCTCCCGGGCCGCGGACCCATGCGGGTGGTCTACGACCAGGCCGTCGTGCACGAGTCGTTCAGCCTCAAGGCGCGCGTGCTGCAGCGCTCGGCCCGCATCGTGTTCAAGCCCCTGCTGCGGGTGACGCCCATCAACGACCGCTCGCTGACGGTCATCCGCGGGCTCGACCGGTTCTCCGCCAGGCGACCGCGGTCACGCCACGTCGACTTCGAGGTCCACGAGCTGGGCGGCGTCCGAGTCGAGTCGATGACGCACCGCTACGGGCCGAGCAGCGACATGACCCTCTTGTACCTGCACGGCGGTGGGTTCTTCTCGTGCGGCATCGAGAGCCACCGCCGCATCTGCGAGCGGCTCGCGCTCAAGACGGGCGCGACGGTCATCTCGGTCGACTACGTCCAGCTGCCCGAGGGGTCGGTCGCCGACTCCGTGCACGACGCCATCACGGCGTACGCCGCCCTGCTCGACGCCAGCGACCACCCCGACAAGATCGTGGTGGCCGGGGACTCCGCCGGAGGCTACCTCGCGATGAAGATCGCCGAGCTCGCCTCTCGCCGCGGCCTCCAGGCCCCCGCGGCGATCCTCGGCTTCTCCCCGCTGCTCAGCGTCGACCCCGACCGCGAGGACAAGGCCGTCGTGCGGGTCATCCGTTCGCGGGACGCGTACCTGCCGGTGCAGCGCATCGCCAAGATCCGCGAGCGGTGGCTGCCCGAGGGGGCCGCGATCGAGGGATATGCCTCCCCGCTGCACGCGGTCGCGTACATCTCGTCGCCGACGTTCTTCGTCGCGGTCGAGGACGAGATGCTCCGCCCCGAGGTGGAGGCCATGGCGCTGCTGCTGTCCGAGCGGGGCGTCGAGGTCGAGACGCACCTGTGGCGCAAGCAGGTGCACGCGTTCCCGGTCCTGGCCGACGTCCTGCCCGAGAGCGAGATGGCGCTGCAGCTGGCGGCCGACTTCGCCCGCCGCGCGGTCGGCGAGCTCGAGCACGAGTCGACCGTCGACCCCGCGGCGCGCGAGGAGACGATGGTCGGCGAGATCGTCCCCGAACCTGCTGCCTGAGCTGACCGCGGGGGCGCATACTGACGAAAGCGGACGCCTTGGCGCGCCGATCACACCGACCGACGTCAGTCAGTTCCCGGGCATCCATGTCCCGAAGGAGCACCCCTCATGCGACATCTCACACTCGTGGCCGCCGCACTCGCCGTCGGCTTCACGCCGGTCTTGGTGTCCCAGGCGCAGGCCGCCACCCCCTACAAGGTCAGCCTCTCGGTCACCCGCACCGAGATCAAGCAGGGCGACACCGTCGTCTTCTCCGGCAAGGTCTCGCCGTCCGCGAAGGGCGCGAGGCTCAAGGTCCAGTTCTTCGACATCGACCAGGGCGGCAATCGGTGGCGCACGGTCGCGACCACGACGGTCAAGTCCGGTGGCGCGTACGCCAAGACGGTCGCACCGCGTGACGGCAGCACGAGATACCGGGTCTACAAGCCGTCCGGGTCGGGCCTCTCCGGTGGTGCGAGCAAGACCGTGATCATGCGCGCCTACGCCTGGTACAAGATGGCCAACGTGCCGGATGTCCCGCTGGCTTCGGGCGAACAGTACAAGGGCCAGTACGGTCCGCAGACCGTCGCCGGCACGCCGGTCACCCGCTACTGGGCATCGAGTGCGAGCGCGGGGGGCAGGACCCGTTGGCTGACCCTGCACACCTGCAAGCGGGTGCACGCCGAGGTGGGGCTCGACGACCGGTCGGCCGCCGGCGCGGACGCCCAGTTCCGGATCCACGCCGACCAGACGCGCATCGCGAGCGTGCGGGTCAAGAAGGGCACGATGGTCACGGTGGACGTCGCGGTGCCGCGCGCCGAGACCGGTGGACTGATCTTCACGGCCGAGGCGCGCAACAGCGCACGGCCGACGTACGTCAACGCGTCCAAGCCCCGGGCCTACTGCGCGTTCCCCGAGGACGACTGACCGCCGGCAGCACGAGGGGCCCGGCCGCGCCAGCGACCGGGCCCCTCGTCGTTGCCTAGTTGAACGACACCCGCAGCCTGACGAGCGAGCGGTCGCCGTCCTCCTCGGTCACCGACACGCCGACCGCGGACAGCGCCTTCGCCTCCTCGATCACCGAACGGACGCCCTCCGGGGGGTCGGCCTCGAGCAGCTTGTCGAGGATCGCCCCGATGTTGAGGTAGAAGCCGCCGTAGGCCGCGTCGCCGTCCGGCACGACCTCCTGGAACGCCTTCTCGTCGCCGAGCGAGCCGTCGGCGTCGGTGATGGACGTGGCCGCGTCCTGGTTCGTGGCCAGGACGGCACCGTCGTCGGTGGGCTGGGCGACCAGCGGGATGCCGGCGTCGCGACCCAGCGACACGATGCGCTGGACGAGCGCGAGCGCCTTGGTCCGGTCCGAGTCGAGGGCGAGCGCGACGTCGAGCGAGGACAGCCCCTCCGGGCCGGACAGCGTCGGGAGGGCCTCGAGGTTCTTGGCGCCGACCGCCAGCGTGAGGCGGTCGCCGAACAGGGTCTCGAGGTCCTCGGGCAGCCGGAAGCCGCTCGACCGCTCGATCTGGTCGATGAGGTCCTGGGCGGTGTCGGGCGGGCTGCTCGAGTACGGGACGGCGGACCCCGCGGTCGCCCTCTCCGCGATGCCCGCCGTGCTGCCCGTGAAGCTCGCGGCCAGCTCGTCGAAGCTCTGGACGAAGGCGTCGAACGCCTCGCCCACCTGGTCGCCGACGCCGGCGAGCGACAGGGCGAGGACCGTGTCGGACGGCAGGCTCGCGAGGCTGACCGCGTCGGTGTCGCCCTGCTGCGTCCCGCCGCCGAGGGCTGCGAGCTCGAGGGCGTTGCCGTCGACGCGCAGCGTGGTCGCGACGGACCCGGCCGCGACCAGCTCGTCGAGCTGGGGCCCGAACATCTGCTTGGCCTCAGGGGTGTCCGCGACCGACGCGACGTCGACCCACGCCGAGGCGATGCCCTCGCCGCCGAGCTCGTCGAAGTCGTCGCTGAACCGCTTGGAGTCCCCGAGCGAGGCCTTCTTGGCGGCCGTGACCGACGCGTCGACGTCCGCCTGCTTCGGCGCGAGGATCGCGTAGCCGTCGAGGTACGCGATGCCGTAGCCCTCGCCGCCGCACCCGAAGAGCTTCTTGATGCCCTCGCGCGACTTCTTCTCGTCCTTGGTCTGGACGGCGATGACGAAGCGCTCGTCCTGCAGCTCGGCGCCGATGCCGACGCGATCACCCAGCCACGGCTTGACGTCGTCCTCGTAGTCCAGCCCGTCGCAGCCCTTGAGGGCCTCGTCGAAGACCAGCTGTCGGATGTCCTGGTCCTCGTCCCGGATGCCGATCTCCTCGGCGACGTCGGGGAACTTGCGGATCAGCTTGAACAGCGCGATCTTCTGGCCGGCCGACGGATCCAGGTCGACCCGCGCGTACAGCTGGGTGGACGCCGGGAGCACGTCGTGGGGCTGGGGGCCGCCGCCGTCGAGCTTGTCCCAGATCGCGTACGCCCCGTAGCCGATGCCCAGGACCGCCGCGACGGCGATGCCGCCGAGGACGGGACCCTTGCGGCTGCGGCGGGCGGGCTCGGGCGCTGCCGCCGTCGTCGGCGCGTCGGCAGGCGGCGGGGGCGGTGGCGGGGGAGGCGGGGCCTGCTCGGCCATGGGAGTCCTTCGGTCGCGCGGGTGGGAGTCCGAGGAGAGTACCGGAGGTCACGTCCGAGCCCGATCAGGTTGTCACAGCTCGTCAGTCGTCGACCCGGATCACCTTGAACGACCTGTCGAGCTCGACCGTGGCGTCCTGGCCGTTCGGCAGCAGGACCTCGACCTCGTACGCGTGGTCGGCGTCGTCGCTGCGGCTGGTCTCGGTGACCTTGGCCTCCGGGTCGGTGGCCTTGAGCGCTGCCGCGGTGGCCTTCTTGAGCGTCGTCCCGGTGAGCGGGCGGTCGTCAGGATCGGAGCGGGGCGTCGGCGTGGCGTCCGGCGTCGGTCTCTTCGTGAGCCCGAGATCGGCGATCGTCGGGGGGTTGTTGATGACCTGGAAGTCCTTGTCGAGCTCGACCTCGATGTCGGTGCCGCCGGACAGCGTGATCTCGACCTCGTACGCATAGCCGTCGTCGCCGTCGCCGCGCTCGACGTCCGTGGTGGCGCCCCCGCCGACGTACTCGATCGCCGTCTCCGAGGCCTTCTCGCGGTCGCTCGCGCTGAGCTCGTCGTCGTCACCCGCGCAGGCGCTGAGCGTGAGGGCGGCGGCGAGGACGAGGCCGCTGAGGGTGAGAGGGGTGCGCATGGTGACTCCTGGGAGCTGGGGTGGGAAGGGCTCCCAGTGCACCTCGTGCGCATGAGGTGGGCGTGATGACGACGTGAGAAACGGCTTAGGTTGCCAACAGAAACAAACAATCATGCTTGACTGTTTGTTGTGGAGGGCCCATGCTTGGTCGCGTGAGCACCGAGACCGCGCCGACGCGCATCCCGCAGGGCGAGCGCTCGCGCGCCATGCGGCAGCGCCTGATGGAGGCGACCGTCGACTGCCTCGTCGAGCTCGGCTGGTCCGGGACGACCACCACGGTCGTGAGTCGGCGGGCGGGCGTGAGCCGTGGCGCCCAGCTGCACCACTTCCCCAGCAAGCAGGCCCTCGTCGTCGCCGCGGTCGAGCACCTGACCGACCGTCGCCGCGAGGAGATGCGGCGCAGCGCCGAGCAGCTCTCCGAGGAGGGCCGCACCCGCGGCGTCCTGGAGATCCTCGCCGCGCAGTTCGTCTCCCCGGTGTTCTTCGCGGCGCTGGAGCTGTGGGTCGCTGCGCGCACCGACGCGGAGCTGCGCGAGGCGGTCGCTCCGCTCGAGCGCCGCATCGGCCGCGAGACCCACACGTACGCGGTCGAGCTGCTGGGCATCGACGAGTCGCAGGGCGACAACCGCCAGCTCGTCCAGGCCACGCTCGACCTGGTGCGCGGGCTCGGCCTGGCCGCCTCCCTGACCGACGACGCAAGACGCCGATCGGCGGTCCTGGACTCCTGGGCCGCCGTCCTCGACCACGAGCTGGAGATGCCATGACCGTTCTCGACGGGATCCTGTCCGACCTCACGGCCGAGAGCCTGCAGCTGGACCAGTGGGTCGCCGGGCTGCCGGCCGACGGCTGGGCCACCGTCACGACGCCCGAGGGGTGGACGGTCACGCACCAGGTCGCCCACCTGCACTGGACCGACAGCGCCTCGCTCGCCGCGATCGTCGACCCCGACGAGTTCGGCCGCCTGATGCTCGCCGCCGCCGAGGACCCGTTCGGGTTCATCGACACCGCGACCGAGGAGATGGCGCTGATCCCGCCGCAGGACCTGCTCCAGGTGTGGCGTGAGGGTCGGGTCGAGCTCGACGCGGCGCTGCGCGGCGTCCCGGACGGCGAGAAGATCCCGTGGTTCGGCCCGCCGATGAGCCCCGCGTCGATGGCGACCGCCCGGATCATGGAGACGTGGGCGCACGGCCACGACGTCGCCGAGGCGCTCGGCATCACGATCCCGGAGACCTCGCGCGCCAAGCACGTCTGCCACATCGGCGTCCGGGCCCGCTCGTACGCGTACCTCGCCCGGGGCGAGGACGACCCCGGCGTGCAGATCCGGGTCGAGCTCACCGGGCCCGACGGCGACCTGTGGACCTGGGGCCCCGAGGACGCTGCCGAGCGGGTCACCGGCTCCGGACACGACTTCGCGCTGCTCGCCACCCGCCGCCGTCACCTCGACGACGTCGACGTCACCGCCGAGGGTGAGCACGCCGCGCACTGGCTGACGATCGTCCAGGCCTTCGCGGGGCTGCCCGGGGCCGAACCCGTCCGCCTGGCGGAGCGATGACCCGCGCCCTCCGGATCGGGAACTGCTCGGGCTACTACGGTGACCGGCTCGGCGCGATGCGCGAGATGCTCGAGGGCGGCGAGCTGGACTACCTGACCGGCGACTACCTGGCCGAGCTGACGATGTTGATCCTGGGCCGGGACCGCATGAAGGACGAGTCACTCGGCTATGCCCGCACGTTCGTCCGGCAGATGACCGACTCGATGGCGCTGGCCAAGGAGCTCGGCGTCCGGATCGTCGCGAACGCCGGCGGGCTCAACCCCGCGGGGCTGGCCGCGAAGCTGCGGGAGATCGCGGCGGAGCAGGGTCTCGAGATCGTGATCGCGCACGTGGAGGGCGACGACCTCACGGGTCGCGCCGACGAGCTCGGCCTCGGTGGCGTCCTCACGGCGAATGCGTACCTCGGTGCGTTCGGCATCGCGTCGGCCCTGGAGGGAGGGGCCGACGTGGTGGTCACCGGGCGGGTCACGGACGCGTCGGTGGTCGTCGGGCCCGCGATCGCGCACTTCGGCTGGGCGCGGGACGACCTCGACCAGCTCGCGGGCGCGGTGGTGGCCGGGCACGTGATCGAGTGCGGCACGCAGGCGACGGGCGGCAACTTCGCTGGGTTCACCGATGTCGACATGTCGACTCCGCTGGGGTTCCCGGTCGCGGAGATCGCAGCGGACGGCTCGTGCGTCATCACCAAGCACGCCGGCACCGGCGGCGCGGTCACGGTCGACACGGTGACAGCGCAGCTGGTGTACGAGATCGGGTCGCCGCTGTACCTCGGTCCGGACGTCTCGACGCGCCTCGACACCCTGACCCTCAGCCAGGCCGGCCCGGACCGGGTCGCGATCTCCGGCGCGGTCGGCGAGCCGCCGCCGGCGACGGCCAAGGTGTGCCTCAACGAGCTCGGCGGCTTCCGCAACAGCGTCGAGTTCCTCCTCACGGGTCTCGACATTCCCGAGAAGGCCGCGCTCGTCCAGCAGCAGATGGAGTCCGCCCTCGCCGGGGGCGAGCGGCCCGAGACCGTCGAGTGGCACCTCGACCGCACCGACGTCCCCGACCCGGCGACGCAGGCCGAGGCCACCTCGCTGCTCCGTCTGCACGTCCGGAGCAGGCGGGCCGATCCCGTCGGGCGCACGTTCAGCGACGCCGCGATCCAGCTCGCGCTCGCCTCGTACCCGGGCTTCAGCGTGTCCCGTCCGCCCGCCGCCGCGAGCCCGTACGGCGTCTACCGCGCGGCGTACGTCCCGCAGGCGACGGTGCCCCACCGCGTGGTGGCCGCCGACGGCACCGTCACCGACATCGCGCCCCCCATCGGCGCAACCGAGCCCGCTGGGGGCACCTCCCGCTTGCGGGGGACTGGCGCAGAAATGGACGACTCGCCGTCTCAGAACCTCCAGGTTGCGCCACTCGCGGATCGGGTTGCGCCACTCGGGGAGTGGGCGGCGGACACCGTCCGGGCGCCGCTGGGACGCCTGGCGTACGCGCGGTCCGGCGACAAGGGCGGCGACGCCAACGTCGGGGTCTGGATCCCGGCGGGCCACCCGGCCCGGGACGACGCGTACGCCTGGCTGCTCGAGCTGCTCGACGAGGCGACCGTGCGCGAGCTGCTGCCCGAGTCCGCCCTGCTCGACATCGAGATCCACCCGCTGCCCCACCTCGCGGCGGTCAACATCGTGATCCGCGGCCTGCTCGGCGAGGGGGTGGCCTCGTCCACCCGCCTCGACCCGCAGGCCAAGGGCGTCGGCGAGTGGCTCCGTGCCCGCGACTGCGCCATCCCCTCCATCCTCCTACCCCCTGCGATTGCCGAGGCTGCCCTGTGAACACCTGGAACACCCCCGAACGACTCGCCCTGCGCGAGATGGTCACCTCCTTCACCGAGAAGGAGATCGCGCCGCACCTGCCCGCGTGGGAGGACGCCGGCCTGCTGCCGCGCGAGCTGCACCGGAAGGCCGCCGACGTCGGCATGCTCGGCATCGCGTTCAGCGAGGAGGTCGGTGGCTCCGGCGGCGACATCATCGACGCGACGATCATGACCGAGGCCGTCCTCGCGGGCGGCGGGTCGAGCGGCCTGCTCGCGAGCCTCTGCACGCACGGCATCGCGGTGCCGCACATGGTCGACAGCGGCAACCCCGACCTCATCGAGCGCTACGTCCGACCGACCCTGGCCGGCGAGAAGATCGGCTCCCTCGGCATCACCGAGCCCGGCGGCGGCTCCGACGTGGCGGGTCTGCAGACCCGCGCGGTGCTCGACGGCGACCACTACGTCGTCAACGGCGCCAAGACGTTCATCACCTCCGGCGTCCGCTCGGACTACGTGACCACGGCGGTGCGCACCGGCGGGGACGGGTTCGGCGGCATCAGCCTGCTGGTCATCGACAAGGGCCTGCCCGGCTTCACGGTCTCCAAGCCGCTGAAGAAGATGGGCTGGCACTGCTCCGACACCGCCGAGCTCACGTTCGACGACGTGCGCGTCCCGGCGGGCAACATCGTCGGCGAGGTCAACGGCGGCTTCGGGCTGATCGTCAACCAGTTCGTCAACGAGCGGGTCAGCCTCGCGACGCAGGGCTACGCGACCGCGCAGCGTGCGCTCGACCTGGCCGTCGAGTACGCCCGCCAGCGCGAGACGTTCGGCAAGCCGCTCATCACCCGGCAGGTCATCCGGCACAAGCTCGTCGAGATGCACAGCCGCACCGCGGCCGCGCGGGCGATCACCCGCGAGGCCGTCGAGAAGGCGGCCGCCGGCGAGAGCCCGCTGCTCGAGGCCGTCGTGGCCAAGAACATCTCGGTCGCCGCGTGCGAGTGGGTCGTGTCGGAGGCCGTCCAGATCTTCGGCGGCATGGGCTACATGCGCGAGTCCGAGGTCGAGCGGCACTACCGGGACGCCCGCATCCTCGGCATCGGTGGCGGCGCCACCGAGGTCATGACCGACCTGGCCGCGAAGCTGCTGGCGTACTGATGGGACGTCATCCCGCGCGCACCGCGTGCACCACGCGCGGGATGACGTCCGGCGAGACACGGAGGAACGCATGCTGAGGTCAACCGACGCCTATCGGACGAACCGGGCAGCCATGCTCGAGCGGGTCGCCGACCTGGCCGAGCAGCACCGGGCGGCGATCGACGCCGGCGGCGAGCGCGCGATCGAGCGGCACCGGCGGCGCGGCAAGCTGACCGCCCGCGAGCGGGTCGAGCTGCTCGTCGACGAGGACTCACCGTTCCTCGAGCTCTCGACGCTCGCGGCGTGGGGGACGAGCTTCGCGGTCGGCGCCTCGGTCGTCACGGGCATCGGGGTGGTCGAGGGGGTCGAGTGCGTGATCGTGGCGCACGACCCCACGGTCAAGGGCGGGTCGACCAACCCCAGCACCCTCGCGAAGATCCGCCGCTCGGCGCAGATCGCCGCGGAGTGCGGGCTGCCGACGATCAACCTCGTCGAGTCCGGCGGCGCGGACCTGCCGACGCAGAAGGACATCTTCATCCCGGGTGGCGGCTCGTTCCGTGACATCACCCGGGCCAGCGCGGACCGGCGCCCGACGATCGCGCTCGTGTTCGGCAGCTCGACGGCCGGCGGCGCGTACGTGCCGGGGATGAGCGACTACGTCGTGATGGTCAAGGACGGGGCCAAGGTTTTCCTCGGCGGTCCGCCGCTGGTCAAGATGGCGACCGGCGAGGAGTCCGACGACGAGTCCCTCGGCGGAGCGGAGATGCACGCCCGCCAGTCCGGTCTCGCCGACTACCTCGCGGCGGACGAGCGCGACGCGATCCGGATCGGCCGCTCGATCGTGAAGAACCTCAACTGGCGCAAGCGCGGCACGATCCCCGAGCCGACCTACGCCGAGCCGTTGCACGACGCGGAGGAGCTGCTCGGCATCGTGCCGACCGACCTCAAGATCCCGTTCGACCCCCGCGAGGTCATCGCGTGCATCGTCGACGGCAGCAGCTTCGACGAGTTCAAGCCGTTGTACGGCTCCTCGCTGGTGACCGGCTTCGCCCGGCTGCACGGCTACCCGATCGGCATCCTCGCGAACGCCCAGGGCGTGCTCTTCAGCGAGGAGGCGCAGAAGGCCGCGCAGTTCATCCAGCTGGCCAACCAGGTCGACACGCCACTGCTGTTCCTGCACAACACGACGGGCTACATGGTCGGGGCGGAGTACGAGCAGGGCGGCATCATCAAGCACGGCGCGCAGATGATCAACGCGGTCTCCAACTCGGCCGTGCCCCACCTCTCGGTCGTGATCGGGGCGTCGTACGGCGCCGGTCACTACGGCATGAGCGGGCGGGCGTACGACCCGCGCTTCATGTTCAGCTGGCCCAACGCCAAGTCCGCCGTGATGGGGCCGGCGCAGCTCGCCGGCGTCATCTCGATCGTGGCGCGTGGTGCCGCCGAGGCCAAGGGGCAGCCGTACGACGAGGAAGGGGACCTGGCGATGCGCGCCTACGTCGAGGAGCAGATCGAGAAGGAGTCCCTGGCCTACTTCACGTCCGGGATGCTCTACGACGACGGGGTGATCGACCCCCGGAACACCCGGACGATCCTGGGCATCTGCCTGTCGGCCATCCACACCCGCGAAGTGCGCGGCGCCGAGGGCTATGGGGTGTTCAGGCTGTGAGCGCCGTCATCACGTCAGTGCTCGTCGCCAATCGTGGGGAGATCGCGCGCCGGGTGCTCCGGACCTGCCGGGAGCTCGGGATCCGTACCGTGGCCGTCCACTCCGACGCGGACGCGGGGGCGCCGTTCGTCGCCGAGGCCGACCTGGCCGTGCGCCTGGTGGGCGATGCGCCGACCGACACGTACCTGCGGGGTGACCTCATCGTCGCCGCCGCGCTCCGGGCCGGCGCCGACGCGATCCATCCCGGCTACGGCTTCCTGTCCGAGAACGCCCAGCTCGCGCGGGACGTCGTCGCGGCCGGGCTGGTCTGGATCGGCCCGGACGCCGACACGATCGAGCAGATGGGCTCGAAGATCCGCGCCAAGGAGCTCATGGCCGCCGCCGGCGTGCCGACCCTGAGCGTCGACGCCGCGACTGCGGCGCCCGACGACTTCCCGCTGCTGGTCAAGGCCTCGGCCGGAGGCGGCGGACGTGGCATGCGGGTCGTCACCGCCCCTGCCGAGCTGGACGCCCAGCTCGCGAAGGCCGCCGCCGAGGCGCAGTCCGCGTTCGGCGACGCGACCGTGTTCGTGGAGCCGTACCTGCCGACCGCCCGCCACATCGAGGTCCAGGTCATGGCAGACCGCCACGGCACGTGCTGGGTGGTCGGCGACCGGGACTGCTCGATCCAGCGCCGTCACCAGAAGGTCGTCGAGGAGGCGCCCGCGCCCGACGTGAGCGCGACGGTCCGCGCCGTCCTGCACGACGCGGCACGCGCTGCGGTCGCGGCGGTCGGCTACGTCGGCGCCGGCACGGTCGAGTTCCTCGTCTCGGACGCGCACCTCGAGGACGGTCGGGTCTTCTTCCTGGAGATGAACACCCGTCTGCAGGTCGAGCACCCGGTCACCGAGGAGGTCTTCGGCGTGGACCTGGTCGCCCAGCAGATCGCGGTCGCCGAGGGGACCGCCCTGGGGGCCGAGCCTGAGGGGCCGACGGGCCATGCGGTCGAGGTGCGCCTGTACGCCGAGGACCCCGCCGACGGCTGGCAGCCGCAGACCGGCACCGTCCGGACGTTCGATGTCCCGGCCGGTCCGGGGCTGCGGGTCGACTCCGGCGTCGAGCCGGGCTCGGTCGTCGGCATCCACTACGACGCGATGATCGCCAAGATCATCGCCCACGGGCCCGACCGTGCCACCGCGATCCGCCGGCTCGGCGACGTCCTCCGCCGCACGCGCGTCCACGGCGTGCGGACCAACCTGGCGTTCCTGCGCTCGATCCTCGACGACGAGGCCTTCGCCGCCGCGCAGGTCCACACCGCGCTGCTCGACGAGCGGCTCGAGGCCTGGACGCGGCCCGCCCTCGACGACGCGGCGGCACGCCGGACGGTCCTCGCGGCCGCGCTGGCGAAGGCCTCGGCCGCGGCGACCGGCGCCCGGGTGCTGAGCCGCATCCCCGCCGCGTACCGCAACGTGCCGAGTGCACCCCGGACGCGGACGTACGTGCCGGCGGGAGGGGGCGATGCGGTCACCGTCTCGTACAGCGCCGGCTTCGTCCAGCACGACCTCGAGGACGTCAGCGTCGTCGACGCCACCGCGACGCGCGTCGTGCTCGACGTCGGCGGGGTCACGGAGTCGTACGAGGTCCACGTGGGCGAGGGGTGGGTCGACGTCGACGGCCCGCACGGCTCGATGGACCTCGTCCCGGTGCCGCGGTTCGTGGACCCGGCGGACGTGGTCGTGGAGGGATCGCTCCTCGCCCCCATGCCGGCCTCGGTCGTCACGGTGGCGGTCGCGGACGGCGCCCGGGTCGTCAGGGGCGACGTCATCGTCGTCCTCGAGGCCATGAAGATGCAGCACACCATCGCGGCGCCGACCGACGGCGTCGTCACCCAGCTCTCGGTCACCCCGGGCTCGCAGGTCGAGTCCGGAGCCGTGCTCGCCGTCATCGAGGCGGCCGAACCCACAGGAGATCAACCATGACCATTGCCTTCACCGAGTCCGACGAGCGCATCGCGCTGCGTCAGTCCGTCGCCGCCCTCGGCAACAAGTTCGGCCGCAGCTACTTCGAGGAGGCCGCGCGCACGGGCAAGAAGACCACCGAGCTGTGGGCCGAGGCGGGGCGCAACGGCTTCCTCGGCGTGTCGATCCCCGAGGAGTACGGCGGAGGCGGCGGCGACATCGGCGACCTCGCCGCGGTCTGCGAGGAGCTGGCTGCCGCGGGCAGCCCGCTGCTGCTCATGGTCGTCTCGCCCGCGATCGTCGGCACGATCATCACGCAGTACGGCAGCGAGGAGCAGAAGCAGGCGCTGCTGCCCGGCCTGGCCGACGGCACGTCGACGTTCGCCTTCTCGATCACCGAGCCCGACGCGGGCTCCAACTCGCACAACATCATCACCACGGCGTACCGCGAGGCGGACGGCTGGCGCCTGACGGGCACCAAGACGTACATCTCGGGCGTCGACGAGGCCAGCCACGTGCTGGTCGTCGCCCGGACCGAGGACGCCCGCACCGGCAAGCTCAAGCCGGCGCTGTTCCTCGTGCCGACCGACTCCGCGGGCTTCACGTTCCAGGAGATCGACATGGGCATCATCTCGCCGGAGAAGCAGTTCACGCTGTTCTTCGACGACGTGCGCGTCCCGACCGACGCACTGATCGGCGGCGAGGGCGCCGGCATCGAGCAGCTCTTCGCCGGGCTCAACCCCGAGCGCATCATGGCGGCGTCGTTCGCCCTCGGCACCGCCCGGCTCGCCCTGGCGAAGGCCTCGGAGTATGCCAAGGAGCGCAAGGTCTGGGACGTGCCGATCGGTGCCCACCAGGCGATCTCCCACCCCCTCGCGCAGACGTACATCGAGATCGAGATGGCCCGGCTGATGACGCAGAAGGCGGCCGCGCTCTACGCCGCGGGCGACGTGATGCGGGCGGCCGAGGCGGCCAACATGGCCAAGTACGCGGCGGGGGAGGCGGTCTGCAACGCGGTCGACCGCGCCATCCAGACGCACGGTGGCAACGGCCTGGCCAACGAGTACGGTCTGGTGCAGATGCTCGCGGGCTCCCGCCTGTCGCGCATCGCGCCGGTGAGCCGGGAGATGGCGCTCAACTTCGTCGCCCAGTTCTCGCTCGGCCTGCCCAAGTCCTACTGAACCGCACGGAAGGCCCCGACCATGGCTGAGCTGGTCCACCTCGACATCGACAAGCGGGTCGCCACGATCACGCTCGACAGCGAGCACAACCGCAACGCCCTGAGCAAGCAGCTCGTGTCGGAGCTGATGGCGCACGTGGAGACGGCCGACGCCGATCCGGAGGTGCGGGTCATCGTCATCCGCTCCGCCGGGCCGGTGTTCTGCTCCGGCGCGGACATGGTCGAGGCGTCGGCCGGTGGCATGGTCGAGGGGGCCAAGTCGATGGTGGCGATGCAGCTGCTCATCGCCACGGCCACCACGCCCGTCGTGGTCGAGCTCGACGGGCCGGTGCGCGCCGGCGGCCTCGGCATCGTGGGCGCGGCCGACATCGTGCTCGCGGCGGAGCCGGTGACCTTCCAGCTCACAGAGGTGCGCCTCGCGCTCGCGCCCGCGATCATCTCGCTGAGCCTGGTGCCGCGCCTGACGGACCGGGCGGCCAGCGAGCTGTTCCTGACCGCGCGCACGTTCGACGCGGTCGAGGCTGCACAGATCGGGCTGGTCACCCGTGCGGTGCCTGCCGCGGAGCTCGCGGACGAGGTCGACCGCGTCGTCGGGGACCTCGCGAAGGGCTACCCGCAGGGACTGCGCGAGACCAAGAAGCTGCTCAACCACGACCTGGTCACCCGCATCGACACCCTCGGCGCCGGTCTCGCCCAGCTGTCGGGCGAGCTCTTCGGCAGCGACGAGGCCCGTGAGGCGATGGCGGCCTTCCTCAACCGCCGGCGCTGACCTGCGTGCACGCGCCGCCCACATGATGGATGTGGTGCAGGGCCGCGCTGCGGCGTCACTACTGTCGCCGTACCGTCATAGGGTGCCAAGAGGAGGACGAATGCGCAGTGCAGCCAGGCTCCTGCTCCTGGCGTTGCTGGTGGTCGTCCTGCTGCCGACGACGGCCGCGAGCGCCGACGACCGACCGGTGGTCCGGGTCGGCACGGAGGGCACGTACCCGCCGTTCACGTTCCACGAGTCGGGCAACAACGAGCTCACCGGCTACGACATCGACGTCGTCAAGGCCGTCGCGAAGAAGGCCGGCTGGCGCCTGGAGTTCGTCGAGACGCAGTTCGACGCGATCTTCGCGGCCCTGGAGTCCGACCGGATCGACGTCATCGCCAACCAGGTGTCCACGAACCCCGAGCGCGAGGCCAAGTTCGGGCTGTCCGAGCCGTACACGTACTCCCGCGGTGTCATCGTGGTCAAGACCGGCACGAAGGGCATCACGTCCCTGGCCGACCTCAAGGGCAAGACGACCGCGCAGTCGATCACGAGCAACTGGGCCACGGTCGCGAAGGACGCCGGCGCGAAGGTCGAGGGCGTCGAGGGATTCGCGCAGGCGGCCGCGCTCCTCGTGCAGGGCCGGGTCGACGCGATCGTCAACGACAACATCGCGGTGCTCGACTACCTCAACACGACCGGGTCCGACCGGATCGAGATCTCCGGCGACGCCGGCGGCGAGGTCAGCAAGCAGGTGCTCGCGTTCCGCAAGGGCGATCCCCGTCTCGCCGAGGCGAACCAGGCGCTGCAGGCACTGCGGGCCGACGGCACCCTCGCGAAGATCTCCGAGTCGTACTTCAAGGCCAATGTCTCGGTCGAGAACGACGGCGACGTCGACCTGTCGGGCGGCCGCAAGGGCAAGAGCAACGCCCAGGTGGTCCAGGACGCGGCCTGGCCGATGTTCAAGGGCCTGCTCAAGGTCTCGATCCCGATCACGATCATCAGCTTCCTCATCGGTCTCGCGATCGCGGTCGCCGTCGCGCTGGCCCGCATCTCCGGCAGCCGCGTCCTGGCCGGGCTGGCGCGCGGGTACGTCTCGATCATCCGCGGGACGCCGCTGCTGGTGCAGCTGTTCATCGTGTTCTTCGGCCTGCCCGAGATCGGGATCGACTTCTCGTCGTACGTCGCCGGCGTGGTCGCGCTGAGCCTCAACGTGGGCGGGTACGCGGCCGAGGTGGTGCGCTCCGCGATCCTGTCGGTGCCGAAGGGCCAGTTCGAGGCCGCCGCCTCGATCGGCATGGGCTACTGGCAGTCGCTGCGACGCATCGTCTACCCGCAGGCCGCCCGCACCGCCGTGCCTCCGCTGTCCAACACCGCGATCTCGCTGTTCAAGGACACGTCGCTGCTGTCGGTCGTGCTCCTGACCGACGTGCTGCGCTCGGCCCAGAACGCCGCCGCCGAGGCGCAGGTGTTCCTGCCGCTCTACGCCTTCGCGGCGCTGTACTACTGGATCGTCTGCGTGGCCATGTCCTTCGTCCAGGGCAGGCTCGAGACCCGACTGAACAGGTTCGTGGCGTCATGACCGATCCGCTCATCCGTGTCCGCGGCGTCACCAAGTCGTTCGGCGACAACCACGTGCTGCGTGGGGTGGACTTCACCGCCGCCGCCGGCACGACCACGACCATCCTGGGTCCGTCCGGATCGGGCAAGACGACGCTCCTGCGTGCGCTGAACGTGCTCGAGACGCCCGACGCCGGCACGATCGGCATCGGTGACGTCGAGGTCGACTTCGGGGCGCTGCCCTCGGGCAAGGCCGGTCGTGCCGCCGCCGCCCGGCTCCGCGCGCAGAGCGGCATGGTCTTCCAGGCCCACAACCTGTTCCCGCACAAGACGGTGCTGGAGAACGTCATCGAGGGCCCCGTGCAGGTGCAGAAGCGTCCGCTCGAGGAGGCCGTCGCGGACGCGCGCGCCCTGCTCGACCAGGTCGGTCTGGCCGAGAAGGCCGACCAGTACCCGTTCCAGCTCTCCGGCGGCCAGCAGCAGCGGGTCGGCATCGCCCGTGCCCTCGCGCTCAAGCCGAAGGTGGTCCTGTTCGACGAGCCCACCTCGTCCCTCGACCCCGAGCTCGTCGGCGAGGTGCTGTCGGTGATCAAGGACCTCACGCACGAGGGCTGGACCACCGTCATCGTGACGCACGAGGTCCGCTTCGCCCAGCAGGTCTGCAACCAGGTGCTGTTCCTCGACGGCGGCGTGGTGGTGGAGAGCGGCTCTCCCGACCAGGTCATCGGCCACCCGCGCGAGGACCGCACCCGTCAGTTCCTGAAGCGGATCCTCGACATCGCCTGACGGGACGCTCCCGGGCTCAGCTGCCGGACGGCTCGACCTGCTCGGCGGACGGGGCCTGCTCCGTCGGCGCCGGCGGGGCCGACGCGGTGGTTCTCGCAGGTGCCGGCGTCTCCGGCGCGACCGGGGCGACCGTCGTGGGTGCCGGGGCGGGAGCAGGCTTGGTGGGCGGCGGCGTCGTCGGGGCCTTCGTCGGCGTCGTCAGCGGCGCGCGTGCCAGGGAGGTCAGGGAGATCCAGAGGTTGGACTTGGTGCCGAACTTCTTGTTGTTCGCGCACACCTCCTTGCCGTTGCGGTAGAGCAGCACGTCCGCGCTGTTGACCCCGCCGGTCATGCCCGCCTGGACGCCGAGGCGCGAGATCGCCTCGTCCTCCTCGGCCACGGCCGCCACGATGCGCTCCCCGGGCTGTTGGTCGAAGTAGATCCGGAGCCGGCACTTCTTCACCAGGGCGATGCGCTTCACGCCGATGGAGGCGTGCCCGGCGTTCGTGTGGACGTACACGTGGGTGCCGAGGCGGATCACGGCACCGCGCATGATGACCCGGTCCTGGGACGTGGCCGCAGGGGCGTTGCCGGCCAGGGCCGCGTACGCCGCGGTCCCGCCCATGCCGAGGGCGAGGGCGACGGCGGCGATCAGGACGATGCCACCGGACCGTCCGACCCGGCGGGGTCGTGCCGCAGCGTGGCCCGGCGCGCGCCGGTGGGCGCCCGAACCCGATCGCCGCGCGACCGCGTCGTGGACGCCCGTAGCGTCATGGTGCTTGCCCTGGACGTCAGCACGACGCCTCTCCCCGAAAAAAGACACCCCGTCATTCAGTCAGACCGGCGGCGTCCTGCCAATGACTCAGAAGAACTAGTTTCGCCGCGCTACCAGTCTGAGACGAGGTGAGTCGCGGATGACTCACCTGGTCGCCATGAGCGGGTGCGGGTACGTGCACGACACCATCGGACGGCCGGGGACCATCGCCACCTGGTGGTTGTCGTCGACCGTGTCCGCGTCCCCGTCGTCGTACGGCGCGACGGTGAACCGCTAGGGGGCGCCGGCGGTCATCCGCGTCCGGACCGCCCGGCTGGAGGCGTCGGCGGGCGAGCGGTGGTAGGGGAGACCGCGCCGGAGCGGGAGGGGCTCGATCAGCGGTACGGCGTCGAGCGCGTCGGGTAGGTGCACGCAGCGACCGGGCGTCCGACCACGAAGCGAAGCGCGGCCTGGTCGCTGAGGTCGGCGCGACGTGCGACGGAGAACGTGATCTTGTCGCGGGCGTTCATCTTCTTCTGCACGGTCGGCGACGCCTCGTAGACCTGCCCCTTGGCGAGGTCCCGGGTGACCAACGTCCTGCGCTGGGTCACCCGGATCGTGCCCCGTCCCGCGGTGCTCCGGCTGGACGGACCGGTCTTGAAGTTGACCCGCATGCAGTGGAAGCCGCGGGTGTCGAAGACCGCCCTGCCCCCGCCGGTGATCGCGTAGCCGTCCCGGTAGTACGAGCCGTTGCCGAGCTTCTCGCGGTTGGTGTAGGCCGAGCCGGAGCTCGCGGCCCGGTCGAACATGTATGTGGGGCTGACGAACTGGTAGACGTACACCCGCGTCGGGTCGGTGCCGGCCTTCTTCCCGCTGCCGGCCGGCTTGACGACGTCGATCTCGTACCGGCCGCCGTCCTTGGGCTTCCACTTCTTGGAGAACCGGCCCGACGACGAGAGCCTGGCGGTCCCGAGGAGCTTTCGCGGTGCGGCCTTGGTGCTGACGTTGCGGTAGTAGATGCGGACCCTCTTGCCCTTCACCTTTCCGCCGGTGACCTTGCCCTTGATGCGCGTGGACCGGTTCGACCCGTCGCCGGACGTGAGGTCGAGCTTGTCGTCGGTCACGGTGGCCGAGATCTTGTAGCGGGTCGACGCGGCGTGGGCCCCGCTGAGCGGGGTGACGACGAGCGCCAGGACGATGAGGATTCCGAGAGTCTTGCGCACGATGAGCACCTGGATGTCGAGAAGGTGGATCCTTCCAGCGTAAGTGCCTCTGCGCCCTCCTGCTGAGGGCCGCCGGCGGCGCGACGGCCCCACGACGCGTCCAGTGATCGATCTGCCTGCGGAATATTTACGGCACGGAATACACTTGTGAGTTCTCTAGGCCAGCGAAGGAGTCGGGTGAGCGCGGACAACGCGGAGCAGCGCGAGATCGAGGCGGAGCAGTCGTACGTCGACACGGTCTACGAACGTCTGGATGCGTCGGCCAAGGTTGCCCAGTCGCTCGTCGTCGAGGGCATGGCGCGGGGGCACGTGGGCAACGAAGGTGGCCTGGTCGAGCGCGACGCCATGGTCTACCAGGCGTCGAAACGGCTGTCGGCGCTCAACGCGGCCCACGACGGTCTGGTGTTCGGCCGGCTCAACATGCTCGATGGCGAGTCGCGCTACATCGGCCGGATCGGCGTCCGTGACGCGGACCGCGAGATCCTGCTCGTCGACTGGCGCGCCCCGGCGGCCGCGATCTTCTACCAGGCGACCGCGCAGGAGCCGGCCGGCGTCGTGCGGCGCCGCGTGCTCCGCTGCTCGAACGACCAGGTCATCGGCATCGAGGACGACCTCCTCGACAGCGACCACGCCCCGGACGACATGGTCGTCATCGGCGAGGGTGCGCTCCTGGCCAGCCTCACCCGTGCCCGGGACAGCTCGATGCACTCGGTCGTCGCCACGATCCAGAAGGAGCAGGACGAGGCCATCCGCGCGCCCGCCCGCGGCGCCACCACGATCGGCGGCGGCCCCGGCACGGGCAAGACCGTCGTCGCGCTGCACCGTGCGGCGTACCTGCTCTACACCGATCGCCGTCGCTTCGAGTCCGGCGGCGTGCTCGTGGTCGGCCCCTCCTCCGTCTTCATGAGCTACATCGAGCGGGTCCTGCCGAGCCTCGGCGAGACGAGCGTGACCCTGCGATCGCTCGGCGAGGTCGTCGACGGTCTCCGGGCCGCCCGCCACGACGAGCCGGTCGCTGCCGCGGCCAAGGGCTCCTCGCGGATGGTCAAGTTCCTGTCCCGGGCGGCCGCCGCGCCGGCACCGGGAGCTCCCACGTCGTTCCGCTACTTCTACAAGGACGACGTCCTGCGGCTCGACGCCCAGCAGCTCGAGCGCATCCGTCGCCAGCTGCTGTCCGGCGCTCGGCGCAACCGGGCGTACGCGAAGGCGCCGTCCGCGCTCGTGGACGCGCTGTGGCGCCAGGTGCGCGGCGACCGCGCGCTCGAGAAGGGCGAGGAGGGCTTCGTGGAGACGATCACCACGGACGACCGCTTCGTCGACTTCGTCGAGGAGTGGTGGCCGCCGGTCGAGCCGATCGACGTCTGGCGCACCCTGCCGGACCTGATCGAGCCGCTGTCCCACGGCGCGTTCAACGCCAAGGAGATCGCCGCGCTCAAGCAGTCCTGGACCCTCGACGAGCCCAGCATCCAGGACGTCCCCCTGATCGACGAGCTGCGCTACATCCTCGGCGAGCTGCCCGAGTCCGGCGACGACGACGACGACAACCCCAAGCAGCTGATGAGCTTCGAGCGCCGCGAGCGCGAGGAGCGCGTCGACCGCTTCCGCTCCACCCAGAGCATCGAGGACGACGGGTTCGCGCACGTGCTGGTCGACGAGGCGCAGGACCTCTCGCCGATGCAGTGGCGCATGCTCGGCCGCCGCGGCCGTCACGCGAGCTGGACGATCGTGGGGGACCAGGCGCAGTCGTCGTGGCCCTACCCGCAGGAGTCCGCCGCCGCCCGCACGTCCGCCCTCGAGGGCAAGCCCGAGCACGCGTTCCGGCTCTCGACCAACTACCGCAACTCGGCCGAGATCTACGAGCTCGCGGCCAAGGTCGCCGCCGTGGCGGTGCCGGACCCCGACCTGGCCGACGCGGTACGGCGCACGGGGGAGTCCCCACAGCAGCACGTCGTCGCCGAGTCCGAGCTGGTCTCGACGGTGCGGCGCAGCGCCGAGGAGATCCTCGGACGCGTCGACGGCACCGTCGCGATCGTGACTCCCCGGGCCCGTCTCTCCCCGCTCACCGAGCAGCTGTCGGACTTCCTGGCCGAGCACGCGGACCGCCTGCGCCTGCTCGACGGCCTCGACACCAAGGGGCTGGAGTTCGACGGCGTCGTGGTGGTCGAGCCCGACGGCATCACCGACGAGTCGAGCGCCGGCTGGCGCACCCTGTACGTCGTGCTGACCCGTGCGACCCAGCTGCTCACGACCGTGGGCACGACCGATCGCTGGAGCACCCGGATCGCATGAGCAGGACGATCCTCAAGGTCCTGCTCCTGATCGCCCTCGGGGTGATCGTCGGGGTGCCCACGGCGTACTCGACGTTCGTCCACAGCGAGCGCGAGATCGTGATCGGCGCGCACGAGGCGACCGTCCACCCCACCTTCGACGGCTACGCCCGGATCGACTTCGGCACGCTGATCCCGCAGATCCGCGTGCCGGCGGAGACCCCGCTCGGCATCGGCGTGGACATCCGCCTGGGCGACAGCGAGGTCACCGAGCTCAACCAGCTGGTCGCCCGCGACGCCGTGATCGCGAGCCAGCCGCAGGGCGAGATCGCGGCCGTCCGGTCGACGATCCTGTCGATGGCGGCCGACGCTGCGATGCGCGGCCTGGGGGTCGCCGCCCTGACCGTGCTCGTGGCGGTGCTCGGTTGGCGGGCCATCGGTGGCTCCCGTCGGCGCGCGATCTGGGCGACGGCCCGGCACCCGCGCCGGGGCCAGGTCGTCGGGGCGCTGGGCACCGCCGTCGTGGTCGTGGCGGGGGTGGCCCTGGTCGCCGCGCCGGATCGTCCCCGCAGCGACGACACCGCGTCCTGGGTGCCGATCGGCACGGTGTTCCCGGTGCTGCCCAACGACCCGGTCCTCGACCGGGTCGAGATCATCGAGGGCGCCTCGACGTCCGGCAGCAAGGCGCTCGTGCAGGGCGCGCTCGACACCTACCAGACCTCGGTCGCCTTCTACGGCCGCATGGTCGACACCGCCAGGAGCGTGGACGTGCGCACGCCCCAGGAGGGTGAGACGACGGCGCTGGTCGTCACCGACCGGCACGACAACATCGGCATGGACCCGGTCGTGCGGGTCATCGCCGAGCGGGCCGGTGCGGACCTGCTGATCGACCTCGGGGACGACACCTCGAACGGTGCGAGCTGGGAGACGTTCAGCATCAACTCGCTCGCCCGCGAGTTCCGTGACGTCGACATCGTCTCGGTCACCGGCAACCACGACAACGGCACCGCGATCGCCACCCAGATGGAGGACAAGGGCTTCACGCTGCTGAAGGGCGAGCCCGTGACCGTGGGTGGCGTCCGGTTCCTCGGCAGCAGCGACCCGCGCAGCTCGGGCCTGACCGCCGGCTACTTCGGTGACGCGAAGGACAATGCCGCCGCGCTCGCCAAGCAGGACGAGGAGCTGACGAAGGCGGCGTGCGAGGCTGGCGACGTCAGCGTCATCGCGGTGCACAGCCCCACCTCGGCCAAGAAGGCGGCGGCCTCCGGCTGCGTCGACCTCGTGCTGTCGGGCCACCTGCACCGGCAGGTCGGACCCGTGACGGCGATCGGTGAGAACGGCCGCTCGACGACCACGCTGACCACCGCCTCGACCGGTGGCGCGGTGTACGCCTTCGCGCTGGGCAGCAAGCTGCGGCGCACCGCGCAGGCCACGATCGTGACGTTCCGCGACGGTCGTCCCGTGGGCCTGCAGCCGGTCGACTTCGAGCCGGGCGGGGACGTCGCCCCCCAGTCCTACGTCTCGATGGCCCCCTCCGACCGCTGACGCGAGCCCCCCGTCCGCTGAGGGGAGCCCCCCGTCCGGTGAGGGGAGACTCGCGTCCGGTGAGGGGAGACTCTTGGTCTCCCGTTGGCGGGACGTAACTCTCCCGTCGCGGGGCGTAACTCTCCCCTCGCGGGACGCAACTCTCCCCTCGGCGGACGGTAAGTCTCCCGTCGGCGGGCGGGAGTCTCCCGTCAGCGGTGGGGTGGGGTGGGGATCAGGTGCAGCGGGCCACGATGAGCTCGGCGTACGCGGTCGCGCTGGCCACGACCTCCGCGATGCCGACGCTCTCGTCGACCGCGTGGGCGTCGGCGATGTCGCCCGGTCCGTACTGCACGGTGGGGATGCCCGCGGCCGCGTACTGGCGCAGGTCGGAGCCGTAGGGGGCGCCGATGAGTGCAGGCGCGTCCTGCCCGGCGGCGACGACCGCATCGCGAACCTGGACCCCGAACGGGTCGCCCGCCGCCAGCTCGCCGGCAGCGAAGTGCCCGCCCGGCCAGGTGACGACCGGCGGGTGGTCCGCGAGCCACGGATCGGCGGCGGCGGCCCGCGCCACGGCCTGCTCGAACGCGGCCTTGCCGGCGGCGAACGACTCGCCGGGCATGAGCCCGTACCGGCCCTCGGCGACCAGGAGGTCGGGCACCGTGCTGGCCCAGTCGCCGGCGCGGATCACGCCCACGCTGATCGGCCAGGGCAGGGACGGCCCGAACGGGGCGACGGGGTCCGCGTTGCGGACGTCCTCGAGCTCGGCGAGCGCCCGGTGGACGTGCTCGAACGCCGTGATCGCGCTGTGACCGGTCGTGCGCATCGAGCCGTGGGTGGACTGACCGGGCACCTCGAGGCGGAAGGTCAGCGAGCCGGCGTTCGCCGAGACGATCTGGCCGGCGGTGGGCTCGGCGATCACGCACGCATCGCCGTGGTGGCCGCGGCGCAGCGTCGCGAAGGTGCCGACGCCGCCGTCCTCCTCCCCGATGACGGTGTGGATCGCGAACGGTCGCGACAGCGGCACGTCGGCGACGGCCCGCGCCGCGGCGATGATCGCGACCACGCCGCCCTTCATGTCGCAGACCCCGCGCCCGTACCACCGGTCCGCCTCCTCGCGGACCAGCCACGGATCGGCGTTCGTCCACGACTCCGCGTCGCCCGGCGGCACGACGTCGACGTGGCCGTTGAGGATCAAGGCCGGGGTGCCGGGGCCGGACGTGCCGACGACGCCCCAGGCCTCCTCGCGCTCGACCTCCTCGCCGGGGTGGTCCGGGTGCGCGCGCAGCTCGTCGAGGTCGAGCCGCCACTGGTCGACGTCGAGCCCGAGGCCGGTCAGGTGGGCCGCGCACCACCGCTGGACGGCGATCTCCGCGTCCGAGCCGCCGGTGCTGGGGATGTTGACCAGCTGCGCGAGGTCACGCCGGATCAGGTCGACGTCGATGTCCATGGTCGAAGTCTGGCAGCCGAGCCGCGATGACGGTCGGGGCCCTGCGATAGGCTTCCCGGCATGACAGCCCGACACCTCACCTGGTGGCGCCACCCCTGACGGTGGCCTGTCGACATTCTGCCCAGACCGCCTCATGGCCGGCTCTGGGCATCGTTGTTTCTGCAGCCCTCGCCCCGCCGGTCGAGACTTTCACGAAGGAACTGAGATGACCTCCCTCGACGAGCTCCTCGCTCAACCGGCTTTCGCGCTGATCCGCGTGCGCGACTCCGACACCGTGACCCTCGTCGGCGGGCCGCGCACCGACCTGGAGCAGCTGGCCGACATCCCGCTCCGCGCAGGGGTCGAGCGGTCCTGGGACCACCTCGTCCTCGTCCCGTACGCGCAGGTGCGCGAGCGCGGCTTCGAGGCGCACCAGGACGGCACGCCGCTCTCGGCCATCGAGGTCGTCCACAGCGCCGAGGTGCCCGTCGAGGAGCTGTTGTCCCTGCTGCCCGACGTCCCGGTCGAGTTCACCGACCGCGGCGGCTTCGAGACGTCCGACGAGGCGTACGCCGGCATCGTCCGCCAGATCATCGACGACGAGATCGGCCAGGGCGAGGGAGCCAACCTGGTGATCGGCCGCCACTACCGCGCGCAGGTCGCCGACTGGGGGCACGAGCGGGCGCTGACCGTGTTCCGCCGCCTGCTCGAGCGCGAGCGGGGCGCCTTCTGGACGTTCCTCATCTTCACCGGCGACCGCTACCTGATCGGTGCGTCGCCGGAACGGCACGTGAGCCTGGAGGCGGGTCAGGTGCGCATGAACCCCATCAGCGGCACGTTCCGCATGCGCGGCCTGGAGACCCACGCGGAGAAGAAGCGCGAGCTGCTGAAGTTCCTCGAGGACGAGAAGGAGATCTACGAGCTGTTCATGGTCGTGGACGAGGAGCTCAAGATGATGTGCGACATCTGCCACGAGGGCGGGCTCGTGCTGGGGCCGTACCTCAAGCCGATGACGCACCTGGTCCACACAGAGTACCTCCTGGCCGGACGCACCCATCGCGACGTCCGTGAGGTGCTGCGCGACTCGATGTTCGCCGCGACCGTCACCGGCAGCCCGGTCGAGAACGCGTGCCGGCTGATCAAGCAGTACGAGCCCGAGGGGCGCGGCTACTACGCCTCCGTCGCCGCCCTCATCGGCCGCGACGACGACGGTGCACCGATGGCCGACGCGCCGATCCTCATCCGGACGGCCGACGTCGACCTCGACGGCAACCTCAAGGTCACCGCGGGGGCGACGCTCGTGCGCGACTCCGACGCCGAGTACGAGACGACCGAGACGTGGGCCAAGGCCTCGGGCATCCTCAGCGCGTTCGGCCTGGTCGAGTCCGCGCCTGAGCCGGTCGAGGGATTCGACGCGTTCACCCGCGAGGACGAGGTCATCATCGCCCTCGGCTCGCGCAACCAGCGGCTCAGCCAGTTCTGGCTCACCGACCAGTCGGGGGCCGCTCCGGTGCCGTCGCTGACCGGCAAGCGGGTCGTCGTCGTCGACGGCGAGGACGACTTCGTCAACATGCTCTCCCACGTGTTCGGCGTGCTGGGCATGTCTACCGACATCATCCGTCACGACGCTCCCGCGCTCCGCGAGCCGGGCGCGCTGGACGGCTACGACCTCGTGGTCGTGGGTCCCGGCCCCGGCGACCCCCGCGACGTCACGGATCCCAAGATGGCGGCGCTGCACGGGGTCGTCTCCGACCTGCTCGCGGCCGAGCGTCCGTTCCTCGCGGTGTGCCTCGGGCACCAGACCCTGAGCCACCAGATCGGCCTCGACCTGGTCTTCAAGGACATCGTCTTCCAGGGGACGCAGAGCCGTCTGGTCGTGCGCGGTCGCGAGGAGACGGTCGGCTTCTACAACACGTTCGTCGCGCGGGTGCCGGAGTCCGGCCTGCCCGAGGGCGTCTCGGTCGAGACCGATCCGGCGACGGGCGACGTCCACCTGGTCTCGGGCCCGCACTACCGCGGCGTCCAGTTCCACGCCGAGTCGATCCTGACCCAGAACGGCTTCGGGATCCTGCGCGACCTCGTGATGGACCTGGTCGGCTGATGGCCACCGACCTGATGCGCGAGTACGAGCGCACCCGGTACGTCGTGCTGGACGATCTCGGCACGGCCCGCGCGACGGTCGGCATCGGTGAGACGTCGGCGGAGATCGACGCGGTCCTGGCCGACTACGGCTCGGCCGGCGGAGTGTTCATCACCGCCTGGAACCCCCGCAGCGAGCCGCTCGACCAGGACAGCAACGACGAGGCCAACGACCGCATGGAGGCCGACCTCAGCGAGATCGGCTGCGTGATCCTGCCGCACATCGGCGTGGGCTACGACCCGGAGTGGGAGCCCGAGCACGGCTTCTTCGCCCTCGACCTCGGTGAGCGCGAGGCGGTCGAGCTCGCGACGGCGTACGGGCAGAACGCGATCGTGGTCATCGAGCGCGGCGGTCCGGCCCGTCTGGTCATCACCCCGGTGATGGACCCGTGAGGACCATCGGCCTGATCGGCGGGATGAGCTGGGTCAGCACGGTCGAGTACTACCGCCTGATGAACGAGTCCGTCGCGGCTCGGCTGGGCGGGCTGCACTCGGCGCGGATCCTGCTGGAGTCGGTCGACTTCGCGGACATCGAGCGGCTCAAGCTCGCGGACCGCTGGGACCTGGTGGCCGACCACCTCGCGGCTGCGGGACGCCGGTTGGAGGCGGCCGGAGCCGATCTCGTCGTCCTGTGCACCAACACGATGCACCACGTGGCCGCCGAGATCGAGTCGGCGATCACGGTCCCGTTCGTCCACATCGCCGACACCACTGCGGAGGCGATCGGCACGGCCGGCCTATGCCGGGTCGGGCTGCTCGGGACGGCGTTCACGATGGAGCAGTCGTTCTACGTCGACCGGGTGGCGACCCACGGCATCGAGGTGCTGGTGCCGCCCGAGGACGATCGGACCCGCATCAGCGCGATCGTCTACGACGAGCTGTGCCACGACGTCATGACCGCGGAGTCGAAGGCCTTCTACCTCGCCGCGACCGACCGCCTCGTGGCTCGCGGCGCCGAGGGCATCATCCTGGGCTGCACCGAGATCGAGCTGCTGATCGGCGCGGCCGACCTCGAGGTGCCGGTCTTCCCCACGACGGCGCTGCACGTCGAGGCCGCCGTCGACCTCGCCCTGTCCTAGCGGCCCGGCACCGGGCTCCCCGCCGGTCGGGGAGTTCTTGGTCACACGTCTTCTCGTAAACTGTTGACAGTTGACAGAGCGCGGCCGCACAATGAGATGGCGCGAGATGTCCGGGCAGCGTGCCCGGCGGCGAGAATCAGTCAGACTGTCTGCGAAACCTGCCCACAACCGTGAGGAACTCCAGTGAGTGATGTCACCGGGACTGAGCTGAGCCGCGACGCGACCTTCTCCCACCGCACCGAGACCCTGATCCGCGAGATGATCCTGTCGGGGACGGTCGCCCCGGGCGAACGCCTCAACGAGGTCGCACTGGCCTCCTCGCTCGGCATCAGCCGGGGTCCGCTGCGCGAGGCGATCCAGCACCTCGCCGGCGAGGGACTGCTCACGATGGTCAGTCATCGCGGTGCCTTCGTCCGCACGTTCGAGCCGCGCGAGCTCGACGAGCTCTACGACATGCGCTCGGCGTTCGAGATGTACGCCGCGCGCCTCGTGTGCCGGCGCGCGACCGACGAGCAGATCGCCGAGCTGGACGCATTCGTCTCCGAGACCGCCGAGGCGATGTCGTCCGAGGCCGACGGCCGCTATCCCGCGGACCGCGACTTCCACCGCCGCCTCCTGGGACTCTCCGGCAACGCGACCCTCGAACGCGCGGCCCTCGAGACCCAGGCCCAGATCGTCCTGGCCCGCTCCATGTCCGCCAAGGCGCCCGTGCGCGCCAAGGAGGCACTCGGCGAGCACGCAGACATCGTGGCTGCTCTGCAGTCGCGCTCACCCGACGAGGCAGCCCGCCTCGTGAACGAACACCTTGACCGCGCCAGGCGCAGCGCCCTTGCTGCGCTCGGCTTCGACGACTAGTCCCGAAGGGGAATCACACCATGACGACACCGCAACGGCTGCGTGAGCTGATCAGCCGGGAGGGCGGGCCGATGCTCCTGCCCGGAGCTCCCAACGCGCTCACCGCTCGCGTGATCGAGCAGGCCGGCTTCGAGGCGGTCTACGTCTCGGGAGCAGGACTGACGAACACCTACCTCGGGATGCCGGACCTCGGCCTGCTGTCGGTCAGCGAGCTCGTCGGCCACGTGGCGGCCATGGCGGACGCCGTCTCCATCCCGCTGGTGGTCGACGCGGACACCGGCTTCGGCAACGCCCTCAACGTGCAGCGCACCGTACGACAGCTCGAGCGAGCGGGCGCCGCGGCGATCCAGCTCGAGGACCAGGTCAGCCCCAAGAAGTGCGGCCACTTCGCGGGCAAGGGCGTCATCTCGCAGGACGAGATGGTGGGCAAGGTCCGAGCCGCGGTGGACGCGCGACTCGACGACGACCTGCTGGTCATCGCGCGCACGGACGCTTTGTCGACCGAGGGGCTCGAGGCCGCGTGCGACCGCGCCGCGGCCTACGCCGAGGCCGGCGCAGACGTCCTGTTCGTCGAGGCCCCCCGGACCCGCGAGCAGATGGACTACATCATCCGCAACGTGCCGGGACTCCACATGGCCAACATGGTCGAGGGTGGACTCACCCCGCTCATGACGCGCGACGAGCTGGGCGAGCTCGGCTTCTCCGTCGCCCTCTACGCGAACGCCGCGATGCGCGGCGCCGTCGCAGGCATGCGCCAGGTCATGGACCACCTGGCCGAGCACGGCGACACCAAGGACGCCGGCGATCTCATGATCACCTGGGCGGACCGCCAGGCGCTCGTGCGCAAGCCCGAGTTCGACGAGCTCGACCGACGCTACGCGGCGGACGTCACGACAGGAGACATGGCATGACGGTTCACGACACCCGCCTGGCCGGCGGACGGGTCTTCCTGCACGGCTCGGGCCTCGAGGACGTCGACCTGCTCATCAACGACGGGCTCGTCTCGGGCATCGTCTCGCGGGACTCGGACGCCCAGGCGCGCGAGGTCGTCCAGCTGGACGGCAAGCTCGTGCTGCCCGGCGCGATCGACCCGCACGTGCACCTCGGCAAGGACATCCGCGTGCCGAAGGACCCGGACGACGCCCGTCTGGAGACGGCGTCCGCGGCGGCCGGAGGCATCACCTCGATGCTCGTCTACCTGATGAGCGGCGAGCCCTACGAGACCGTGGTCCCGGGCGCGCAGGCCGTGATGGAGGCCGACTCCTACGTCGACTTCGGCTTCCACATCTGCGTCGGCACCGACGACCACGTGCACGACATCCCCGCGTACATGCGCGAGTTCGGCATCTCGAGCTTCAAGTTCTTCATGAACTTCAAGGGCGAGGAGGGCGCGTACCTGGGCCTGCCGGGCAACGACGACGGCTACATGTACGACGTGCTCGGCATGGCCGCCGACAACGGCGCGATGATCAACCCGCACCCCGAGAACATCGAGCTGGTGTGGAAGCTCAAGAACCGGCCGATCGACGAGTCGCGCGGACCGCTCAGTGCCTGGAACCAGTCCCGCCCCTCGTTCGTCGAGGCCGAGGCCGTCCAGCGCGTGGCGTACATGGCACAGATCACCGGCGCATCGGTCTACGCGGTGCACACGAGCAGCCGGCTCGCGCTGGAGGCCATGGAGCGCCAGCGCCGGTCGTACGAGAACCTCTTCATCGAGACGTGCACCCAGTACCTGACCCTCACGACCGACGCGGACTGCGGGACGTACGGCAAGGTCAACCCCCCGATCCGCGAGCGTGACGACCTCGAGGCGCTCTGGGTCGCCCTGGCCGAGGGCAAGGTCGACACGGTCGGTTCGGACCACAACGCGCGTCACCGCTCCTTCAAGGAGAAGGACGTGTGGAGCGCGTCGGCCGGCTTCCCCGGCACCGGCGGCGTCCTGCCCCTGACCCTCAGCGAGGGCCTGCGTCGCGGCGTCCCGCTCGAGCGGCTCGTCGACGCGACGTCGACCCGCTCGGCGAAGCTCTTCGGCATGTACCCGCAGAAGGGCACGATCCGGGTGGGCTCCGACGCCGACCTGGCGGTCGTCGACCTGGACGGCAGCTACGTCATCAACGCGGCCACCCAGCACTCGGGCGCCGACTACACCCCCTGGGAGGGCACCGAGGTGCCCCTCAGCATCGTCCACACGATCGTGCGGGGCCAGTTCGCCCTGCGCGACGGCCAGCTGGCCGAGACCACGACCGGCCGTTACCTGCGCCGCGAGCACAGCGGCGCAGTGGCGCTGGCCGCGGCAGAGCACGAAGGAGAGCCCTCATGAGCGAGATCATCGACGACCTGACCAAGGAGCGCTACGACGCCGCCGGCTTCGGCCGACCGGTGGGCCTCGGGAAGCGCCCTGCGCTGCTCATCATCGACGTGCAGTACCGGACGACCGGCACCCAGCCGGTGCCGTTCGACGAGGCGCTCGAGGAGTTCACGACGAGCTGCGGCGAGGTCGCCTGGGACGCGGTCGCGAACATCTCCCAGCTCCTCACGCTGTTCCGCGCCAAGGGCTGGCCCGTGCTGTACCCCTACGTCGCGCCGAAGAAGGCGTTCGACGCCGGCGCCCTGGGCGCCAAGGTGCCCGGGATCATGGACATCCCCGACAAGGGCTACGAGTTCCACCCGGACATCGCACCGCTGGAGGGCGAGATCCTGCTGCCCAAGCGGCACCCGAGCGCGTTCTTCGGCACCCCGCTGCTGAGCTACCTCGTCCAGGCCGGCGTCGACTCGCTCGTCGTGACCGGCTGCTCGACGTCCGGATGCGTCCGCGGCAGCGCGGTGGACGCGTTCTCGTACAACTACAAGGTCGCCGTGCCGTCGGACGCGGTCTACGACCGCAGCCCGCTGGTGCACGAGGTCAACCTGTTCGACATGGGGCAGAAGTACGCCGACGTGTCGACCACGGCGGACCTGATCGGCTCGCTCGAGACGATCGCGTCATGACGTCGGGCCAGGGCGCGGGCTACATCGTCGCGGAGGTCACGGTTCGTGACCACGAGACGTACGAGCAGTACGTCGAGCGCAGCGGTCCCGTGCTGGAGAAGTACGGGGCGCGCCTGCTCGCCCACGCGTTCGCCGCGAACGGCGAGCTCGTGGTCCGCGAGGGTGGTCGCGAGTTCGAGCGGCTCGTCCTCGTCGAGTTCGAGAGCCTCGACCGGGTGACGGAGTTCTACGACTCGGCCGACTACCAGGCCGTCGTCGGCCTGCGGCACGACTCCGCGACCTCGCACGTCTACCACCTGCAGGGCGTGCCGGGCGCCTAGAGCCGGCACCTCCTGTCCCCCGCAGGAGATGTCGCCGCGACCCCGTCGACCGGACCGCCCCCGCGGTTCATCGGCGGGGTCGTTGGCATCCCACGGCGTGACCTTTGTCGTAACATAACGTTTACTGAAAACTGTTGACAGTTTGCAGTTGACGAATATAGCGTGATCCGGGTCATAGTTCGCCGACGGAAGCAGGACGCATGTACGTCACCGCGTGGGATCAGCTGCCCGAGGTCGAGGGGCTGCCCAACAACTTCCGGCGGGCAGCCGCCGGCCGCGAGATGGGCGTCAACCACATCCGCTGGGTCCACCCGACCGAGCTGCCGCCGCACACGCACGAGGACGCCGAGCAGGCCATCGTGATGCTGAGCGGCGAGATCGCCTTCACGATCGACGGCACCGACATGACGCTCCGCGCCGGCGACGTCGCGATCGTGCCCCGCGGCGCGGTCCACGGCGGTCACAGCATCGACGGCGAGGCCGCCTTCGTCGAGGTGTTCGCGCCCCTGCGCCTCGAGAACCTCGTCGGCTTCCTCGGTGGACCGTCGATGCCCAACCAGGAGGACCCCGCATGACCCTTCAGCAGATCACGTCCCGCGTCCACGTCGAGACCGCCCACCTCGGCAGCAACAACTCGATCATCGTCGGCGACGAGCAGCTGATCCTCGTCGACTCACCGCACCGTCCGACCGACGCGATGCAGTGGAACAAGACCGTCTCGGCGTTCGGTGAGACCCGGTTCATCGTCAACACCGACCACCACCCCGACCACACGATCGGCAACTTCTGGATGGGCGGCGACGTCGTCGCGCACCGCGGCACCCGCGAGCGGCTGCTGACCGACGCCCCCACCGACGAGTACCTGCGGGACCTCTTCGCGCGCATCGACCCCGACGCGGTCGCGCTCGTCGACGACTACTCCGTCCGCGTCCCGAACGTCGTGTTCAGCGAGGAGCTCGACCTCCACGTCCCCGGCGCGAGCCTCGAGCTGACGTTCCGCCCGGGCCACACCGCCAACAGCCTGCTCGCCTGGTTCCCCCAGGACGCGGTCATCTTCACCGGTGACATCGTGTGCGAGGCCGGCCTCCCGTCGTTCCAGGACTCGCGCCTCGCGAACTGGTTCGACGCGATCGACGCCGTCGCGGAGCACGACTTCGAGTACCTGGTTCCCGGACACGGCGACGTCGCCGACCGCGCGGTGGTCGACCACTACCGCGCGCTCGGTCGCGAGGTCGTGTCGCAGGTCGCCTCCGCGATCGCGGCAGGCCACACCCGTGATCAGGCGTGCGACGAGATCCGGTTCGAGGACAACATCCACGTCGACACGGACGAGTACGTCGGCTACCCCGACTCCCTCGTCGAGATGTTCCAGCGTCGATCGATCGCCCGGATCTACGACGACCTGGTCGAAGATCCCTCTCTCGCGAACCGATAGCGGTCCCTTCAGGCGCACCGAAGCACATCACCTGCCCCACCCCCACACATTGGAGTACTGATGAAGACCAAGAAGATCTCGGCAGTAGCGGCCGGCGTGGCCGCGCTGCTCGTGCTCGGAGCCTGCGGCGGCTCGTCCGACAGCGGATCCGGAGGCGCTGGCGACTCCGCCAAGGCCGAGGCCGCCAAGACCAAGGTCGAGGAGGCCAAGGCCGTCCCCAGCTCCGACGACCTCGGCGCCCCGATCGACGTCTCGTCCCTCAAGGGCAAGACGATCTACTCGATCCCGATCGACAGCAAGGCCGAGTTCTACTCGGTCGGCGAGAAGGCCATGAAGAAGGTCGCGGCCGAGGCCGGGATCAAGTTCGTGACCTTCCCGTCCGACGGCACGCAGACGTCGTTCCAGCAGGGCATCCAGCAGGCCATCAACGCGAAGGCCGGCGCGATCATGCTGAACGGCCCGCTCGCGGAGACCCTCGGCCCGCAGATCGACGCGGCCAAGAAGGCCGGCATCCCCGTGATCCCGCTCCACCTCAGCGACAGCGAGGGTGAGGGCACCCCGGGCCTGGAGTACGAGGCCTTCGCGCCGTTCAACCAGGCCGCCCGGCTGTTCACGCAGTACGCGATCGCGAACCTCGAGGGCCAGCCGGTCAACGCGCTGATCATCCAGTCGTCCGAGACCGGACCGGCCGCCGGCATGGTCAAGACGATGAAGGAGACCCTGAAGTCCGACGGCCCCGACGGCTCGAAGGCCACGGTCATCAACGTGCCGGTCTCGCAGTGGTCCACCCAGATCCAGGGACAGGTGCAGTCCGCCCTGCTGAAGGACCCGAAGATCAACGCGGTCCTGCCGATGTACGACAACATGGCGCTCTACGCGGCTCCCGGCATCAAGCAGGCCGCGCCGACGCGTGACATCAAGATCTACACGTTCAACGGCACGCCCGCGATCCTGAAGATGGTCAAGGACGGCTCCGTCGCGGTCAACGTGGCCGAGAACCCGGACTGGGTCGCCTACGTCAACATCGACGTCGCGTTCCGCGCGATGCTCGGCGAGGACCCGATCAAGGGCGAGACCGGACCGCTGCGTCTGATCGATGCGTCCAACGTCGGCGAGACCGGCAACCCGCCGCAGAGCGGCAAGGGATTCGGCAACGAGTACCCGGACGCGTTCCTCAAGCTGTGGGGCCTCAAGTAGCCCATGACCAATCCAAGCTCGACCGTCGAGAGCAGCGGGGCGGCAACGCCCGCCCCGCTGCTCCGGGTCACGAACCTTCAGAAGGCCTTCAACGGCGTGCCCGCCCTGCGTGGCGTGGACATCGACGTCCGTCCCGGTGAGGTGCACGGACTCCTGGGCGCCAACGGCAGCGGCAAGTCCACCATGATCAAGGTGCTGGCCGGCTTCCACGACGCCGACGGCGGGCAGGTCAGCATCCACGGCCGTGAGCTGCGCAGCCCCTTCGGGCCGCGCGGACTGCGGGACGAGGGCATGGGCTTCGTGCACCAGGACCTGGGACTGGCTCCGGCCGGCACGGTCCTGGAGCACATGGCCCTTGACGCCTTCGGCGACGCCCGCTCCCTGCGCCGGGTCGACTGGGCGGCCGAGCGCCGTCGCGTCAACGACCTCATCGAGCGCTTCGAGGTGGGCGTCGACGTCGACGCGACGATCGACATGCTGACGCCGGTCCAGCGCGCCATGGTGGCCGTGGTCCGCGCGGTGGGTGGCCAGGAGCGGAGCAACGACACAAACCGTCAGGGACAGATCCTCGTCCTCGACGAGCCGACGGTGTTCCTGCCGAGGCACGAGGTCGGGCTGCTGTTCGACCTGCTGGCCCGCCTGCGGGCCAACGGCGATGCCGTGCTGCTTGTCAGCCACGACCTCGACGAGATCCTGCAGGTCACCGACCGGGTGACGGTCTTCCGCAACGGCGAGACCGCCGGCACCCGCGCAACCGCAGGTGCGACCCGCGACGACCTGGTGCAGCTCATCCTGGGTGCGCGCGACGAGCACGTGGCGAAGGGCGCCGCCGTCATCCGTGACGACCGGCCCCCGCTGCTGTCGGCTCGTGGGCTGACCGGGAACCGCATCGACGACCTGGACCTGGATCTGTACGCGGGTGAGGTCGTCGGCATCACCGGGCTGGCCGGTTCCGGCTTCGAGGAGCTCCCCGAGCTCCTCTACGGGGCGCGGCGTGCCCGCGCCGGCGAGATCCGCCAGAACGGCGAGGCCGTGACCCGGCCGAAGCCGATCGGGTCGATGCGCCGCGGCGTCATCCTCATCCCCGCGGACCGCAAGGGCCAGGGCGGCGTGCTCGGCCTGACGGTCAAGGAGAACATGTCGCTGCCCTTCCTGACCGATCGTGCGAAGGGCTTCGCCGTGGACTGGAAGGCCCTCGCGGTGCAGGCGCAGGAGGCCTGCGACCGGCTCAACGTCGTGCCGCCCAACCCGGATGCCCAGTTCGGGCACCTGAGCGGTGGCAACCAGCAGAAGGCGCTGCTGGGCAAGTGGATGGACACGTCGCCCAGCGTCATGCTCCTGAGCGAGCCGACCCAGGGCGTCGACATCGGCGCCCGCCGCGAGATCTTCAAGCTCATCCGGGCCGCGGTCGCGGAGGGCATGACGGTCCTGTGCGCCACGTCCGACTACGAGCAGCTCGTCGAGATGGCCGACCGCGTGATCGTGCTCGACCAGGGCCGCGTCCGGGCCGAGCTCCACGGGGACGACATCACCAAGGACGCCCTCGCGTCCGCCGTCTATGCAGAGGAAGCGTCATGACCACGACCACGCCGGCATCGCCGGCCACCAAGAAGTCCAAGCGCAGCGGCCGCAAGCGCGCCTCCGAGCCCGAGAGGTTCGCCCTCCTCGGTGTCTGGGCGGTGCTGTTCCTCGTGTTCGCGCTGCTCCAGCCGGACACGTTCCCGACCTCGGCCAACATCTCCAACATGCTCGGCTCGCAGGCCGTGCTGCTGGTCCTCGCACTGGGTCTCATCGTCCCGCTGCGTGCGGGCGACTACGACCTGTCGGTCGCCTCGACCCTCAACCTGTCGGCCGTCGTCGTGGCGGTGCTCAACGTCAACGAGGGCTGGAACATCTGGACCGCGGTCATCGCGGCGATCGTCGCGAGCATGTTCGTGGGCGTCGTCAACGGCTTCGTCATCACGCGGTTCGACATCGACCCGTTCATCGTGACGCTCGGCATCGGCACCGTCGTGCAGGGCATCATCTACTGGATCTCGAACTCGGTGACGATCACCGGTGTCGACCGCCAGCTGTCCGACACGATGCTGACGCAGCCGTTCTTGTCGATCCCGCTCGACTTCTACTACGCGCTCGCCCTGTGCCTGGTCGTCTGGTACGTCTTCGACCACACCGCGTTCGGGCAGCGACTGCTGTTCGCCGGTCAGAGCCGCGACGTCGCGCGCCTCAACGGCGTCAACGTCTCGGGCCTGCGCTGGACGTCGATGATCATCTCCGGCGGTGTCGCCGGCGTCGCCGGTGTCATCTACGCCGGCACGACCGCCAGCGCCGACCCCACGTCGGGCCAGGCGTTCATGCTGCCCGCGTTCGCGGCCTGCTTCCTCGGCTCGACGGTGCTCAAGATCGGGCGCTTCAACCCCTGGGGAACCCTGATCGCCGTGTACTTCCTGGTCACCGGCATCACCGGCCTCCAGCTCATGGGCGCCCAGCAGTACGTCCAGCAGCTCTTCTACGGCGGCGCGCTCGTCATCGCCGTCATCTTGTCCAAGCTCGTCAAGAGCCGCGGCGAACGCCGTCGTCGAGCCGACGTACGGCCCGACGTCGCGGCCTAGCAAGACCCCCCAGACCACTCATGAAAGGCAACACCATGAAGACACGCGCAGCCGTCATCCACCGTCTCAACGAGGAGTGGAAGGTCCAGGAGCTCGACCTCCAGGAGCCCGGTGACAACGAGGTCCGCATCAAGGTCATGGCCAGTGGCCTGTGCCACTCCGACGACCACTTCGTGACCGGCGACATCGCGGTCGACCTGCCGATGGTCGGTGGCCACGAGGGCGCCGGCATCGTCGAGGCCGTCGGCTCGAAGGTCACCAAGGTCAAGGTCGGCGACCACGTCTCGACGCTGTTCATCCCGGCCTGCGGCCAGTGCGAGTACTGCGCCCGCGGCATGCAGTACATCTGCAACAACGGTGCCGGCATGGAGACCGGCATGGGCATGGACGGCACCGCGCGCTTCCACGACGCCGACGGCAACGCGGTCGGTGGCGTCACGCGCCTGGGCACCTTCTCGAACTACCTCGTGTGCCACGAGATGCAGACGGTCAAGCTGCCCGAGGACATCCCGTTCGAGCTGGCCTGCCTCGCCTCGTGCGGCGTGGCGACCGGATTCGGTGCGGCCGTCAACGGTGGCGTCAAGCCCGGCGACGTCGTGCTCGTCCTGGGTCTCGGCGGCGTCGGTGCCAACGCGGTGCAGGGTGCCAAGCACGCGGGCGCCGACCACATCATCGTGATCGAGCCCGTCGTGGCCAAGCACGACCAGGCCGCGGTCTTCGGCGCGACCGAGACGTACGCGTCCATCCCCGAGGCGCAGTCGCGCATCGACCACCTGACCAACGGCCAGGGCGTCAACGTCGCGATCATCACGGTCGGCCGCGTCGACGGCAACATCATCGGCGACGCGTTCCGCGCGGTCGGCAAGTCCGGCACGTGCGTGCTCGTCTCGGTCGGTCAGTCCGACGAGGGCATCGCGATCAACCCGCAGGACTTCACCAACTTCGCCAAGCACTTCCAGGGCGTCATGTACGGCAACTGCAACCCGACCGCCGACATCCCCCAGCTGCTGCAGATGTACAAGGACGGCACGCTCAAGCTCGACGAGCTCGTGACCCGCCGCTACAAGCTCGACGAGATCAACGAGGCCGTCGCCGACATGCACGCGGGACGCAACATCCGCGGCGTCGTCATCCACGAGCACTGAGCCCCCACCGGCTCCGCTCCGCTTCCCCCGTCCTACTGAGGAGAACCCCATGACTGTTACACCTGACATCCACGCGCCCATCGAGCACACCAAGCTGCTGATCGGTGGCGAGTTCGTCGACGCGCTCGACGGCAAGGTCTTCGACACGATCAACCCGTCGACCGGCGAGGTCATCACCCAGGTCGCCGAGGGCAGCGCAGCCGACGTGGACCGCGCCGTCGCGGTCGCCCGTGACGCGTTCGAGAACGGCCCGTGGCGCCGGATGAAGCCCAACGAGCGCGCTGCTGCCCTGTGGCGTCTGGGTGACCTGCTGCTGGCGGACGCCGACGAGATGGGCCGCGTCGAGACCCTCGACCAGGGCAAGCCGTTCGCGTTCGCCAAGGGCGGCGACGTCCCGTCCGCGGCCGGCCTGTTCCACTACATGTCGGGCTTCGCGACGAAGCTCGAGGGCGCCACGATCCCGATCTCGGCGCCGGGCAACTTCCACACGTACACGCGGCGTGAGGCGCTCGGCGTCGTCGGCCTCATCGTGCCGTGGAACTTCCCGCTGACGATCAGCGCCTGGAAGCTCGCCCCGGCCCTCGCCGCCGGCAACACGGTGGTCCTCAAGCCCGCCGAGGCCACGCCGCTGTCGGCTCTGCGCCTGGGCCAGCTCGCTCTCGAGGCCGGCATCCCGCCGGGCGTGTTCAACGTCGTCAACGGCTACGGGTCGACGGTCGGCCAGCGGCTGGCCGAGCACCCCGACGTCGACAAGGTGTCGTTCACCGGCTCGACCGCGACCGGTCGTCGCATCCTCGACTCGGCCAAGGGCAACCTCAAGCGGGTCACCCTCGAGCTCGGCGGCAAGAGCGCCAACATCATCTTCCCGGACGCCGACATCGAGGCCGCGATCGCCGGGTCCTCGGCCGGCATCTTCTTCAACGCCGGCCAGGCGTGCGCCGCGGCATCGCGCCTGTACGTCCACGACGACGTGTACGACGAGGTCATCGCGGGCATGGCCGAGAAGGCCCGCCAGATCAAGGTCGGCGACGGCTTCGACCCGACCAGCGAGATCGGCCCGGTCGCCAGCAAGGAGCACTTCGACCGCGTCAGCGGATACCTCGAGGTCGGCAAGGGAGAGGGCGAGGTCGTCACCGGCGGCGCCCGCCTCGGCGAGCGTGGCTACTTCATCGAGCCGACGATCTTCGCGGGTGCTGCGCCCGACGCGCGCATCATCAAGGAGGAGATCTTCGGCCCCGTCGTCGTGGCCTCGCGCTTCAGCGACACCGACGACGTCATCGCCCAGGCGAACGACACGCGGTACGGCCTGGCGTCGGGCGTCTGGACCAGCAACGTCTCGACGGCACACTCGGTCGCGGCGCGGATCCAGGCCGGCACGGTGTGGGTCAACTCCTACGGCGTCTTCGACCCGTCGATGCCGTTCGGCGGCATGAAGGAGTCCGGTTGGGGCCGCGAGATGGGCCACGACGTCATGCACGACTACACCGACGTCAAGACGGTGTGCGTCAACATCGATGGCTGACACCTTCCGCGGGGACGGTGTCTCGCGGATCGACCGCAGCAACCTCACCCTGGCCGACAAGGTCGAGGCGCGGTTGCGCGAGGAGATCGTGCAGGGCGAGCGTCCCACGGGCTCGCGGCTGAACGAGGTCGAGATCGCAGCCGATCTCGGCGTCAGCCGCGGCCCGGTGCGCGAGGCGCTCCAGCGCCTCGCGCACCACGGCCTGGTGACCCTCGAGTCGCACCGGGGCGCGTTCGTGCGCAGCCTCGACCTCGGCGAGGTGCGGGAGCTGTTCGAGGTCCGCATCGCGCTCGAGTGCGAGGCGGCCGAGCTGGCCGCGATCCGGATCGACCGTTCGGGTCTCGGCTCGCTGGTGCAGGCCCAGGAGCAGGCCGTCTCCGAGGTCCGTCTCGGGCCTCGGGCCGGCGTGTTCGACACGCTCGACGTCCACGAGCTGATCGTGCGGCAGGCGGGCAACCAGCGCCTCGCCGACGCGGTCACGCAGGTCAACACCCAGCTGCGCCTGGCCCGCTCGCGGTCGGGCGCCACGGGCACTCGTGCCCGCGAGGCGGTGGACGAGCACCGCCAGCTCATCACCGCCCTCACCTCCCGGGACCCCGAAGGAGCGCGCCTCGCCATGAAGGCGCACCTGACCGCGTCCCTGCAGAACACCATGCAGATGCTGCAGGCCGTCGCCGGCCTGCCCACCGAAGGAGATCCGCGTGTCTGACACCCTCTTCACGCCCTGGAAGGTCGGCGGCATCGAGCTCGCCAACCGGGTCGTCATGGCGCCGATGACGCGCAACCGTGCGGACGTCGACGGCGTCCTGCCGGACAGTGCGATCGAGTACTACCGCCAGCGCGCGTGCGCCGGCCTCATCGTCACCGAGGCGACCCAGCCCAGCGCCGCCGGACAGGGCTACCCCGGCACGCCGGGCCTGCACACCGACGCCCAGCAGGACGCGTGGTCCCGGGTCGCGGACGCGGTGCACGGCGCCGGCGGTCGGGTCTTCCTGCAGATCATGCACACCGGTCGCATCGGTCACGCCTCGCTGCAGGCCGACGGCGGCCCGCAGCTCGCCCCGAGCGCCGTCCGCGCGAACCTCGAGGTCGCCACCGCCACGGGCGAGATGGTGCCTGCGCCCGAGCCGCGGGCGATGACGCACAAGGAGATCGCCACGACGATCGCGGACTACGCCTCGTGCGCCGCACGTGCGGTGGCCGCGGGCATGGACGGCGTCGAGATCCACGCCGCGAACGGCTACCTGCCCCACCAGTTCCTGTCTCCCGGCACCAACCGCCGCGACGACGAGTACGGCGGCAGCCCGGTCAACCGGGCGCGCTTCCTCGTCGAGCTGTCCCGCGCGGTCGCGGCGCAGATCGGTGCCGAGCGCGTCGGCATCCGCATCTCCCCGGGCGGTCAGTTCAACGACATGGCCGACCGCGACAACGAGGACACCTACCTGGCCCTCGTCGACGAGCTCGCGGCCGACGGCTTCGCGTACCTGCACACCCTGCGCGGACGCACGTCGGTGCTCCACGAGGAGCTGCGCCGCCGCTGGCCCTCGACGTACGTCGTGAACACCGGCTACATGGGCTCCAGCGAGATCGACGAGATCGGGCCGATCGTCGAGAACGGCGTTGCCGACCTCGTCAGCGTGGGCCGGCTGTTCATCTCCAACCCCGATCTCGTCGACCGCTGGAGGTCCGGCACCCCGCGTGCGGAGTGGGACGAGGACACCTTCTACGCCGGCGGGGACCGCGGCTACATCGACTACCCGACCGCCACGACGCAGGACTGAGAGGAATCACCATGTTCGACCTGAACGGCAAGATCGCCATCGTCACCGGAGGCGCCTCGGGCATCGGCGCCGCGACCGTCGAGGTGCTGCGCGGTGCCGGAGCGACCGTCATCGCCTGGGACCTCAACGAGGCTCCCGGCGTCGTCGGCACGGACATCACCAGCACGGCCTCGGTGGAGGCAGCCGCCTCGGCGGCGCTGGCCGAGCACGGCCGGGTCGACATCCTGGTCAACTGCGCCGGCATCATCACCGCGAACCTGCCCGCGCAGGAGGTCGACGCCGACGACTTCCGCCGGACGTACGACGTCAACGTGGTGGGCTCGTTCAACACCAGCAAGGCGCTGTACGCCGCGCTCAAGGCGTCCGGATCCGGCGCGATCGTCAACGTCGCGTCGCAGGCAGCGCTCGTGAGCCTGCCCGACCAGTCGGCGTACTCGGCCTCCAAGGGCGCCGTGGCGGCCCTGACCCGTTCGCTCGCGATCGACTGGGCGCCGGACAACATCCGCGTCAACGCGGTGTGCCCGGGCTTCACCCTGACGCCGATGGCCAAGCAGCAGATGACGCCCGAGCTCGATGCCGCGGTCTCGCGCCGCGTGCCGCTCGGCCGCATGTTCGAGCCCGAGGAGATCGGGCAGACGATCGCGTACCTCGCGTCCTCGTGGGCGTCGGCCGTGACGGGCGTCGTGATGGCGGTCGACGGCGGCTGGACCGCGGGCGAGCCGGCCCTGCCGATGGGCGGCGACGCATGAGCCGCTTCGACGGCAAGGTCGCCTGGGTCTCGGGCGCCAGCTCGGGCATCGGCCGCGGTGCCGCTGAGCGCCTCGCCGCGGAGGGCGCGACGGTCGTGCTGCTCGGCCGCGACGAGGACCGCCTGGCCGAGGTGGCCGCGTCGTGCGGCGACGCCGCGGTCACGGCCGCCTTCGACGTGGCGGTCGAGACCGAGGTCGACGCCCACGTCCCCGGGCTGTTGGAGCAGCACGGTGCACCCGACATCGTCGTGCACGCGGCGGGCATCACGGTCGTCGGCGCGCTCGACGCGCTGACGCCGCAGGAGTGGCACCGCCAGATGGACGTCAACCTGACGAGCCTGTTCCTGCTCAACCGGCACCTGTGGCCCGCGATGGTCCCGCGCGGCGGCTCGATCGTCACCCTCGGCTCGACCGCGTCGTTCGCGGGCTTCCCGCAGGACGCCGCGTACGTCGCGTCCAAGGGTGCGATCCTCGCGATGACGAAGGCCATGGCCCTGGACGGCGGACCGCACGGCATCCGGGTCAACTCGGTGTGCCCCGGCTTCATCCTGACCCCGAACCTCCAGGGCTACTTCGATGCCCAGGACGATCCCGCAGGCGCTGCCGCGGGAGCAGGGGCGGCCGCGCCCCTGGGCCGCATGGGCACGCCCGCCGACATCGCGGGCGCCATCGCGTACTTGGCGTCGGACGATGCCTCGTTCGTGACCGGCACGTCCATCCTGGTCGACGGCGGGCTGCTCGCCAAGGTGCCCACCGCCTGACCGGTGGTGGTGCACGTCCTGACACTGTTGAAGCGGCCGCTGATCGCGGCCCGGAAGGAAACTCATGAGCTCTGACCAGACCGCCCCCGAGAACGAGATCGACGTCGACGTCATCGTCGTGGGCGCTGGAGGAGGCGGCCTCGCGGCTGCCCTCGCGGCATCCGACGGCGGCGCGTCCGTGGTCGTGCTCGAGAAGCTCGACGCCCCGGGCGGGAACACAGCCCTGTCGACCGGCTCGATCCCCGCGGCGGGCTCCCGGTTCCAGCGCGAGGCGGGGGTCGAGGACGATCCGGACCGGATGACCGCCGACCTGCTGCGCCAGAGCGGGCCGCACGAGGCCGAGCACCTGACCCGCCGGCTCGCCGAGACGTCGGCCGAGCTCGTCGAGTGGCTCGTCGACGAGCACAAGATCGAGCTCGCGCTCATCACGGACTACAAGCACGTGGGTCACTCGGTGACCCGTCTGCACGCCCCCCGGTCACGCCGCGGCATCGACCTGTCCAACGACCTGGTCGCGGCGTGCCGCCGGGCCGGCGTCGAGGTCGTCACCGGCAACCCCGTCACCGAGCTGCTGGTCGAGGACGGCGTCGTGCGCGGCGTCGTGGTCGAGGGTGAGCGCACCGAGCGCTACACGATCCGGGCGAGCTCGGTCATCCTGGCGGCCAACGGCTACGCCGCCAACCGCTCGCTGGTCGAGAAGTGGGCCCCCGAGCTCGCGGGCCTGGAGTACTTCGGCGCCCACGGGTCGACCGGCGAGGCCATCGAGTGGGGCCTCGAGCTCGGCGGACGACTCCGCAACCAGGGCGCGTTCCAGGGCTACGCCGCGGTCGCGTACCCGCACGGCTCCATCCTGTCGTGGACGACGCAGGAGAAGGGCGGCGTGATCGTCGACTCGCGCGGTGTGCGGCTGGGCGACGAGATCGTCGGCTACTCCGGCTTCGCGGCCGAGGTCGTCAAGGGCACCGCACCCATCTGGGCGGTGTACGACTCCCGCATCCGGGACATCACGCTGCGTGAGGACGAGTTCGCCGAGCTCGTCGAGATGGGCGGCGCGAAGGAGTGCGCCACGCTCGAGGAGCTCGCCGCCCTCATCGGCGTCGACGTCGACGCGCTGCGCTCGACCCTCGAGGACTACGCGGCGGCCGCGCGGGGCGACCAGGCGGACACGCACGGCCGGACCGACTTCGGCATCGCCCCGCTCGAGGCGCCGTACGTGGCGTCCCGCGTCTCACCGGGCCTGTTCCACACCCAGGGCGGTCTCGACATCGACGCCGACGGGCGGGTCCTGCGCGAGGACGGCAGCTCCGTCCCCGGGCTCTTCGCCGTCGGCGGCGTGGCCGCCGGCGTCAGCGGGCAGCACGGTGGCCGCGGCTACTCGTCCGGGAACGGTCTGCTGACGGCGGTCGGACTGGGCCGGCTCGCGGGACTCGCCGCGACGGCGCGCCCGTGACGGGCGTCCCCGCCGGCTGGACGGCGTGGCGTGAGGACCTCGCCCGACGGATCGACGGCATCACGCCGGAGTCGCTGCTGGCGGACGAGGAGCTGCGCCGCAAGGCCGCACTCGTCCTGATGGACGACCTGGCCGCGATGGTCGTGGGCGCGACGCACGCCGAGGTCATCGCCCTCGCGCAGTCCTTCGCCTCCCCGATCGCGCCGGGGGAGTCGTTGACCGCTCTCGGCACCCGCGGCCCGCGTGACAAGGTCGCAGCGGTGAACGCGGCCGCGGCGGGGTGGGACGAGCTCGACGAGGGCTACCGTCCGGCCACCTGTCACGGCGGGCTGTACACCGTCCCGGCGGTCATCGCCGAGGCCGACGCAACAGGCCGGACGGTCGAGGAGGTGCTGACCGCGATCGTGCTGGGCTACGAGGTCGTCACGGCCTTCGCCCGGGCCTTCCCGGCCCCGCGCCCGCTCGTGCTCCACCCGCACGCGACGCTGTCGCCGATCGGCGCTGCCGCCGCGGTGACCTGGCTGCGCACCGGATCGGCCGAGCAGGTCATGGCCGCGGTCGACGTGGCCGTCACGCTCTCGATGTCGGGCCCGTTCAGCCACGCGGTCTCCGGAGCGCTGGTCCGCAACGCGTGGGCCGGCGCGGGCGCCGTGCTGGGCTTCCTCGCCTCGGACCTCGCCGCCGCCGGACTCGGAGGCGAGCCGACCGGAGCGCTCGACGTCTTCGCGGCGGGCTACGGCCACGCCACGGACGAGGCGGAGCTCACCGGGTCGACCGGGCGGTGGGCGATCCTGGACGGCTACCACAAGATCTACGCGGCCTGCCAGTACACGCACTCGGCGCTCGAGGCGGCGCTCGAGCTGACCGAGGGACCGCTCAGGGGACGGTCGATCGACGAGATCGCCGAGGTGGTGGTCGCGACCCACCCGCTCGCGTACTCCCTCGACAACCGGTCGCCCTCGACGACCCTCGCCGGCAAGTTCTCCCTGCCCCACGTGGTGGCCGCCGTGCTCGTCACGGGCAGGACGGATCCGCGGACGTTCGGCGAGGAGCTGCTCCACGACCCGGCGGTCGCCAGCCTGCGCGAGCGGGTCCGGCTCGTCCCGTTCGAGCCGCTGCCCGCCGCCCCCCACGACCGACCCGCCCGGCTGACCGTCAGGCTCACCGACGAGCCCGGCACGGTGCTCGAGGCGGACTGCATGAGTGCGATCGGCGGACCCGACCGGCCGCTCGAGGAGGACCAGGTGCTGGACAAGATCGCCGGCCTGACGCCGGCCACCCCGAACCTCGCCGCCCTCGCCCGGCGCGTGGTCACGACGCGCGAGCTGGACGGCGAGCCGTGGAGCGCCCTGGTCACCGAGGCGTGGCAGCGATGACCGCCGTGAGCCTCACCGAGGATCTGATCTCCCGCGCACGCGCCCTGCACGGCGCGGTGCCCGACGACGTGATGACGTCTGCCCGGCTGCACCTGCTCGACGCCCTCGGCGTCGGCGCGCTCGGTGCCCGTCGTGGCCCGCTGAAGGGATTCTCCCGGCTGGCCGCGGGTGGCCAGGGCCCGTCGAGCGTGCTCGGCACCTCCGGCGGCGCGCCGGCTCCGGTGGCCGCGCTGGTCAACGGCGCCTACATCCACTCGCTCGAGTACGACGACACGCACGTCGCCTCGGTGATGCACGGCAGCGCGACCCTGGCCCCGGCCGCCCTGGCCGTCGCCCAGGAGACGGGCGCCGACGGCGCGGCGATGCTGTCGGCGTACGCGCTCGCGTGGGAGGTCCTGATCCGCATGGGCCAGGCGAGCCCGGGCACGCTGCAGGCCCGCGGGTTCCAGACCACGTCGACCGCGGGTCCGTTCGCGGCGGCGCTCGTGTCGACGCTCCTGCACGGCGACGACCCCGAGCTCGCGCTCCACGCCCTCGGCATCGCGGGCAGCCAGCCGGGCGGCACCTTTGCGTTCCTCGACGAGGGCAGCACGGTCAAGGCCGGACAGCCCGCGTGGGCGGCGCACTCGGGCATCTGGGCGGCCGAGATGGCTCGCGCGGGCATGACCGGTCCGTCACGCGTCCTCGAGGGCGAGCGGGGCTTCTTCCAGCTCTACGCGGACGACGCGGGTGCCCCCGACCGCCTGCGCGACGAGCTCGCGACCCTCGGCGAGCGCTGGCACCTGCCGGACGCCGCCTTCAAGCTGATCCCCTGCTGCCACTTCATCCACCCGTTCGTGGAGGCCCTCGGTCTCGTGCTCGACGACGGCATCGAGGCCGGGCAGATCGCCCGCATCCACTGCCACGTCCCCCGGGGCGCGGTGCCGGTCATCGCCGAGCCGTGGGCCGATCGCCAGACTCCGAGGACGCCGCACGACGGACGCTGGAGCCTGCCGTACGTCCTGGCCGGCCGGGCGGTCGACGGACGGGTCGATCTCGACCTGTTCGACACGCCCGTGGGCGGTGACCGGCTCGACCTGTCGCGGCGGATCTCCTACGAGGTGTGGGAGGACTCCGGCTTCCCGGCCAGGTTCCCCGCCCGCGTCGAGGTGACGCTCACCGACGGTCGCGTGATCGAGTCGTCGGTGGACGACGTCATCGGCGGTGCGGGACGCCCCGTCGAGGCCACGGCGGTGCGGGCCAAGGCGCGCGCCAACCTGCTGGCTGCGGGTCTGGACGAGGACGCCGCCGCACGGCTCGAGCGCGAGCTCATCGACGAGCCGACACCCCGTCCCGGGCTGGTGGGCGAGATCCTCGCGGGCGCAGCCGGGTGATCGCCACGCCGACCAGGCACAGCGCCCCGCCGACGAACGCCAGCGCGACCGGCACCTCGTCGAGCACCGCCCACGACACGAGGGTCGCGACCGCCGGCACCAGGTAGGTCGTGGACGCGGCCTGGCCGGCGGAGATCCGCTGCAGGGCGTAGGACCACGTGCTGAAGCCGATGGCGGTGGGGAAGACACCCAGGTAGACGAGCCACAGCAGGTCGTGGACCGAGGCGGTGGAGACCTCGTCGACCAGGGCGGGGGCGAAGGGCAGGCACGCGACGACGCCGACCACGCAGCCGAGCCACACGCACATGACCGGGCTGACGAAGGCCAGCACCGGCTTCTGCACGAGGGCGCCGGTGGCGTAGAAGAGTGCGGCGAGCACGCACAGCACCACACCGGCGGTGGACGGGGACTGGCCGCCGGCCGCGTGCTGGTCGCCGCCGAGCGCGATCAGCGCGACGCCCGCGAACGCGACCAGCATCCCGATGATGAGTGGCCGCGGGAAGCCGTCCTTGAAGATGAACCCGGCGAGCAGGGCGATCAGCGCTGGAGCGATGTTGACGATCAGCGCCGTCGTGCCGGCGTCGAGATCGCGCTCGGCGGCGTTGAGCGCGATGTTGTAGGCGACGGACCAGGTCAGGCCGTAGACGACCACGAGGCCCAGGATGCGGCCGCGGGGGATCCCGGCGGCCGTCGGTCGAGCCACCGCGAGGAGCGCCACCGCGCCGACCACGAGCCGTCCGAGCGTCAGCGAGCCCGGGGAGAACGTGTCGCCCACGGCCCGGATCGCGACGAACGCCGACGCCCACAGCACCACCGTGACGAGGAGGGCCGGCAGGGACAGGTCGCGATCGGTCTTCACACCGTCACGCTAGTGGCGGTCACCGGCGAGGACGAGCGGGAATCGGCCATCCACCTGGGATGGCCGAGGACGGACGACGGCCCCGGTCTCGTCGCAGGGACGAGGCCGGGGCCGTGGCGGTGACGTGTCCTACTCGGTCTTGCCGCCGTCGGACCCGAGGGTCACGTCCGTCTCGGCCTTCTTGCCGCCGCGGGTGTACGTCAGCGTGATCTTCTCGCCGGGGTTGAAGCCGCGGACCGCCGCGACCAGGGCTTCCGAGCTCGGGATCAGCGTGCCGTTGACCGCGGTGATGACGTCGCCCTTCTTGAGCCCGGCCTTCTCCGCGGCACCGCCGGCGGTGACGCCCTCGACCTGGGCGCCGACACCCGTGATGCCGTCGGGGCCGAGGAAGTTGTCGACGCTCACGCCGATCTGCGCGTGCTGCACCTTCTTGCCGTCCAGCAGCTGCTTGGCCACGTTCTTGGCCAGGTCGATCGGGATCGCGAAGCCCAGGCCGATCGAGCCGGACTCGCCGGACGTCGTGGTGCCGGAGCGGATCGCGGAGTTGATCGCGATGACGTTGCCCTCGAGGTCGACCAGCGGTCCGCCCGAGTTGCCCGGGTTGATCGCGGCGTCGGTCTGGACCGCGGGGAACGTCGTCGGGGTCCCGGTCCCGGTGCCGTCCGAGGACGACACGGGGCGGTTGAGCGCCGAGATGATGCCGGACGTGACGGTGCTCTCGAGGCCGAACGGCGAGCCGATCGCGATGACCTCCTGACCGACCTTGAGGTCGGCGGAGTCGCCGAGCGTCGCCGGCTCCAGGCCGCTCTTGCCTTCGGCCTTGATGACCGCGAGATCCGTCTTCACGTCGGTGCCCACGATCTCGGCCTTGGCGTTGCTGCCGTCGTTGAACGCCACGGTGATCGTGCCGCCGTCGCCGGCGACGTCCACGACGTGGTTGTTGGTGAGGATCTCGCCGTCCGAGCTGATGATGATGCCGGTGCCCGAGCCGGACTCCTGCTGGCCCTTCACGTTGATCTGCACGACGGACGGCAGGACCTTCGCCGCGACGGCCTGGACGGTGCCGCCGCTCACCTTGGTGTCGGTCGCCGAGTTGTCCTTGTCCAGCGAGCTGACCGTGCTGCCGCTGGTGCCGGAGTCGTCATTGGTCTGGTCGTAGACGTACGCGCCGCCGAAACCGGCGCCGCCGGCCAGCACCAGCAGGGCGAGGGCGCCGGCGAGGGCGCGGCCGCGCCGCTTCTTCGGCGGGGTCGTGCCCGTGGAGCCGGAGCCGGCCTGTCCGGAGCCGTCACCGGCGAACGGGGGCAGCGGTGCGGTGGGCTCGTAGCCCCGCTGGTCGGCGGGGGCCGACGAGTACGCGGGCGCGCCCGCGCCGGTGTTCTGGTCCGACGCCATCGCCTCGTAGCGGTGCGTGTGGTCCTCGGGCGCCGGCGGGTAGTCCGCCTGCGGCACGGTGCCCGGGCCGCCCTCGGACGTGGGGGTGGGCTCCGGACCGGAGGGAGCGGGCGGCGCCGGGGGCTGCGACACGACAGGCTGCGACACGACCGGCTCGGACGGCGCACTCTCCGGCGCCTGGGTCGCGGGCTCGGCGGGCTGGGGGTCGTTCTGGTCGCGGTCCGCCGGCGGGACGTAGGGCTTGGCGGCGAACGGGTCGTTCGAATCGGTCATGGACATAGATTCTCGCCTATCACTGAGATGGTTCTGAGAGCGGAGTGTGAGCGAGGCAAGAACGTGCCGTCACTCGTCCGGCGCGGTCTCCGGCAGGGTGAGAGTGAACGTCGTCCCGCCCGATGGCGGCGACGACACCTCAACCGTGCCGCCGTGGCGCTCCGCGGCCCGTTTGACGATCGAGAGGCCCAGCCCCGAGCCGGGCAGCGTCCGCGCCTCGCTCGAGCGGTAGAACCGGTCGAAGATGTGCGGCAGGTCCTCGGGGCTGATGCCGGGCCCCTCGTCGGCGATGGTCAGGACGCCGTCCTCGAGGCGTACGCGGATCCGGCCGCCGGGCGGGCTCCACTTCGTCGCGTTGTCCAGCAGGTTGGTGACGGCCCGCTCCAGCAGCTGCGGCTCGCCCATGACCATCCAGGACCTGAGGTCGACGTCGAGCTGCACGTCGTGCGCCCGCAGGCGCACGCGCTCGACGGCCTGCCGGACCACGTCGGCGAGGTCGAGGGGCTCGGGGGCCCGGGTCATCGGCTCGTCGCGGGCGAGCTCGACCAGGTCGCCCACGAGCGTCGTCAGCTCCTCGAGCTGGGCGCGGACGTCGTCCATGATCTCGTGGCGCTGGTCGGCGCTGAGCTGGCGGTCGCTGCTGTCCGCGGCCTGGCCGATGAGCTCGATGTTGGTGCGCAGACTGGTCAACGGGGTGCGCAGCTCGTGCCCGGCGTCGGCGACGAGCTGGCGCTGGCGCTCCTGCGACGCGTCGAGGGCCTGGAGCATCGCGTTGAAGGACGTCGTCAGGCGGGCCAGCTCGTCGTGCCCGGTGACCTCGATCGGCTCGAGCTCGGACGTGCGGGCGACGCGCTCGGTCGCCTCGGTCAGCCGGCGGACGGGACGCAGGCCGTTCGTCGCGACCGCCCAGCCGGCGAGCCCGGCGATCGCCACGCCGGCGATCGTGGACAGGATCAGGATGAGCTGGAGCCGCTCCAGCGCCCGGTCGATCGACTCCATCGACTGGGCCACGACGAGGGCGGTGCCCGTCCCCGCCTGCACCGCCACGACTCGGTACGGCGTCCCGTTGATCGTGACGGTCCGCATCGACTGCGGGGTCTGGCCGACCGAGACCTCGACCTCGCGGTAGCTCTTGAACGGCACGACGGTGTCGGGGGTGTTGTCGTCGCTCGCGAACAGCCGGCCGCCCTTGACGATGAAGATCTGGACGTCGGCGATCTCCTGCAGCTGGGCGGGCAGCCCCTGGGAGATCGCGGTTTGGGCGATCCCGGCGTTGACCGCGGCGTCGGCGCGCCGCAGCATCGACTCGTCCAGTGAGCTCTCGAACTCGGCGCGCACCACGACGTACACCAGCGCGCTGACCAGGCCCAGCACCGCCGCGACCGCCATGGTCGTGAGTATCGCGACGCGCAGGGCCAGCGTCATGCGCCCGGTGATCCTCTGCAGGGCGCGATGGACGCTGTCGATCACGGCGGCGTCTCGCGCAGGACGTACCCGACGCCACGCACGGTGTGCAGCAGTCGCGGTTCGCCCTCGGCCTCCAGCTTGCGCCGGACGTAGCCGACGTACACCTCGAGCGAGTTCGCCGTCGTGGGGAAGTCGAAGCCCCAGACCTCCTCCAGGATGAACGACCGCTCGAGGACGCGCCGCGGCCGCTGCAGGAACAGCTCGAGCAGGGCGAACTCGGTGCGCGTCAGCGACAGCGACCGGTTGCCCCGGGTGACGTCACGGGTGACCGGGTCCAGCGAGAGATCGGCGAAGGTCAGGGGCGCCTCGTCCGGCTTGACCTCGGCCGCCCGGGAGGACCGGCGCAGCAGCGAGCGGATGCGCGCCAGCAGCTCCTCCAGCGCGAACGGCTTGGTCAGGTAGTCGTCGGCGCCGGCGTCGAGGCCGTCGACCCGGTCCGACACGGCGTCGCGGGCGGTGAGCACGAGGATCGGCACGTCGTTGCCCGCGTTGCGCAGCGCGCGCGTCGCCTCCAGGCCGTCGAGCTTGGGCATCATGACGTCCATGACGATGGCGTCGGGGTTGATCTGGGGCACCCGGGCGAGCGCCTCGGCGCCGTCGGACGCGAGGTCGACCGTGTAGCCGTTGAACTCCAGGGACCGGCGCAACGAGTCGCGCACGGCGCGGTCATCGTCGACGACAAGGATGCGCATGGGTGACAGTCTGCCCGGGGTGCCTGAAGGAGTCCTGAGATCCCGAGGATCCGTGTCAGGCCGAGAGGGCGGCCTGCGCCGCGGCGGCCGCCCGGGCACCGTACGTGCCGCCGAAGAGGACCGCGTGCACGAGCAGGGGGTGCAGCTGGTGCAGGGGCAGGCGGTCGTGCCAGCCCTCGGCGAGCGGGTACGCCTCGGCGTAGGCGTCGAGGATGCGCTGCAGGTGCGGGGCGCCGAACAGCGACAGCATCGCGAGGTCGGTCTCCCGGTGGCCGCCGTGGGCCGCCGGGTCGATGATCCAGACGTCGCCGTCCGATCCCCACACCAGGTTGCCCGACCAGAGGTCCCCGTGGATCCGCGCCGGCGGCTCGGCGGGACCGGCGAGGTCGTGGATGCGGCGCATCGCGGTCTCGATCGTGGTCGCCTGCTCGACCGTCAGCGCCTGGCGGTCGACCGCGGCCCGGACGTACGGCATGACCCGTCGGGAGGCGAAGAACTCCGGCCAGGTCGGCAACGGGCGGTTGGGCAGCGGCGCCAGGCCGATGAAGCCATCCTTCACGGCGCCGAACGTGTCCGCGCCCGCCCGGTGGGTCGTGGCCAGGTCGCGCCCGAACCGCTCGGCGACGTCGGGCGTCGGCTTGCCCGGCTCGACCCAGTCCACGACGAGACAGTCCTCGGCAACGGCCAGCACGGTCGGGACCTTCGCGCCGCCCGCCTCGGCGAGCCACTGCAGTCCCTCGGCCTCGCGAGGGAAGAAGCCGGCCGGGGCGTGCGGGCGGGTCTTGATCATCGCGCCGCGTCCGTCGGTCAGCCGCAGACGGGTCGCGGTGCAGATGTCACCGCCGGCCACAGGGGTCGTCGAGACGACGCCGAGCCCGAGGAGCGCCTCGGCCCGTGCGGCGGTCCCTGCCATGCGTGCCATGCCCTCGACGTTACCGCGTGGCAGTGGTCCGCCCGGGGGCCGCCGTCAGGACGTCATCAGCTCGGGGAGTCGCCGCACCAGCTCGTCGGTGGTCCGCTCGATCATCGCCAGGACGAGCGCGAAGCCCTCGTCGCCGCCGTGCCACGGGTCGGGCACCTCGTCGTCGCCGGCCGACGCCTCGGGGTCGAACTCGCGGAACAGGTGCACCTGCTCCTGCTGCGCCACCGTCGGCGCCAGATCGATCATGTCGGCCCGGTTGCTGTGGTCCATCGCCAGCAGCAGGTCGTTCTCGGCGTACCAGTCGGTGTCGAAGGTCCGGGCCCGATGGCGGGACGGGTCGTACCCGGCCTCGCGCAGCACCGCGGCAGACCGCGGGTCCATGGGCTGGCCGACGTGCCAGTCACCCGTGCCGGCCGACACGACCTCGACCCGGTCGGCGAGCCCCGCAGCGGCCAGCCGGTCCTCGAGGACGACGTGGGCGGTGGGCGAGCGGCAGATGTTGCCCAGGCAGACCAGGGCGATGCGGTAGGCCACGTCAGCGGCGGATGATGCGGACGTTGCGCTCCGGCGGGTTCACGAACGCGCCGACGATCGACTGGCTCAGCGAGATGACGATCGAGGCCAGCACGGCCCACCAGAAGCCGTCGATGTGGAACGCGACGTCGAACGCGTCGGTGATCTTCTCGGTGAGGAGCAGCAGCAGCGCGTTGATGACGAGCAGTGCGAGGCCGAGCGTGACGATGATGAACGGCAGCGACAGCACCTTGATGATCGGGCCGACGATGGCGTTGACGATCGTGAACACCAGGGCGACGAGCAGCACCGCGATGATGCGCGTCGACGTCGGGTCGTCGGACTCGCCGATGCCCATGTGGTCACCGAGCAGCCAGGCCGCCACGCAGAGGGCGACGGCACTGACGAACCAGGTCGAGAGGAAACGCTCCATGGCCCCGATTGTTGCACCTCGGGTCGCGGGACCGTCGCGGTCAGGGCGCAGGGATCGTGAGCTCTGCCCGCCGGGACGTCTGGGCCAGGACGATGCCGGCCAGGACGGCGGCGGCGCCGACGAGCTGGACGGGGGTCAGCGACTCGCGGAACCACGCCCAGCCCAGGACGTTCGCGATGACCGGCTCGAGCATCGCGACGACGGTCACGACCGTGGCGGGCAGGTGCTGCAGCGCGATCATCTCGAGGAAGAACGGCAGGACCGTCCCCATCACCACGACGACGCCCACGACGACCCACGGGTTGACGTCGTGACCGTCCAGGCGGCCCAGCAGCGTGGTGCTGCCGGGCAGGTCCGGCGTCGTCCAGATCGGCTGGATGAGGTTCATCGCGACGGTCGCCACGACGAACGCCCAGAGGATGACCCGCAGCGGGTCGTCGAAGCCGACGTTGTGCTCGCCGATGAGGAAGTACGCCGCGAAGCAGACCGCCGCGAGCAGGGCCATCAGGACGCCCAGCCCGTCCAGCTCGATGCCGTTCCAGACCCGGCCGACGACCGCGAGCCCGACGACCGACAGCGCGACCGCGGCCCACATCCGTGGGCGCACGTGCTCCTTGCGGACGAAACGGACCCACAGCACCACGAGGACCGGGGCGAGGTACTCGATCAGCAGGGCGATGCCGAGCGGCAGGCGGTCGATCGCGACGTTGTACGTCAGCTGCAGACCGGTGACCCCGACGAGCCCGAGCGCCATGACCAGGATCAGCGCGCTGCCCCGCGGGCGTCGCAGGGCGGTCCGGCGGAAGCACGCGGCGTACGCGACGAACACCGCCGTGGCACCCGTGATGCGCAGCGTCGTGAACGCCTCCGGGGTCAGGCCCGACCCCATCGCGACGCGCGAGACGCCGCCGTTGATGCCGAACAGCACCGCCGCGACGATGACGAGGACGTACCCGAGGCGCGGGTTGCGGGCTGGCACCCCACGATTCTGTCAGCCGCACCGGCCGGGGATACGTTGGGCTGCATGTCTGCACCGCGTGCCCGCAAGGCCCTCGACGGGATCCCGCTCTACCGCGCCGGCAAGGCCGCGCTGACCGAGGAGCACAAGCTCTCCAGCAACGAGAACCCGTACGCCCCCCTGCCCGGGGTGATGGAGCGCGCGGCCGCCGAGCTCGGCCGGATGAACCGGTACCCCGACGCCGGCATGACCACGCTGTACGACGCCCTGGCCAAGCGCCTCGGACTGTCGCCGGACCACTTCGCGGCCGGCACCGGCTCGGTCGCGGTCCTGTTCTCGCTGCTCAACGCCCACCTGGAGGACGGCGACGAGATCGTCCACGCCTGGCGGTCGTTCGAGGCGTACCCGATCGCGATCGACCTGACCGGTGCCACCGCCGTCCGCGTCCCGCTGCGGCCCGACGCGGGCCACGACCTCGACGCGATGGCGGACGCGATCACCGAGCGCACCAAGGTCGTCCTGGTCTGCACCCCCAACAACCCGACGGGGCCCGTCGTGACCGCCGCGGAGCTGCGGTCCTTCCTCGCCCGCGTGCCCGACCACGTGATGGTCGTCATCGACGAGGCGTACGTCGAGTTCGTCCGTGACCCCGCCGCTGCGAAGGGGCTCGACGCGCTCGCCGACCACGACAACGTCGTGGTCCTGCGCACCTTCTCCAAGGCGTACGGGCTGGCGGGGCTGCGGGTCGGGTACGCGATCGCCCGTCCCGAGGTCGCCGAGTCGATCCGCAAGGCCACGCCGCCCTTCACGGTCACCGACGTGGCCCAGGCGGCCGCCGTCGCGTCGCTGGACGCGCAGGACGCGCTCGACGAGCGGGTCGAGCTCATCGTGCAGGAACGCATCGCGATGGTCGCGGCACTGCGCGCGCAGGGCTGGCACGTGCCGGAGACCGAGGCCAACTTCGTCTGGCTGCCGCTCGACGAGGACGCCATCAGCTTCAGCGCCGCGTGCGACCCCGTCTCGGTGCGGCCGTTCGCGGGTGAGGGCGTACGGATCAGCGTCGGCACGCCCGCGGTCAACGCCCAGCTCATCGAGCTGGCCGGCTCCTGGCGGACCCGGAACACCGCCTGACGCCCGCCCGGGTGGATCTGAGGTCTCCGGGCGGCTACGGTGGTGCTGATCGTGACGCCCGTCACGTTCGCGTGACCCCACCGCCGTCCACCACCCCGTGACGGCGGACGGGTCGCAGACTTCGACTCCGGAGCGGGGATCCCGCCTCCCGGGAGATTGAGGGAGACGCATGACCGATCCGTCCGACCCGACCGTGGCCGACATCCCGCTCGTCCAGCTGCTGACGCCCGCCGGCGTCCGCACCACGAGCCCCGAGTACGCCTACGACGGCTCGCTCCCCGACATCCAGGACCTCTTCCGCGACCTGGTCATGACCCGGCGCCTGGACACCGAGGCCTTCGCCCTGCAGCGCCACGGCGAGCTGGGCCTGTGGCCGCCGGCCCTCGGCCAGGAGGCCGCCCAGGTCGGCTCGGCCCGGGCGCTGCGCCCCCAGGACTTCGCGTTCCCCACCTACCGCGACCACGGGGTGGTCCTGTGCCGCGGCGAGGACCCGGTCCACCTGCTCGGCATCTTCCGCGGGTCGAGCCTCGGTGGCTGGGACCCGTCGGAGCACAACGTCGCCCTGCCCAACATCATCATCGGCGCGCAGACCCTGCACGCGACCGGCTACGCGATGGCGCTGACCCTCGAGGGCCTGGTCGGCACGGGCGACCCCGAGCGCGACGCCGCCTCGATCGCGTACCTCGGCGACGGCGCGACGAGCCAGGGCGACTTCAACGAGGCCCTCGACTGGGCCGCGGTGCACCAGGCGCCGGTCGTCTTCTTCTGCCAGAACAACCAGTACGCGATCTCGGTGCCGCTCGAGCGCCAGACCCGGGTGCCGATCTCCCAGCGCGCGGACGGGTTCGGCCTGCCGGGCGTGCGCGTCGACGGCAACGACGTGCTGGCGTGCCACGCCGTCACGACCGCCGCCCTGCAGCGGGCGCGCGACGGCCAGGGGCCGACCCTGATCGAGGCCGTGACCTACCGGATGGGTCCGCACACGACCTCGGACGACCCGACCCGTTACCGCGAGGCCGCCGAGGCCGACGTGTGGCGGGCCAAGGACGCGATCGAGCGCGTACGCCTCCATCTGGTGTCGGAGGGCGTCCCCGCCGAGTGGTTCGCCGAGGTCCAGGCCGAGGCCGACGCCCTGGGCGTCCACCTGCGCGAGGCGTGCCAGAACATCCCCGAGCCGGACCTGGCCGAGCTGTTCGACCACGTCCACGTCGACACCACCGAGGAGACCGAGCAGCAGCGGGCCGAGTACGTCGCGTGGCGTGACTCGCTGGAGGGGAGCGTCGCATGACCGAGAAGATGACGATGGTGAAGGCGCTCAACACGGGCCTTCGCGCCTCGATGGACCAGGACCCCAAGGTCATCGTGATGGGCGAGGACGTCGGCCGCCTCGGCGGTGTCTTCCGTGTGACCGAGGGCCTGCAGAAGGACTTCGGCGAGGGCCGGGTCATGGACACGCCGCTCGCGGAGTCCGCGATCCTCGGCACCGCGATCGGCATGACGTTCCGCGGTTTCCGCCCTGTCGTGGAGATCCAGTTCGACGGCTTCGTCTACCCCGCGTACGACCAGATCGTCAGCCAGGTCTCCCGGCTGCACTTCCGCAGCGGCGGCAAGATCCCGATGCCGATCGTGATCCGCATCCCGTTCGGCGGCGGCATTGGCGCGGTCGAGCACCACTCCGACAGCCCCGAGGCGCAGTTCGCGCTGACCGCCGGGCTCAAGGTCGTCTCGTGCGCGGACCCGCACGATGCCCACTGGATGATCCAGCAGGCGATCGAGTCCGACGACCCGGTCGTGTTCATGGAGCCCAAGCGCCGGTACTGGGAGTCCGGCCAGGTCGACACCGGCTCGACGTCCCTGCCGCTGTTCGCGTCCCGCGTCGTGCGGCCCGGCACCGACGCGACGCTGATCGCGTACGGCCCGATGGTCAAGACCTGTCTGGAGTCGGCCGCCGCGGCCGCCGAGGAGGGCATCGACCTGGAGGTCATCGACCTGCGGACCCTGTCCCCGCTCGACCTCGGGCCGGTGATCGAGTCCGTGCGGCGCACGGGCCACGCGGTCGTCGTCCACGAGGCGCAGCGCACCCTCGGTCTCGGCGCCGAGGTGGCGTCGCGGATCACCGAGGAGTGCTTCTACTCGCTCGAGGCGCCCGTGCAGCGCGTCACCGGCTACGACCTGCCCTACCCGCCCAGCCGGGTCGAGGAAGAGTTCCTGCCGGGGCTCGACCGCATCCTCGACGCCGTCGACCGCGCTCGCGCGTACTGAGAGGGAGACAGGCATGAACGAGTTCAAGCTGCCGGACGTCGGCGAGGGACTGACCGAGGCCGAGATCGTGCGCTGGTGCGTGGCGGTCGGCGACACGGTCGCGATCAACGACGTCCTCGTGGAGATCGAGACCGCCAAGTCGATCGTCGAGCTGCCCAGCCCGTACGCGGGCGAGGTCCGCACGCTGCTGGTCGCCGAGGGCGACACCGTCCACGTCGGGACGCCGATCATCGCGATCGGTGGGGGCGAGGCCCCGGCTCCCGAGCCCGACGAGTCCGTCCCCGAGGTCGACCCCGTGTCCGACCCGGTCGAGGCGGCGCCGGAGCGTCAGGCGATGCTGGTGGGCTACGGCCCCCGGACCGACGTCCCGGTGCGTCGCCGCCGGGTGCCTCGGGCAGCCGCGCCGTCGCGCGTCGCCTCGGTGGACACCGAGAAGATCGTCCAGAAGTCCCCGCCGCCGCAGGAGCGCCCCCTGGGCCGGCCGCCGCGGCCGATGGCCAAGCCGCCGGTCCGCAAGCTCGCGAAGGACCTCGGTGTCGACCTCGCGGACATCCGCACCGCCGACGGCGTCATCACCCGCGCCGACGTCCACGCGTTCGTCGGGTCCGCCGCCGTACGTCATCCCGAGCGAGCCGTCGAGGCTCCGCCGGTGATGACGTCCGACGAGGAGGAGCGGATCCCGATCAAGGGAGTGCGCAAGTGGACCGCCGAGGCGATGGTGCGCTCGGCGTTCACCGCGCCGCACGTCACCGAGTGGGTGACGGTCGACGTCTCCCGCACGATGGACCTGGTCGCGACGCTGCGCGCGAGCCGCGCGTTCGAGGGGCTGAAGGTGTCCCCGACGCTGATCGCGGCCAAGGCCGTGTGCCTGGCGCTGCGCACCACCCCGCAGCTCAACGCCCGGTGGGACGAGGACGCCCAGGAGATCGTCATCAAGAAGTCGGTCAACCTCGGCGTCGCCGCCGCGACCGCGCGGGGTCTCGTCGTGCCCAACATCGTCGGTGCCGACCGGATGTCACTGGTCGAGCTCGCGCGGGCGCTCGGCGAGCTCACCGCCACGGCCCGGGCTGGGCGGACCCAGCCGGCGCAGATGACCGGCGGGACGTTCTCGCTGACCAACATCGGCGTCTTCGGTGTGGACGCGGGCACCCCGATCCTCAACCCGGGGGAGTCCGGCATCCTGGCGCTCGGCGCGATCGAGCGAAGGCCGTGGGTCGACGAGAACGACCAGATCGTCCCGCGGTGGGTGACGACGCTCGCGTTGAGCTTCGACCACCGGGTCGTCGACGGCGAGCAGGGGTCGCGCTTCCTGGCCGACGTCGCCGCGATCCTCCGCGACCCGGCGATGGCGCTGACCCACTGACCCCAGACCCACTGACCCCAGCCCAGATCTGCGGACTTCTGCACGAGATCCGCTGCGCGGAAACGTGCAGGACTCCGCAGATCTGGGCTGAGGAGAGGGACTAAACTCGACCAGTGAGCCAAGTGACCCAGACGCGCCACCCCGGCGCGTACGCGATCTGGGTCGTCGCCCTCCTGGTGTACCTGCTCGCGGTGTTCCACCGCTCGTCACTCGCTGTCGCGGGCCTCGCGGCCGCCGAGCGTTTCGACATCAGGGCCTCGCAGCTCGCGACGTTCACGATGCTGCAGCTGCTGGTCTACGCCGGCATGCAGATCCCGGTCGGGCTGCTGGTCGACCGGTATGGCCCGCGGCGGGTGCTGCTGACCGGCGCGATCACCCTCACCCTCGCGCAGGCCGGGTTCGCGTTCGCCGACACGTACCCCCTTGCGTTGGTCGCGCGCGTTTTCGTCGGTGTCGGGGACGCCATGACGTTCATCTGCGTGCTGCGGCTGGTCAACACCTGGTTCGCACCGCGCCGCATCCCGCTCATCAGCCAGCTCACCGGCATGGTCGGACAGCTCGGCGCGATCATCGCGGCGGTGCCCATGACCGCCGCGCTCAGCCACCTCGGCTGGACCCGGTCGTACCTCCTGGCCGCGTCACTCGGCGTGTTCCTCTCGATCGCGCTCGCCCTCGTCGTGCGCGACGCGCCGGACGCCCGTTCGAGGTCGGGTCCCGCGCTGTCGCTGACCCAGATCCGTCGCAGTCTCGGTGCGTCCTGGGCCCAGCCCGGCACCCGGCTCGGCTTCTGGATCCACTTCTCGACCCAGTTCAGCGCGACGACGCTCGGGCTGCTGTGGGGCTACCCGTTCTTCGTGCGCGGGGAGCACACCTCGAAGGCGTTCGCCGGCGCACTCCTCACGCTCATGGTCGTGGCGGTCATGGCCGCGGGCCCGGTCCTCGGCTGGGCGATCGGGCGCCACCCGTGGCACCGCTCGACGTTCGTGCTGTCCATCATCGGCTCGATCGTCCTGGTGTGGACCGTCGTGCTGTGCTGGCCCGGGACGGCCCCCGCCTGGCTGCTCGTCGTGCTGGTCCTGGTCACCGGCGTGGGCGGCCCCGCGTCGATGGTCGGCTTCGACGTCGGACGCACGTCCAACCCGGTCGAGCGCCTGTCCAGCGCCACCGGCATCATCAACCAGGGCGGCTTCGTCGCCAGCCTCGTGCTGGTCATCGCGATCGGCCTGATCCTCGACTGGCGCACCCCGGGAGGCGGCAGCGCCTACACGCCGGAGGCGTTCCGCTGGGCGATGTCGTCCCAGTACGTCCTGTGGGCGCTTGGCATCACCCAGATCTGGCGGTACCGGGTGCGCACCCGCGCCAAGGTGATGGCCGAGGACCCCGAGGCGTACGGACGCACCCCGCTCTGAGCGTCCCTCAGACCCGGAACTCCACCCCCGTGGCTGCCTCGGACGCGCTCCACACGGCGTCCGCGAGATCCTCGTCGCGAGCGGTGCGGGACGTGGCCACGAGCCGGGGCCGGCCGCGCGCGCCGCCGAGGCTCCCGGGGCCGACGTACTCGCCGCCGGTGAGGCTGGGATCGGTCGCGGCCATCAGCAGCGGCCACGCGCCGTGGGACGCCGGCTGACCGAGGATCTTGCTGACCTGGTGGATGCCGATGCCGGGCAGCGACAGACCCCTGACTGACGGTCCGGTCTTCGTGAGGTTCGTCGAGGCGTACCCGGGGTGAGCCGCGACGCTCACGACCCGGCTGCCGGTCGCCTTGGCGCGGCGGTCGAGCTCGAGCGCGAACAGCAGGTTCGCCAGCTTGGACTCCGCGTACGACTGCCAGCGCCGGTAGCGTCGCGAGCTGCCCTGCGGTGTCAACGACGTCAGGTCGATGCCGCCCACCGACATGTGCGCCGCCGACGAGACCGTCACGACCCGCGCGTCGCTCGCGTCGAGGACCGGCCAGAGCCCCGCGGTCCAGGCGAAGTGGCCCAGGTGGTTGGTGCCGATCTGCAGCTCGAAGCCGTCCTTCGTCCGGCTCCTCGGCGGGATCATGATGCCGGCGTTGTTGACGAGGATGTCGATCCGGTCGTACGTCCGCGCGACCTCGGCGGAGGCGCGCTTCGCGTCGTCGAGGTCGGCCAGGTCCAAGGAGACCACGTCGACCGACGCCCCCGGCACGTCGCGCCGGATGCGGTCGACGGCGGTGCTCGCCTTGGTCTCGTCGCGGGCGGTCACGACGAGGTCTGCGCCCTTGCGGGCGAGCCCGAGGGCGGTGTGCAGGCCGAGCCCCCCGGTCACCCCGGTGATGACGGCACGCCGTCCGGACAGGTCAGGGATGTCGTCGGTGCGCCAGGTCACGCCGGTCAGGCTACTGCGGCGAGCCTCCGGTCGCAGTGCCAACGAGCGCACGGTTCCGGCGAGCCGAGCGGCGGCACCAGAAGACGTACGCCCCGAGCGCCCCGCCGGCCGTGACGCCGAGGACCGCGACGCCCTTGGCGTTGTTGACCGTGCCGGCGTACGTGCTGACTGCCGCGTGGGCGTACCCCGCGGTGTCGGGGCGGTTGCTCTCGGGCCGGCAGACGACACGCAGGCCGTCGCGGCCGTCCTCGAGCAGGCCGATGAGGTACCAGGTCTCGCCCGCGGACTGGGCCGTCACGCCCACGTCCTTGTCGGGGATCTCCACCCGCTGCTTGGCCCGGTCGCGGGCGTGGCACGCGATGTCGCCGCGATCGGGGTCGTTGCTGAACACCGCGAGCGTCTTGCCCTTGGCGTCCACGAGCTCGCTCACCGGCGTGAGGGTCGCCCCGCGGATGTCGTCGAACGCACTGGCGGCAAAGGCGGTCGCGGCCATCGTGCTGCCGATGGCAAGGAGGAAGGCCGCGAGGTACCACAGCGGGTTGGTCAGTCTCACCTGCCAACTTTCCCACACCCCGACGCCTGCTCGGCGTCATGAGGTGCGGGGCGCCCCACGCCTCCTAGAGCGGCGTGATCGGCTCGTCGGAGCCGGTGCCCTCGGGCACCGGGTCGTTGACGCCGGGCTTGGCCTCGGTGTCGGGCTCGGGCTGCGGCTCCTGCAGGGGTTCGGTCATGGTCGTCCTCTCGTCGAGGAGCCCCGTACCCGATCTTCGCGACCCGACGCGTCGCGGGGACGCACGGATGGGACGACGAAGCCCCGCACACCGTCGGGTGTGCGGGGCTTCGTCGGTCAGATCAGAACGCTGCCTCGTCCAGGTCCATGATCGAGCTGTCGATGTTCTCGGCGATCGCCCGCTCACCGGCCAGGAGCGGCAGGACGTTGCGCGCGAAGAACGACGCGGCTGCGACCTTGCCCTCGTAGAACGCCTTGTCGGACGCCGACACGTCGCCGCCGAGCTTGGCGAGGGACACCTCGGCGCCGCGCAGCAGCAGCCATGCCACGACGAGGTCGCCGAGGACGTAGACCAGGCGGGTCGTGTTGAGCCCGACCTTGTAGATGTTGGCGATGTCGCCCTTCTCGTCGGCCGGGTTGGCCGACATCAGATCGGTGAAGACCGCGCCGATGATGGCCTGGGCGTCCTCGAGACCCTTCGCGAGCAGCTCGCGCTCGGCCTTGAGGCGACCGTTGCCGGCCTCGCTCTTGACGAACGCCTCGATCTCGGCCGACAGGTGACCGAGCGCCTGGCCCTTGTTCCGCACGATCTTGCGGAAGAACAGGTCCTGGCCCTGGATCGCCGTGGTGCCCTCGTAGAGGGTGTCGATCTTGGCGTCGCGGACGTACTGCTCGAGCGGGTAGTCCTGCAGGAAGCCCGATCCGCCGAACGTCTGCAGCGACTCGGTGCCGAGCAGGGTCCACGAGCGCTCCGAGCCATAGCCCTTGACGAGCGGCAGGAGCAGGTCGTTGATGGCCTCCGCGAGCGAGGCGTCCTCGCCGTCGGCGGTCTTCTGCATGACCTCGTCCTGGAACGTCGCGGCGTAGATCATCAGCGAGCGCAGGCCCTCGGCGAACGCCTTCTGCGTGAGCAGCGAGCGGCGGACGTCGGGGTGGTGCGTGATCGTGACGCGCGGGGCGGTCTTGTCGGACGCGCGCGTGAGGTCGGCGCCCTGGACACGCTCCTTGGCGTAGTCGAGCGCGTTGAGGTAGCCGGTCGACAGGGTCGCGATGGCCTTAGCGCCCACGAACATGCGGGCGTTCTCGATGACGCGGAACATCTGGTTGATGCCGTCGTGCACCTCGCCGAGCAGCCAGCCCTGGGCCGGCGCGCCGTCACCGAAGGTGACCTCGCACGTCGTGGACACCTTGATGCCCATCTTCTTCTCGACGTTCGTGACGTAGGCGCCGTTGCGCTCACCGGTCAGCTCGCCGGTCTCGTGGTCGAAGTGGAACTTGGGGACCAGGAAGAGGCTCAGGCCCTTGGTGCCGGGACCGCCGACGCCCTCGACGCCCTGGGGGCGGGCGAGGACCAGGTGCATGATGTTCTCGGCCAGGTCGTGCTCGGCCGAGGTGATGAAGCGCTTGACGCCCTCGATGTTCCAGGAGCCGTCCTCGTTCGGGAACGCCTTGGTGCGCCCGGCGCCGACGTCGGAGCCCGCGTCGGGCTCGGTCAGCACCATCGTGGCGCCCCAGCGCCGATCGACCATGTGCTGGGCGATCTTCTTGTCCCGCTCAATGCCGTTCTCGAACACGATGCGGGCGAACGCGGGGCCGCACGCGTACATCCAGATGGCGGGGTTGGCACCGAGGACGAACTCCGCGCTCGACCAGATCAGCGAGGCCGGGCCGCGCTGGCCGCCGAGCTCCTCGGGGATCTGGATGCGCCACCACTCGGCGTCCATCCAGGCCTGGTAGGACTTGGCGAACGCGGGGTTCATGGTGACCGTCTTGGCCTCGGGGTCGTAGACCGGGGGGTTGCGGTCGGCGTCGTCGAAGGACGCGGCCAGCGCGGTCGAGGCGATGCGCTCGATCTCGCCGAGGATGCTCGACGCGGTGTCCTGGTCGATCTCCTCGAAGACGCCGGTGCCGTAGACGCTGCCGCGGTCGAACAGCTCGAAGAGGTTGAACTCGACGTCGCGCAGGTTGCTCTTGTAATGGCTCATGCCAGCATTCCTTTGTGGGGTATGCGCTGCGGACCGCAGCAACTTGCTACTGGGAAGTAACTTAAGTATCCGCCCGCCGAGGCACGAAAGACAAGTCAAACCCGCAAACCGCGTTGTCGTCCCGGTCACACGAGGCGCTGGGGGAGCTCCTCCAACGAGGACAGGACGAGTCCGGCCCCGGCGGCCAGCAGCTCGTCACCGCTGCACGGGCCCGTGGTGACGCCGACACCCAGCGCGTGCGCGAGGCCGGCGGCCTCCATGTCGTGCACGTGGTCCCCGACGTACGTCGTGGCGCCCTCGGCGCGCAGCACCTCGCCCTTGCCCTCGCGCCAGGCCTGGCCGAAGACCGCGTCGACCTCGAGGCCGAGCCGTTCGAGGTGCAGCCGGGCGTTGGGGCCGTGCTTGGCGGTGATGACGATGGTGCGTCCCCGTCGGCGGGCGGCCGCGAGGGCCTCGTGCGCGCCGGGCAGGGCCTCGACCCGGTCGAGCGCGATCTCGGGGTAGAGCTCGCGGTAGCGGTCCGCCCAGTGGGGGACGTCCGCCTCGGGCATCCAGTTGGCCATCTCCCACTCCAGGGGCGGCCCGAGGCGGGTGATGACGAGATCGGTGTCGATCACGAACCCCGACTCGGCGACGATCTGCTGGTAGACGGCCTGGATGCCCGGTCGGGAGTCGATCAGCGTCATGTCGAGGTCGAACCCGGTCGTCGTCATGGCCCCGACGCTAGTCCGGGATCGGGCCCCGGATGCGAGAAGGCCCCCACGACGTCGTCGTGGGGGCCCGGGTGTCGTGCTGGTGTCAGCGAACGCTGCCGAACATGTTCGGGTAGGTGCGCTCCGGCACCTGTCCGTAGCCGTCGGTCGAGACGAGGCGGACGGTCTTGGCGATGCCGATGACGGAGACGGCACCGACGAGGATTCCGATGACGAGCATGGTGGCCTCCTTGAAGGCGTGAGGGGGGTGAACCGGTGTGGCTCTTCTTTGAGTGTGACGCCCTGAATCGTCAAGATCAAGCGAACAGAACTACATGCAACGTGTAGGCTTGCTACATGGATGTGTATCGGCTCTCTCTGCTGCGGGAACTCGCGGAGCGGGGCACCGTCGGCGCCGTCGCGGACGCGATGAAGGTCACACCGTCGGCGGTCTCCCAGCAGCTCAAGGTCCTGGAACGGGAGGCCGGATACACGCTGGTCGAGCCCGCCGGACGAGGTGTCGCGCTCACCGCGGCCGGGCGGGCGCTGGCCCAGACCGCGACCGAGATCGCGGTCGCGATCGAACGGGCCGAGGGCCGCTGGCTCGAGTACATGCAGCGGCCCGCGGGCATCGTCAGCGTCGCCACGTTCCCGACGGGTGGTGAGATGCTGCTGCCCGGCATGCTGACCCGCATGGCGGACGTCCCGGAGGTCGAGCTGGTCTGCTCCGACGAGGACGGGGTCACCGTCGACTACGCCGACCTGACCCCCGACTACGACGTCGTCATCGCCGACTCCCCGACGACCGCGGCGGCCTGGCACGACCGGGGCCTGCAGGTCGTCCCGCTCATGAGCGAGCCGCTGGACGTGGCCCTGCCCGAGGGGCATCCCCTGGCGCGCAAGGCGAGTCTGTCCCCGAAGGACGTCGTCAGCGAGACCTGGATCGGGGCGCCGCACGACTACCCGTTCGACCGGGTGCTCAGCCAGGTCGTCGCCGCGACCGGTGAGCCGGTCCGCATCGCGCAGCGCATCTCCGACAACAGCATCGTCGAGGCGCTGGTCGCAGCCGGCCACGGCATCGCGATCCTGCCGAGGTTCACGACCCGAGAGCACGGGAACGGTCTGGTCACCCGTCCGCTGGTGGGCATCCGGGCCAAGCGGGAGATCGCGGCCCTTCTGCGGCCGGACCGCTTCGAGCGTCCCTCGGTCCGCCTCGTGGTCCAGGCGCTGCGCGACGAGGCGCGGGCGGTCGCCGACCAGCACCAGGCGGTCTGACGTCGCCCGTAGGCTGGCGCCATGAGCGCGTACACCACGATCGCGCGCGATGCCACGGCCCAGATCGAGGTGAAGCACTCGGTCTTCCTGTGCACGGTGCAGCGGGTGGAGACCGAGGTCGATGCCCGTGCGCTGGTCGCGCGGCTGCGCAAGGACCACTGGGACGCTCGCCATCACTGCTCGGCGTTCGTGATCGGTCCCGAGGGGCGGCTGCAGCGGTCCTCGGACGACGGGGAGCCGTCCGGCACGGCCGGGGCACCCATGCTCGACGTGGTGGTCGGTGCCGGTCTCAGCGACGTCGCCGTCGTGGTGACCCGCTGGTTCGGCGGCACCCTTCTCGGGGCGGGCGGTCTGGTCCGCGCCTACTCGGACGCGACCCGCGCCGGGCTCGACGAGGCCGGGACCCTGCGGCGCGAGCTCGTCCGGGAGCTCGAGACGGACGTCGACGCGGCCGACGCCGGCCGCGTCGAGAACGAGCTGCGCAACCGGGGGATCGCGGTGCTGGACGTGTCCTGGGGCGAACGGGTCCGGCTCCGGCTCGGGGCTGCGCCGGACGACGTCGCGCGACTCGCCTCCGTCCTGGCAGAGCTCACCGGTGGCACCGCGGAGGCGCGGCCGGTCGGGGAGCGGTGGGTGGACCGCTGACGGCGCGTGGTCGAGCATCCGGCTCGAACGCTCGGTCTCCTCGTGCCAAGGTGGCTGCATGAGCGAGTCGAGCACCCCCACGTCCCCCGTCGTCGTCGTCACCGGGGCGAACGGCCTCGTCGGGTCGCGGATCTGCGCCCGTCTGGTCGAGAGCGGCGCCACCGTCCGCGCCGTCGTGCGCCGTCCCGGAGCCGAGCTCCCCGCCGGGGTCGAGGAGCGGGTGGGCGAGTTCGATGACCCCGCGTTTGCGGCGTCGGTGGTCGAGGGCGCCACCGCGGTCGTCACGACGGTCCACCCGATGGGCTCGGATCGCGAGACCCAGCACCGCGTCGCCGTCGAGGGCACCCCCGTCATCGCGCGGGCGGCGCGGGACGCCGGCGTCCAGCGCCTCGTGCACATCTCCACCGCCGCCGTCTACGACCGCTCTCCCGGCACGGGCGACGTGGACGAGTCCTCGTCCTTGGTCGGCGACGGGGCTGGTGACTACGCGGTGACCAAGCGGGACACGGACGCCGCCCTCGCGGACGTCGACGGCATCACGCGAGTCCTGGTGCGCCCGCCGGCGATCCTGGGGGCGGGCGAGACATCCACCTGGAACACGTTGCGGCCTGCCGCGATCCGCGACGACGAGGCCGCCCGGCACGCCGTGGGCGACCAGACCTTCGCCTGGGTCCACATCGACGACCTGACCGCCCTGGTGGCCGACATCGCCACCGGCGCCATCGCGAGCTCGACGGATCCGGAGCGGGGCCCGGTCGAGGGCGGGTGCACCGTGGTCAACGCGGCCGCGGGGCCGGCGACGGTCCGCGACTACTACGAGACGGTCACCCGCGCCGTGGGGGTCGAGCCCGTCTGGGACGACTCCCCGGCCTGGACCGGGCAGATCCTCACCGGTCGCGCGCACGCCTGGGGATGGGCCCCGGCGGTCCAGCTGGCCGACGCGCTGGCCGAGATCGAGGCCGGCCTGGCCGGTCGCTGATGGACGTCGAGGACGATCAGGCCTGCGACAGGCCGCGCCTCTTCTGCGTGTAGAGGTCCTGGTCGGCACGTCGCAGCAGGGACTGCTGGTTGTCCATCGGCTGGGTGACGGCCAGGCCGAAGGTCCACGGCGTCGCCGACCCGGCCTGCAGGCGCTCGACGATCTTCGTGCCGGTCGCGACGGGGGTGTCGGGAAGAAGGACCACGAACTCGTCGCCGCCGATCCGCGCGATGCTGTCGTTCGGCCGGATCGATGCGCGGAGGTGGTCGACCAGCGCGACGAGGGCCTGGTCGCCGGCATGGTGACCGTGGAGGTCGTTGATCGCCTTGAACCCGTCGAGGTCGATCGCGGCCACCGTGAGGGGGCCGCCCGTCCGCAGCGCACGGGACAGGTCGCGGGCCAGCTGCACGGAGAGCCCGTTGCGGTTCAGTGCGCCGGTGAGCGGGTCGGAATGGGCCTGCCGCTCGAGCTTCGCGTGCAGGTACAGCGCCGCCTCCAGGCAGAAGAGCGAGGCGAGCGCGAGGTTCGACCAGGTCGTGAAGACCTCTCGGTGATCGGTGGTGAGCAGCGCTGCTCCGGACAGCACGAAGAGGCCGCCGACCGTCGGCCGGGCGACCCGCGGTCGGAAGAACCAGCCGAGATAGCAGCTGACCATGGGATACAGCACCAGGTTGTTGACGGTCATGATCGCGTCGCTGCCGGTGGCGACCTGCAGCGACGTGACGCCGCCGAACAGCCAGCATCCGTAGAGGGCGACCACCGGCCGGAAGTGCTCACCGAGGAGCAGGGGGGCGACCGCGATGCTGAGGGCGGCCGCGACGACCAACCAGGTCCACACGGTGGAGAGGTTCACCGAGCCCGTGAGCAGGTCGGCGAGGGCGGTGGCAGCGATCACGAGAGCGGCCAGGGACGTCACCAAGCTGAAGGCGGTCGCCCTGGCGCCGGTGATCGTCCGTGCCACGTACATCTTTCTCCCACTTCGACACAGCCACTGTGTCACGGTCGCGGCACCCCCGCCGTACCAATCGAAAAGAATGTCAGGTCGTGCTGACAGGGCCCGGGGAGTCGGGGCGGTCCAAGGTCCCGGTGCAGGGTGACCAACGCTCCTGACCCGGCACGCGCGACCGGGACACGCTGGCGGCATGACCCTCGACGAAGGGGCCGTAGCGGCCCGCCGCTACCCGTTGCGGATCTCGGGGCACCTCGACCCGCAGCTGAACCGCGGCCTCTGGCTCGGCAAGTGGCTGCTCGCGATCCCGCACTACGTCCTGTTGTTCTTCCTGTGGATCGGTTTCGTCCTCTGCACCGTGGCGGCGTTCTTCGGCATCCTCGTCACCGGGCGCTATCCGGCGTCCCTGTTCACCTTCAACGTGGGGGTCATGCGCTGGAGCTGGCGGGTCGCCTTCTACTCGTACGGTGCGCTCGGCACCGACCGGTACCCGCCGTTCACCCTCGCGTCGGTGCCCGACTACCCGGCCGATCTCGTGGTCGACCCGCCGCAGTCGCTGTCCCGCGGCCTGGTGCTGGTGAAGTGGTGGCTGCTCGCGATTCCCCACTACCTGATCATCGCCTTCTTCGCCGGAGGGGGACAGGCGTCGGTGTGGGACATGGACACCCACAGCGGCGGTGTCATCGAGAGCTGGGGCCTCATCGGCGTGCTCGTGCTGATCTCCGCCATCGCGTTGCTGATCGACGGGCGTTACCCGCGCGGGCTCTTCGACATGGCCATCGGGCTGAACCGCTGGACGCTGCGCGTCGCCGCGTACAGCTTCCTCATGACTGACGAGTACCCGCCGTTCCGGCTGGACATGGGCGCCGAGCCGGAGCCGTTGGCGTCGCCGGACCGGGTCGTCGCACCCGAGCGGTGAGGGGCCGGCGACGGTAATCTCGTCTCGCCGGAGCGAGCGAGTGACGGCTCGTGAGGCGCGGACCTGAAGTCACCCGTCGAACAGGAGCGCCCAGATGGACACACGCACACTCGGCACCAGCGGCCTGGAGGTCTCGGCCCTCGGTCTCGGCTGCATGGGGATGAGCCAGAGCTTCGGACCCCCGCCGCCGCGGGAGGAGATGATCGCGCTCCTGCGCAACGCGGTCGAGCACGGTGTCACCCTGTTCGACACCGCGGAGGTCTACGGGCCGTACCACAACGAGGAGCTGGTGGGCGAGGCTCTCGCGCCGGTGCGCGACGACGTCGTGATCGCGACCAAGTTCGGTTTCGCGCTCGACGCCGACGGCCGGCAGACCGGGGTGAACAGCCGGCCGGAGCACATCCGCGCCGCGGTCGACGGGTCGCTGCAGCGGCTGGGGACGGACACGATCGACCTGCTGTACCAGCACCGGGTGGACCCGGACGTGCCCATCGAGGAGGTCGCGGCGACCGTCCGGGAGCTCATCGACGCGGGCAAGGTCCGCCACTTCGGCCTGTCGGAAGCCGGTGTCGACACCATCCGCCGCGCGCACGCGGTGCAACCCGTCACCGCCCTGCAGAGCGAGTACTCACTGTTCTGGCGCGAGCCCGAGGACGCGATCCTGCCGGTCCTCGAGGAGCTGGGCATCGGCTTCGTCCCGTTCAGCCCGCTCGGTCGTGGCTTCCTGACCGGCCAGGTCACCGCGGACACCCGGTTCGGCGACGGGGACATCCGGGCGAGGCTGCCCCGGTTCGCGGCGGACGCGCTCTCGGCGAACCTCGCCCTGGTGGACCTCATCAAGAGCGTCGCCGACCGCAAGAGCGTCGCCGACCGCAAGGGCGTCACCGTCGGGCAGGTCGCCCTGGCCTGGCTCCTGGCGCAGCGCCCGTGGATCGTCCCGATCCCCGGCACGCGCCGCCTCTCACGGCTCGAGGAGAACCTGGGTTCCACGGACGTCGAGCTGACGCCCGCGGATCTCGAGGAGCTGGACCAGGCGTCCCGCAGCGTGCAGGTGCAGGGCGGGCGCTACCCCGAGGCGATGCAGAAGTTCATCGACCGGTGAGGGGGATCGCTCGCGCTCGCGCGGCGCTTCGCGCCCGGGTCGGGTGAGAGCCGATGACGGGATCCCTTGGTGGCGGGCCATGGGGGCGGCTTCGCCGCGGGGATGGCCCGCGAGGAGGGGCCCACTCGATTCGCGGATCGGCGCTCACGCGGCGGCGCTTCGCGCCGGAGAGTGAGAGCCGATGACGGGAATCGAACCCGCATATCTTGCTTGGGAAGCAAGCGCTCTACCACTGAGCTACATCGGCGCGACGCCTCGCGACGTCGGGTCCACCATATCCACGACGGGACCAAGCGACGAACCCCACGCCTCGGACTGCTGATCGCGCGTCGTCCTGCCATGCTCGGACCATGACGAAGATGCCCCGTCCCGACGTCGCCGTCATCGGCGGCTCCGGCTTCTACACGTTCCTGGACGATCCCCGCGAGATCGAGGTCGACACGCCGTACGGCAAGCCGTCCGCCCCGATCGCCGTCGGCACCGTCGAGGGCCGCGCGGTGGCGTTCCTGCCGCGCCACGGGTCGGCACACGACTTCCCCGCGCACACCGTCCCGTACCGCGCGAACATGTGGGCGCTCCGCAGCCTCGGCGTCCGCCAGGTCCTCGCACCGTGCGCGGTCGGCGGGCTGCAGGTCGAGAACGGGCCGGGGACGTTCCTCGTCCCCGACCAGCTGATCGACCGCACCACGGGCCGCGCGCAGACGTACTTCGACACCGGCGCCTGCCACATCTCGTTCTCCGACCCGTACTGCCCGCGGCTGCGCGAGCACCTGCTCACCGGCCTGTCCGAGCAGCAGCCGGTCGACGGCGGGACGATGGTCGTCGTCGACGGCCCCCGGTTCTCCACCCGGGCGGAGTCCCGCTGGTACGCCGACCAGGGCTGGGCCGTCGTCAACATGACGGGCCACCCCGAAGCGGTCCTCGCCCGGGAGCTCGCCCTCTGCTACGCGACGGTCGCGCTGGTCACTGACTACGACGCGGGCGTGGACGAGGCGTCGTCGGTGAGCATGGACGCGGTCTTCGAGGTGTTCGCCGAGCACACCGGGACGCTGAAGAAGGTGCTCGGCGGTGTGGTCGCCGGGCTGGGCAGCGACCGCGACTGCGGCTGCTCCCACGCGCTGGACGGCATGGACCTGCCCGTGACGCTCCCGTGAGGATCCTGCTGACGGGTGCGGCCGGCTTCATCGGCACCCACATCGGCGAGGTCGCCCGCGAGCGCGGCCACGAGGTCGTCCAGCTCGACATGTTCCTGGAGAAGGCGCACGGTCCGGGCCCTCGTCCGGACGGGTTCGCGCGGCTGGACCTGCGGAGTGATCCGCTCGACGAGATCCTGCAGGGCGTCGACGTGGTGTGCCACCAGGCCGCGATGGTCGGCAACGGCGTGGACGCGCAGGACCTGCCCGACTACGCCGAGCACAACGACGCGGGAACCGCCCGGCTGCTCGCCGCGATGGCGCGGGCGGGCGTGAAGGACCTGGTGCTCGCCTCCTCGATGGTCGTCTACGGGGACGGGCGCTACCTGTGCCCGCAGGACGGGGACGTCCCGCCCGCGGTCAGGCGGGACGAGGACCTCGCAGCGGGACGGTACGACCCGCGCTGCCCCGTCTGCGGCGGCCAGATCACCTGGCGCAGGATCGGTGAGGACACCCCGTTCCTGCCGCGCACGAGCTATGCCGCGTCGAAGGTCGCGCAGGAGCACTACGCCGCCGCGTGGTGCACGCTCGAGGAGGCGCGGACGATCGCGCTGCGGTACCACAACGTGTACGGCCCTGGGATGCCCGCGGACACCCCCTACGCGGGCGTCGCGGCGATCTTCCGGTCCGCGATCGCGCGGGGCGAGGCGCCGCGGGTCTTCGAGGACGGGCAGCAGGTGCGCGATTTCGTCCACGTGCGCGACGTCGCGCGGGCCAACGTCCTCGCGATCGAGCAGGTGGCCGAGCACCCGGTCGGCCTGACCGCGTACAACGTCGCGTCCGGTCGGACCTTCACGATCGGCCAGATGGCCGCGACCCTCTCGGCCGCGGCCGGTGGCTCCGAGCCCGTCCTGACCGGCGACTACCGCAGGTTCGACGTCCGCCACGTGGTGGCGTCGCCCGAGGCCGCGCGCACCGGTCTGGGGTTCGAGGCCGAGATCGGGCCCGAGGAGGGGCTGGCGGCGCTGGCCACGGACCCGCTGCGGACCCGGTAGGCATCCCGCCTATGAGGCGGGGGCAGGGTCCCAGCGGTAGCCCACGCCCTTGACCGTCACGAGGCGTCGAGGATGGGACGGGACCTCCTCGACCCGGCTCCGCACCCGCTCGACGTGGACCGCGACGGTCGAGTCGTCGGCGTACTCCCAGCCCCACACCAGGTGCAGGAGGTCCTTGCGGCGGAACGCCCGGCCGGGATGCCGGATGAGGAAGTGGAGCAGGTCGAACTCCCGCGGCGTGAGGGCCAGCGCCGCACCGTCGCGCATCGCCGTGCGGTCCACCGGGTTGAGCGCGAGGTCGCCGTCGGTCAGCAGGCCGGCCACCGGCCGGGGGCCGGACGCGACCAGGCTGCGGCGCAGCACCGAGCCGATGCGTCTGGCGAGCTCGGCCGGGCCCACCGGGGTGGCGACGTAGTCGTCGGCGCCGCTCGTGAGGCGGGCGAACTCCTCCTCGTTGCCGTCGGCCGTGAGCAGCATGATCGGCACCGGCGACGCGTCGTCGACGCGCAGGTGCTCACAGACCTCCAGTCCGTCCATCCCGCCCAGCTCGGCGTCGAGGACCACGAGATCGGGTTCGAGCTCCCGGGCGGCGGCCAGGCCGGCGGACCCACCGGCCGCGACGCTGACGTCGTAGTCCTCGAGCTCGAGGTGCCGGCGGAGGTCGTCGCGCAGCTCGGCGGCGCGCAGCACCACGAGCACGTGGGGCCGATCGCCGAGCGTCATGGTCACCACCTTGTCAGCAGGAGCTGCTGCACGCAGAGCGCGAGCACGACCTGGGACAGCAGCAGCGGCCGGTGCCACCGCTCCGGTAGCAGCGCGGGCAGCGCCACGACCCAGATCGTGAAGGGCAGGAAGATGCGCTCCACCTCGGCCTTGCTCATGCCGGACAGGCAGGCGAGGGCGATGGTCAGCAGGGCCGCGCCGGCGAGCTGGGCCAGGACGTTCGTGCGCAGCAGCCGTGCCGCGCGCGGGAACGCCGCCCACACCGCGAGGCCGACCGAGAACGTCCACGCGGCCACGTCGCCCCACACCCAGTACGCGTACGCCCGCTCCGACGCGATGCCGTCGTAGTAGCGCTCGCGCAGCACCGGGTACGCCTCCCACCACGCGTAGCCACCGGCGGTGAACAGCGCCGCGACCACCGCCGCGCCACCGAGTGCCCACGGCAACGGGCGCCAGCTCCGCGCGACGGCCAGCACCGCGACGGCCAGGATCGCCAGCAGCACCAGCCCGTACGACAGGTAGACGCAGCTGCCCAGCAGGAGGCCTGCGCCGATCGCCGGCAGCACCCGTCGGTGGACGGCTGCCACCGCGAGCAGGGCCAGGCCCCACGCGGCGACCGCCGTGAAGACCGCGTCCCCGGTGACACCCATCCACACCGCGCTCGGCGCCAGGACGAGCCACGGCAGGGCGGAGCGCGCGAGCCGCTCGGTGCCGAGCGTCCGCAGCGTGACCATCACGGCCACGGCAGCCGTGCTGGCGATCGTCACGCACACGACCCCGATCCAGAACGGATCGGTGATGCCGAGCCGGTCGAGACCGACGAAGTAGAGCAGGGCGCCGGGCGGGTGGCCGGCCACGTGGACGTGCCAGTTCTCCGGCGCCGTGTACGGGATCCGGTCGACGAACGTCTGCAGCATCGTGTGGATCGAGCCGATCGACTGGGCGTCGTAGACGTACTCCTGGCGCCGCTCGAACACCCGCGCCAGGCCGTCGGTGCCCTCGGTCATCGCGAGGGCCATGATCCACGCCCACGACCCGACGAACCCGGTCCCGAGCACCGCACCCCACGGGGCGGCACGGGCCACCCACGGCAGGACGAGCACCAGCACCAGGCCCACGACGGTCGCGGGGAGCGTGAGGATCCCGAGACGGGGGTCCCAGTCGGCGTGCAGCGGCGGCCAGTGCACCCGGACGTCCTCGTCGATGACCTGCGGGACGATCATCGAGGCGGCGACCAGGAGCAGGCCCACGCCGGCCGACAGCACGGCGGCGCGGGTGGAGGCGGTCGTCCGGGGCACGGTCCACAGCGTAGGGGGATGCACCGCGCCCGGCCTGTCGTCGGAATGCGGCCAATCCCTGCCCGCCCTAGGTTCGAATCATGGTCATGAGCACCTGCGACGTCATCATCCCCTGCCGGGACGAGGCTGCCGCGCTGCCCATCGTCCTGGCGCACGTCCCCGCAGGCTGGGCCGCCATCGTCGTCGACAACGGGTCGACGGACGGGACGGCGGACGTCGCCCGGGCGCTCGGCGCGACCGTCGTGGACGAGCCTCTCCCCGGGTACGGCGCGGCTGTGCATGCCGGTGTCCTCGCTTCCGAGGCGGAGTTCGTGGCCGTGATCGACGGCGATGCGTCGATGTTGGTGGCCGAGCTGGAGCCGATGCTCGACGCCGTGCGCTCGGGTGACGTGACGATGGCGGTCGGGCGGCGCCGCCCCGTCGTGCGCGGTGTCTGGCCGTGGCACGCCCGCATCGGCACCTACCTGCTAGCGACCTGGATCCGACGCCGCAGCGCGTTCCCCATCCACGACCTGGCGCCGATGCGGGTCTGCCGCCGCGACGACCTGCTGGCCCTGGACGTGCAGGACCGCCGGTTCGGCTACCCGCTGGAGCTCATGCTGCGGGCCGCCCGCGCGGGCTGGACCGTGCAGGAGGTCGACGTGTCGTACGCCGCGCGCGCCGCCGGCACCCGGTCGAAGGTCTCCGGCTCCGTGAAGGGCACCGCCCGGGTCGTGCAGGACTTCGCGAAGGTGCTGCGATGACGGCCCCCACCGTGCTGGTGGTGGCCAAGGCGCCGGTGCCCGGGCAGGCCAAGACCCGCATCGCCACGACGGTCGGGGACGAGGCCGCCGCCGCGGTCGCCGCCGCCGCGCTGCTCGACACCCTCACCACCGCAGCCGCGGTCGGCTGGCCGCTCGTCGTGGCGATGACCGGGGAGCTCTCGGCAGCGACCGCGCACGACGAGATTGCTGCGGCGCTCGAGCCGGCGACGGTCGTCCAGCAGCGGGGCGACTCGTTCGCCCAGCGCCTCGCCCACGCCCACGCGGACGCGGACGCCGGCTTCGGCGTCGTGCAGGTGGGCATGGACACCCCCCAGCTGACCGTGGCCGACTACCTCGACGCCGGCCGCATGGTCGAGCTCGGGAACCGGGTCATCGGCCCTGCGAAGGACGGCGGATGGTGGCTGCTGGGCCTTCCCGACCCGAGCGCCGCACGGGCGCTGGCCGACGTGCCGATGTCGCAGGACGACACGCTGGCGAGGACCGAGGAGGCGCTCGGCGGCGACTGGATCCGGCTGCGCACCGTCCGCGACATGGACACGTGGGAGGACGCCGTGGTGATCGCCCGCGAGGCCCCGATCTCGCAGCTCGCGGACGCGGTGGCGCGGCTGGAGTCGTCGCGCGGATGAGCCTGGCCTTCGACCCGACCAGCGCCTACGACGCTGCCTTCTCCGGCAAGGCGACGCACGTCGTCGACGACAGCGGGGAACGTCAGCCGTTCGCCGTCGGCGTGTGGTCGTCCGAGCCCGACTGGGTGGACCACGAGCTGTTCATCGCCCCGTGCGACGCGGCGACGCTCGACGTCGGCTGCGGGCCGGGCCGGCTGGTCGGGGAGATCTCGCGGCGGGACGTCCCGGCGTTGGGCATCGACGTGTCGATCGAGGCGGTGCGCCAGACCAGGTACCGCGGCGCGTCCGCGCTCCTCGGCGACATCTTCAAGACGGTCCCGGGAGAGGGGACGTGGCAGTACGCGCTGCTGGCCGACGGCAATCTCGGCATCGGCGGCGACCCGGTGCGGCTGCTCACCCGCCTCCGGGACGTGCTGACGCCCGAGGGCGTCGTGATCGCCGAGGTCGCGGAGCACGGTGCGGGTCTGGTGCGTGAGGAGCGCCAGCTGCTGGTCGAGGGGCGGCTCTCGGTGCCGTTCGACTGGGCGGTGGTGGGACTCGACGCGATCGACGACGTCGCCGCCGAGGCCGGGATGCAGGTCGCCGCCACGAGCTCGGTCGGTGGCCGGCACACTGCGACGATGATCCGCAGGGGTCAGTGAGACTGCCGACCGTCACCGACATCGAGAGGCGGATCCCGCGTCCCGAGGACTTCCGCAGCCGCGCCCGCGGGCCCCAGCTCACCGCCCGGCTCGGCACTGCGATCGGGGTGTGCTTCGCGATCTGCTTCCTGACCGGCCTGTGGAGCCACGTCCAGTACTCGACGCCCGGGTGGCTGACCCTGAGCCCGCACCCGACCCAGCTCTACCGCTGGACGCAGGGCCTCCACGTCATCTCCGGCACCGCCGTGATCCCGCTGCTGCTGGCCAAGCTCTGGTCGGTCTTCCCCCGGCTGTTCGCCCGGCCGCCCCGAGGGGCCCGCGCGCTGGCGGTGACCGCACTCGAACGGGCGTCGATCGCGGTGCTGATGGGCTCGTCGCTGTTCATGCTGGCCAGCGGGACGCTCAACATCATCGGCTGGTACCCGTGGGAGTTCAGCTTCCGGCGCACGCACGGGGCCATGGCCTGGGTCGCGATCGGCTCGGTGCTCGTGCACGTCGCGGTCAAGCTGCCGGTGATCCGCGAGGCCCTCGGACAGCCCACCGAGGACGCACCGCCGGCTGCGGACGCTGCCGCTCCGACCCGGCGGGCCGTGCTCCAGGCGGCGTTCGTCGCCTCCGGGCTCGCGGTCCTGCTGACCGCGGGGCAGAGCGTGCCCTGGCTGCGGCGGGTGTCGGCCTTCTCGGTCCGTCCGGGTGACGGACCGCAGGACCTGCCCATCAACCGCACGGCCCGGGAGGCCGGGACCGGGACGAGCGCCCTGGACCCCGCGTGGGCGCTGGAGGTCACGGCCGGCGGCCGGACGGTGCGGCTCACCCGGGACGACCTGCTGGCGATGCCGCAGCGGACGCACCGGCTGCCCATCGCGTGCGTCGAGGGGTGGAGCCGCAGCGCCGAGTGGACCGGTGTCCCGGTACGGGACGTCATCGCGCTCGTCGGCGCCGGCCCCGACACCGACGTCGTGCTGAGGTCGTTGCAGACGAAGGGGGCCTTCGGCTCGTCCCGTGTGGTCGGCAACGTCGTGCGGGACCCCCGGACGCTGCTCGCGCTCGAGCTCAACGGCGAGACGCTCGACGTCGACCACGGCTACCCGTGCCGCCTGATCGCGCCGAACCGGCCCGGAGTGTTCCAGACCAAGTGGGTCGACCGGCTGCAGGTGCAGTCGTGAGGGCGGTGCGCGTGCTGATCGGCGCCCTGGGCATCGGGTCCTGCCTCTGGGGGTTGTGGCTGATGCGCGACTTCACCCGCGAGCAGCTGACGTCCGAGGCGACGTGGTTCGTCGGCGTGGTCGTCCTGCACGACGCGGTGCTCGCACCGGTCGTCGTGGCCGTCGGGTACGGCGCCTCGCGCCTGCTGCCGGAGCCGTTCCGCCGACCCGTCGCGACCGCGTTCGTCGTCTGGGGCACGTTGACCGTGGCCTTCTTCCCGGTCCTCAGCGGAGAGGGCGGCAAGGCGGGCAACGAGACGATCCTCGGCCGGCCGTACGGGCTCAGCTGGGTCGTGATGACGCTGCTGCTCGCGGCCTACGCGGTGGTGACCGGTCTGCTGCGGCGTCGGCGGGACCCGGTCGCTACGGGAGCCGAAGGGTCATGAACATGCTCCACGGGTCCAGCACGTAGTCGGCGAACGGCTCGCACTCCACGAACCCGTGCCGGGCGTACAGCCGCCGCGCCGCCTCGAACGGCGGGTTGCTGCCGGTCTCGAGGCTGACCCGGGTCGCGCCACGGCGGCGGGCCTCGTCGAGCAGGTGCAGCAGCACGACCTCTCCGACGCCCTGGCGCCGGAAGTCGTCGGCCACCCGCATCGACTTGATCTCGGCGTGCACCGGGCTGAGGTCCTTGAGCGCGCCGCAGCCCGCGAGCCGCCCGCCCGACCACGCGCTCCAGAACGTGACGTCAGGGCCCGCGAGACGGTCGACGGGCAGGGCGTGGACGCTCTCCGCGGGCGTGTGCGAGGCCATCTCCGCCAGGTGCTGCTCCAGCAGCGCCACGACCTCGGCGCCGGTGACGTCGTCCCGGCGGATCTCCAGCTGCGTCATCGCAGGACGCGGTGCTGCAGGTGCACGACCCCGTTGCCGAACCGACGCTGCCCGACCAGCTCGAGATCCATCCGCACACCGTCGGGCAGGTAGCGGGGGCCGTCACCGACGACGACCGGGTAGACGAAGGTGTGGAGGTCGTCGACGATCCCTGACGCGAGGGCCTGGCCCGCGAGCTCGGCACCACCGATGAGCACGTCGCGGTCGGCGGCGTCCACCAGGGCGCGGACGGCGGCCGGGTCGAAGTCCGGCTCGATCCGCGTGCGGGCGGAGCCGGGACGCTCGAGCGTCCGCGAGTGGACGACCTTGTCCGCCGACCGCCAGATCCCGGCGAAGTCGCGAAGCACGGCGTCCTCGTCGTCGAGCGTCTCCCAGACGACCATCGAGTCGTACAGGCGCCGGCCGTAGACGTGCGTGCCGACCGGCCGGAACAGGTCGTTGTAGTACTGGTGCAGCTCGGTGCTCGGTTCGGACCAGTCGAAGCGTCCCTGCCCGTCGCTGATGCGGCCGTCGAGCGAGACGTTGGTGGAGTAGAGCAGCCGTGCCATGGGACGACCGTAACCTCGCGGTGCGTGTAGTTTCTACACGTGCTTCTCTCCGACCGCGACATCCTTGCCGAGATCGATGCCGGACGGGTCGCGCTCGACCCGTTCGACCCGGGCATGATCCAGCCCTCGAGCATCGACGTGCGGCTCGACAAGTTCTTCCGGGTGTTCGACAACCACAAGTACCCGCACATCGACCCGGCGGCCGACCAGTCCGACCTGACCCGCGAGATCGAGGTGGACGCGAACGACGCGTTCATCCTGCACCCGGGCGAGTTCGTGCTCGGGTCGACGTACGAGCTGGTGACCCTTCCCGACGACATCGCCGCGCGGCTCGAGGGCAAGTCGTCGCTCGGACGGCTGGGACTCATGACGCACTCCACGGCGGGCTTCATCGACCCGGGGTTCTCGGGCCACGTGACGCTCGAGCTGGCCAACGTCGCCACGCTGCCGATCAAGCTCTACCCGGGCATGAAGATCGGCCAGGTCTGCTACTTCCGCCTCACCTCCCCGGCCGAGAACCCGTACGGGTCCACCAAGTACGGATCGCGCTACCAGGGCCAGCGTGGCCCGACGGCGTCCCGCTCGCACGCGAACTTCCACCGCACCGAGATCTGAGGCGTGGCCGCCGTCCTGCTGGTGGCCATCACGGCCTTCCTGGCCGGCGCGGTGCTGCTGGACTGGGACGACCGGGTGCAGGGCGTCGTGGCCGATGCCGCCGAACGCTCGTCCGTCCGCGCGCTCGTGGCGCTCGGCGTCTGGTTCCTCGTGACCTGCGCGGGCCTGGCGATCGCCGCGATCGTGATGCGCGCCGCCGCAGACCTGGGCCCGGTGACCGGGGTCGCTGCCATGGCGGTCACCCTGTTCGCCTTCGGTGGCGCCGGGGTGTCGTTCACACTGACCCGAGGCGGGGGAGTGTCGCCGTCGCCGGCGGAGTTCCGCCGTGGCCGCCGCATCGGTGTGGGCGCGTCGCGCCTCGTGACGATCGCCGGTGGGTTCCTCGGGCTGGTGCTGGTGGCGCTGGTTGTGGGTGCCGTCACGTACAGCCTGACTCCTCTGTAGGCTCCCCGCGTGACGATCCCCCTGAGCATCTCGCCCGCCGTCCAGTCCGCCCTCGACGAGGGGTGGCCCGTCGTCGCCCTGGAGTCGACGATCATCTCGCACGGCTTGCCCCGGCCCGAGAACCTGGACGCGGCCCGCCGCTTCGAGCAGATCCTCACGGACATGGGCGTCGTCCCCGCGACGATCGCCGTGCTCGACGGTGAGCTCAAGGCCGGCCTGACCGACGAGGAGCTCGTCCGGGTCGCGAACGAGGACATCCCCAAGCTCAGCGTGCGGGACCTCCCGATCTCGCTGGCCCGCGCCGGCAGCGGCGCCACGACCGTCGCCGCGACCTCGTACATCGCGAACCTCGCGGGCATCCGGGTCTTCGCGACCGGAGGCCTCGGCGGCGTGCACCGCGGCGCCTCGGAGACGTTCGACGAGTCGGCCGACCTCAAGGTGCTCTCGGAGGTGCCGGTCACGGTCGTCGCGGCCGGCGTGAAGTCGATCCTCGACATCCCGGCGACGCTCGAGCGGCTGGAGTCGCTCGGTGTCATCGTGCTCGGCTACGGCACCGACAAGTTCCCGAGCTTCTGGCTGACCGACTCCGGCTTCCAGCTCGACTGGTCCGTCCCCGACGCGTCCGCCGTGGCGGACGTCATGGCCTCGCGGGACGCCCTCGGCCAGCCCGCCGCGATCATGATCGGCAACCCGCTGCCGCTCACCGACCAGCTCGACCCCGAGGTGCACGACCGGGCGCTCGCCGATGCCCTCCGCATGGCGGACGAGCAGGGGCTCACCGGCAAGGAGGTCACGCCGTTCCTGCTGAAGACGATCGTGGGCCTCACCGGCGGCGACAGCCTCGCGGTCAACCTCAAGATCGCCGAGAACAACATCCGGGTGGCCGGCGACATCGCGCTGTCCTGGGCCGGACGGTCGAAGTGATCCTCGTCGTCGGGGACCTGGTCGACGACATCGGCGTACGCCCCCTCGGCACGGTCAACGCGGCCAGCGACACCGTCTCGGAGATCCGGATGACGGCCGGCGGATCGGCCGCGAACGTCGCGGCCTGGCTCGGCCACCTGGGCGCCGACGTGCGCTTCGTGGGCCGTTGCGGCGCGGACGCCGTCGACCGGCACCGATCGGCCCTCGCGGCGTACGGCGTGGACGCCCGCATCACCGGCGACCCGCACCTGCCCACCGCGACGATCGTGCTGACGCTGGACGAGGCGGCCGACCGCACGATGTACGTCGACCGCGCCGCGAACACGACGCTGACCGACGAGCACGTGCCCGCCGAGGTGTGGGACGGCGTGACGTGGCTGCACCTGACGGGCTACTCGTTCTTCGACGACGGCGTGCGCCCGGTCGCGCTGCGGCTCGTGGAGGAGGCCCGCCGTCGCGGAGCCGGAGTCAGCATCGACCCCAGCTCGCTGGGCTTCCTCGAGAAGGCTGGACGGGATGCCGTCCTGGCCTGGCTCGGGGGCGCCGACCTGGTCTTCCCGAACGACGACGAGCAGCGGTTCCTGCAGCTCGCCGGCGACGGGATCGTGCTCACGCGTGGCGCCGACGGCGCGGCACTCGGCGGGCACGAGGTCGCCGCGCTCGAGACCGACGTCGTCGACACGGTCGGTGCCGGTGACGCGTTCGCGGCCGGCTTCCTCAGCCGCTGGACCAGCGGTGGGGACGCCGCGGCGTCCCTGTCGGCCGGGGCCCGGGCCGCCGCGGAGTGTGTCGCCGTCCGCGGCGCCCGTCCCGTCGCCCGCACGGGCGGCTAGGGAGTCAGCTCGCGGGTGCGCGGCGGATCGGCCCCGGGGCGCGAGCAGGTGATCGCGGCGGCGCTCGACGCGTACATCGCGAGATCGCGAAGCTCGGTCGCGTCGAGCTCCCCGGCGGACGGCCAGTCGTACGTCGCGCACCACGCGAGCATCGCCGACATGAACGAGTCGCCGGCGCCGATCGTGTCGACCACGCGGACCTCGGCCGGCGGCACCTCGACCACGACGGACCCGGCGCCGATGACGGCTCCGTCGCCGCCGCGGGTCATCGCGACGATGCCGTGGTCGGCAGCGAGCCGGCGCACGAGGTCGACGGGATCCTCGCCGGGGAAGAGCGTCTCGGCGTCCTCGTCGCTCATCTTGATGATCTCCGCGTGCGGAGCGATCGTCTCGAACACCCGCTGCCAGACCAGGGGGTCGGGCTCGACGGTGAGGCGGACGTTCGGGTCGTACGACACGGGGATGCCCATCGCGTCGGCGCTCATGACGAGCCCCGCGACGAGGGACGCCCCGGGCTGCAGGGCGGTGCCCAGGGACCCGACGTGGACCGCCTCGAAGGCGGCCGCGTCGGGCAGGGCCGCGGGCTCCCACGTCAGGTCGAAGTCGTAGCTGGCGCTGCCGTTCTCGGCGAGCGTGGCCACGGCCGAGGAGGTCCGCGGGGGCGGGGGATCGAGGCGTTCGAGCTCGACCTCCGAGTCGTAGAGGTGCTCGCGGAGCAGCTCGCCGTACGCGTCGTCGCCCACCTGCGCGGCGAGCAGGGTCGCGACGTCCAGCCGGGCCAGCCCGACCGCGACGTTGAACGGCGACCCGCCCGGGTGCGGCTCGGGATCACGACCGTCTCGCTGCACGACGTCGACGAGTGCCTCGCCGATGACCAGGACCGTCATCCCTGTGCTCCGATCGTCATGGGGGCACTGGGCGCCAGCGGGAGATCGGGCAGGGTCAGGGCGTTGAACGCGTGGTACGCGTCGGGCTTGCCGCGCCACGTGCGGGTGGACTGCTCCATCGACGGCGACAGCTCGTGGTGCCACGAGCCCGTGGCGGCGTCGACGAAGTGCCGGTCGATCTCGGACCACCAACGGCTCGCCAGTCCTGCGTACAGCGCCTTGCCGGTGGCCGCGTGCAGGGCCTCCGCGGCGAGGACCGCCTCGGCCATGACCCAGTGGAACCGCTCGCGCACGACGGGCTCTCCGTGCCAGTCGGTCGTGTAGGCCAGCCCCGGCACGCCGTCCTCGGTGGTGTCCTCGACCGCCCGCGCGAACAGCGCCTCGGCGGCCTCGCGCATCCACGGCTTCGGGTCCTCCATGGCCGCGGCGAGCTGCACGAGCAGGCGGGACCACTCGAAGGCGTGACCCGGCGTCGCGCCGTACGGACGGAACGGGTCTGCGGCGCTCTCGTGGTTGAACTCCGGCAGCGGCGTCCAGTCCTCGTCGTAGTGCTCCGGGATGCGCCAGCCGTGGGACCGGGCGTGGATCCCGATGATGCGCTCACAGATGGCCAGCGCACGCTCGTGCCAGTGGGGGTCGCCGGTGACGTCGCCGGCCACCAGGTACGCCTCGACCGTGTGCATGTTGCTGTTGGCGCCCCGGTAGGTGTCGGCCACCGACCAGTCCTCCGAGAGCTCCTCGCGGCACCGGCCCGTGTGGGGCTCCCAGAACTGGTGCGCGTGGATGTCGCCCGCCTCGTCGAGCAGGGCCTGTGCCCCTTGGGCGCCCGCGGCGCTGGCGGCGGCTGCGGCGAGCAGGACGAAGGCGTGGCCGTAGCAGCGCTTGCCGCCGTCGACGGTCGTCCCGTCGAAGCCGACCTCGTCGTACCAGCCGCCGTTGACGTCGTCGTGGAACAGGGTGGACATCGCCGTGACGCCGTGCTCGACCAGCGGCAGGGTGTCGCTCGTGCCGGCGAGGTGGGCGAGCGCGAAGACGTACGTCATCCGGGCGTTGATCCACAGCTCGAGCCGCTTGTCCCGGTCCGGCTGGCCGGTGTCGTCGAGCCACACGAAGCCGCCTTCGGGACGCTGCGACCTGCGGGCGAACTCGAGCAGGGGCGGGCGAGAGGCGGCCCGCCAGGCGGGGCTTCCGGGGGTGTCGTCGCTCATGTGGTCACGGTACCGGCGCACCCGGCACGCGGCCGGTCAGCCGGACCCCGGGAGGGTCGTCGAGTCGTCCACTAGGGGTGCGCTCAGGGGACAGCGGGGTCGTTCCCGGATGCCCGGGCGCGGCGCGCACCCCGAGTCTGGAGTCATGACTTCTCACGCAACGGCCATGGGCCGAACAGGACGGGGATCGGCATGATCCGCGCCCAGGGACTCACCAAGACGTACGGCGACAAGACCGCCGTCGACGGCCTCGACTTCACCGTCGAGCCCGGCCGGGTCACCGGCTTCCTCGGCCCCAACGGCGCCGGCAAGTCCACGACGATGCGCATGGCGCTCGGGCTCGACACGCCGTCCAGGGGCTCGGTGACGGTCAACGGCCACCGGTACGAGTCGTCGCCCGCGCCGCTCCGTGAGGTGGGCGCGCTGCTCGAGGCGCACGCGATCCACCCGGGACGGTCCGCCCGCGACCACCTGCGCTGGCTGGCGGCCAGCAACGGCATCCCGACGACCCGGGTCGGTGAGGTGCTGGAGCAGGTCGGTCTCGACACCGTCGCCGGACAGCGTGCGGGTCGCTTCTCGCTCGGCATGGGCCAGCGCCTCGGCATCGCCGCGGCCCTGATCGGCGACCCGGCCGTGGTGATCCTCGACGAGCCGGTCAACGGTCTCGACCCCGAGGGCATCCGATGGGTCCGTCAGCTGGCACGGCAGCTCGCCGACGAGGGTCGGACGGTGTTCGTCTCCAGCCACCTGATGTCGGAGATGGCGCTGATGGCGGACCACCTGATCGTCATCGGCCGGGGGACGATCCTCGCGGACTGCTCGATGCAGCAGTTCATGGCCGACCACGCAGCCTCGTACGTCCGGGTGAGGGCGCCGCAGTCCACCGACGTCGAGGCGCTCCTCGTCGGTCGCGGGCTCGAGGTCAACCGGGTCGCGGACGAGCTGCGCGTCCAGGGTCTCGAGGCTCCCGCGGTCGGCGAGCTGATCGGCAGCCACGGGCTGCTGCTGCACGAGCTGACCCTCGTGCGGTCCTCGCTCGAGGACGCATTCATGGCACTGACGGCCGACAGCGTGGAGTACCACGCGAAGGCCGCCGACGAGATCAAGGCGGTACGACGATGAGCGCGCAGACCCTTGCGGGCACCCTGACCCGGCAGGACGCGCCGCGTGCGACGTTCGGCCACACGCTCCGCGCGGAGTGGATCAAGCTCTGGAGCGTCCGCTCGACGTGGTGGACGATGACCGCGCTGGTCGTCCTCGGCGCCGGGCTCACGACCCTGATCTGCCTGGGCAACGCCGAGTGGCTCGCGAGCTCGGAGGCTGACGAGTCCGCGGGTTCGTTCATCACCTGGGGCATGATGATCGCCCAGGTCTGCGCCGTGATCGTCGGGACGCTCGCGGTGACCTCCGAGTACGGCACGGGGATGATCCGCACGTCGTTCGCGGCCGTCCCGCACCGCGGAGCGGTGTTCCTGGCGAAGGCGCTGGTGGTGTGCGGCGTGCTGCTCGTGACCGGCACCGCGACGGCGCTGCTCGGCTACGTCGGCGGCAACCACTTCCTCGACCGCGAGGGCATCGGCCTCTCGCTGGAGGGCGACGTGGCCCGGTCGATGTACGGCAGCGGGCTGTACCTCGCCGCCCTGGGACTGCTCTCGATGGCGGTGGGATTCCTCGTGCGGCACACCGCGGCAGCGATCTCGATCGTCCTGGCGACGGTGTTCGTGATCGGCAACATGGTGATGCTGATCCCCGGCGAGCTCGGGGACGTGATCACGAAGGTGATGCCGGGCAATGCGGCGTCGTCGCTGGTCGCGCCGGTGTCGTTCAACCCCGACGCGCTGGGCGCCTGGACCGGCTTCGCGGTCCTGCTGGGCGAGGTGGGCGCGCTCTGCGCCGCCGCCTGGTGGCTCCTGCGCGAGCGCGACGCCTGAGCCCGGCCTCGCCGGCGACGAGGATCAGGCGACGCCGTCGAGGTAGAACCAGGTGCCGGACTCACGCAGGAAGCGGCTGATCTCGTGCTGGCTGCCACTGCCGCCCGGCAAGCGGTAGAACGCCTCGAACTCGACGACGCCGCTCGTCTCGAACGGCCCTCCCGCACGGGTGGCGAGGATGTCGAGGCGGTACCAGCGCCGGTCCGGGTCGAGCTCGAGCTGTGCGGGTCGGGTCGTCCAGTGCCAGGTCGCGAGCAGGTAGGCCGGATCGCCCACGGCGAAGGCGCTGAACCGTGAGCGCATCAGCTGCTGTGCGGTCTGCGCGGTCGCCACGCCGGAGTGCAGCGGCCTGCAGCACTCGGCGTACGTCAGGCCGCCCAGACAGGGACAGCGGATAGGGCTCACACGACGATCATCCTCCTGCCGGAGCGGTCCGCCAAGATCATTCGAGACAGGCGTGACCTGCGCCGGCCGTGGTCGTTGAACCATGGGCATCGGGAACACTCCCTCCCGCCCGATCGCGACGCGGGTGATCCATGCCCGTGACGACGAAGAAGGGACGCACCTGGGGCGCGTCCCTTCTTCGTCGTCGTCGTCGTGCGGTCTACGACTTCGCGTCGTCGTCCCGCTCGTCCTCGGCGTAGTCCAGGCTGAGCTGCGTCGCGGTCTCGGTGAGGTCCTTCCCGCTGGGGTTGGCGTCACTGAGCTCTGCGACGTCCTCGGAGACGGGGTCGGCCGTGGTCTCGCCGTCCTCGACCGCAGTCACCTCGCTCGGGGCGTCGACCTGGGAGGTCGGTGCGGGCTGCGCCACCTCGTCGTCCAGCGTCTCCGCCTCCTCCTCGCGGGCGTCCTCCTCGACCGGCTCCTGCTCCTCGGTGGGGCCCGGCGCGGGGGCCGGCTCCTCCGGGGTGGGCTCGGACTCGGTGGAGGTCGCTGCGGGAGCGTCGTCGGACGGCGTCAGGTCGGTGTTGACCGGACCGACGTTCGCCCAGGCGGCCTTCTCCTTCTCGGAGGCCTCGCGGTCGTCCGACTCGGCGGATGCCTCGTCGGTGACCGTCTCGGCCTCCTCCTCGCGGGCGTCCTCCTCCACGGGCTCCTGCTCCTCGGTGGGGCCCGGCGCGGGGGCCGGCTCCTCCGGGGTGGGCTCGGGGTCGGTGGAGGTCGCTGCGGGAGCGTCGTCGGACGGCGTCAGGTCGGTGTTGACCGGACCGACGTTCGCCCAGGCGGCCTCCTCCTTCTGCGAGGCGGGGTCGGTGCTGACCTCGGCGGCCGGCTCGGCTGCCGTCGCCGCGGGCTCCTCGGCGGCCGACTCGCCCGAGGACGAGTCCGGCTGCTGGATGTCGCGGGCGTCGGCGTTGCGGGGCTCCGTCGGCGCAGCGGACTCGTCGGCGTGGCCCCCGCCCTGCTCGTCGAGCTTGACGTTGCTGTCGGCCGCGACCTGCTGGTCCGTCGTGCCGTCGGAGTCGGCGGGCTCGTGGAGCTCGTCGACGTCGGTCGTCTGCTTGTCGCCGGGGTCGCCGTCCTCGGTCGCCCGTGCAGCGGCGCCGACCTCGGCGGTCTCGCTGAGCGAGTCGTCGGCCTTGTCCTCGGCACTCGGCTCGGCCTCGGTGGCCTTGGCGACGTCCTCGTCCGACGGTCCGTCACCACCCGCGGCAGCTGCCGCGGTGGCGGCCTCCGCCTCGTGGACGACGGACGTGGTGTCGTCCTCGGTGGGCTCGGGTGCCGGTGCGCGCTTCACGCCGGCCAGCAGCATCTGCGCGATGTCGAGGACCTCGACCTCCTCGCGGGCTGCGCCCTCGGACTGCTTGAGGGTCAGGCCGTCCGACAGCATCACGCGGCAGAACGGGCAGCCGACCGCGATCTGGTCAGCGCCGGTGGCGATGGCCTCCTCGGTGCGGTTGACGTTGATGCGCGAGCCGATGGTCTCCTCCATCCACATGCGGGCGCCGCCGGCGCCGCAGCAGAAGGACTTCTCGGAGTTGCGGGGCATCTCGGTGAACTCGGCGCCGGGGATGACGTTGAGCAGCTCGCGAGGCGCCTCGTAGACCTGGTTGTGACGACCGAGGAAGCACGGGTCGTGGTACGTGATCTTCTTCTTCTCCTCGCCCTTGACGGGCGGGACCGGCTTGAGCTTGCCCTCGCGCACGAGGCGGTTGAGCAGCTGCGTGTGGTGGACGACCTCGAGCTCGACGCCGAACTCCTTGTACTCGTTCTTCAGCGTGTTGAAGCAGTGGGCGCAGGTGGAGACGACCTTCTTGACCTTGGTCTCCTTGAACACCTCCACGTTCTGCATCGCGAGCTGCTGGAACACGATCTCGTTGCCGGCCCGACGTGCCGGGTCGCCGTTGCAGGTCTCGCCGTCACCCAGCACCGCGAACGTCACGCCCGCCATGTCGAGCAGCTCGGCGACGGCCTGCGTCGTCTTCTTCGCACGGTCCTCGAACGCGCCGGCGCAGCCGACCCAGAACAGCCACTCGACCTCGTCGAGGTCCTCGACCTCGACGCCGACCTGCTTGACCTCGAAGTCGAGGTCCTTGGCCCAGTCCATGCGGCCCTTGGGGTTCATGCCCCACGGGTTCCCCTTGCGCTCCAGGCCCTTGAAGATGTTGTTCAGCTCGGCCGGGAAGTTGGACTCGACGAGCACCTGGAACCGGCGCATGTCGTCGATGTGGTCGACGTGCTCGATGTCGACGGGGCACTGCTGCACACAGGCGCCGCAGTTCGTGCACGACCACAGGACGTCCGGGTCGATGACGCCGTAGACCGACTCGTCGCCGATGAGCGGACGCTCGAGCTCACGCTTCTGCTCGTCCGAGAGCTTGCTCTGCTCGTCCTCGGACAGGGCGAGGAGGGGCGCCTTGGCGTACGCGTGCTCGCGCAGGCCGAGGACCAGCAGCTTCGGGGACAGCGGCTTCTCGGTGGCCCAGGCGGGGCACTGCTCCTGGCAGCGGCCGCACTCGGTGCACGTCGTGAAGTCGAGGATGCCCTTCCACGAGAAGTCCTCGAGCTTGCCCACACCGAGCTTCTCGAAGTCCTCCTCGTCCAGGTCCTCCATCGCCTCGAGGTCGAGGGGCTTGTCCTTGACGTAGATCGGGGGCAGCGCGCCCAGCGAGGTGCCGCCGTCGGCCTTGCGCTTGAACCAGATGTTCGGCCACGCCGTGAACCGGTGCCAGGCCACACCCATCGTGAGGTTGCGGGCGATGACCATGAGCCAGACCATCGCGAGGGTGATCTTGAACATCGCGACGAAGAAGATGACGTTCTTCAGGCCCTGCTCGGAGTCCGGGTACAGGGCGTCGCCGACGTACGAGCTGATCGGGAAGTGGTCCCGTCCGCCGTGCTCGCCGCCGTGGTGAAGCTCGATCAGCTTGTACTCCGCGCCGCGGATGAACAAGATCGCGGCGCCCTCGAGCATCGCCATGGCCTCGACGAAGTACGCCTGCCAGAACGTCGAGCCGAAGAAGCGGCTCTTGCGGCCGCGCGAGCGCGGGTGGTTCCGTTGGCGCACGAAGATCAGGTAGAGGATGCCGATCGTGCTGAGGAGACCCAGCGCCTCGGCGGCCCACTCGTACGGGTACCAGTGGCCGAAGATCGGCCACGCGAAGTCAGGGTTGAACAGCTGGAAGTAGCCCTGGAGCACCGCGGTGCTGAGGAAGATGAACGCGGCGTACACGAACCAGTGCGCCACCGCGACGGCCCGCTTCTGGAACATCCGGGTGTGCCCAAACGTCTCGACGAGCATGTTGGTGGTGCGCTTGCCGGGCCGATCACGGCGTCCGACGAGCGGACGACCGGTGCGGATCACCTTCAGCATGTCGCGCACCGCCTTGGTGATCAGTGGCAGCGCCACCGCGGTGACAACGAGCGACACAACGATCGCGACGATCTGCATGAAGGCCTCAATTCCCTGACGACGGACCGTGACAGTAGGGCTGACATTAACCGGTGGGTCCGGGCCACGCCGACTAAGGGCTGCCAAAGCGGCCATGGTGACGTGTACGTCACACGCGCGCGGATCCGCGCTCGTTTCGCACCGGGACGAGGGGGATCGCGACGAGCGGGCACAGCGCGACGGCGGCGAACGCGACCGCGTAGCCGTGACCGGAGATGAGCGCGCCGATGACCGGAGGCACCGCGGCGGACACGATGTACTGGCCGGTGTTCTGCAGGCCCATCGCGCGACCCGACCAGTACGGTCCGCCGATCTCGGCCACCGACGTGAAGGCCAAACCGTTGTCGGCGACCGTGACGGTGGTCGCGATGATGATGAGCGCGATGCCGAGCGGAGTGCCGGACAGCAGGCCCAGGGCCAGCATCGTGGCTGCTGCGGCGATCGCCACGATGCGCATGGGACCGAGCCGGCTGCCGACCCGGTCGGACCACCAGCCGGCCATGATGCGCCCGGCGGCACCGAGCAGCTGGGTCGCGGCCACGAGGGCGCTCGCGGCCAGCGTCGACCAGCCCTTGTCGTCGATCAGCCAGACCAGCATGTAGGTCCAGACGGTGAACTGCGGGACGACGAGCAGGGCCGAGGCCAGGTGGATGCGGGTCAGGCGGTGGTCGCGGCGGTACGGGTTCTCGAGCTGTCCGCTGCCGGCGGCCTCGGCGCGGGTCGGGCGCGGCGGGTCGACGATCAGCAGCGCGGACAGCACCGTCGCCGCGGCGCAGATCGCGGCGGTGACGAGGAGGGTCGGGCGCAGTCCTCCCGCCGAGACGGTGTTGGGCACCAGCAGCGCCGCGGCGCCGACCCCGAGGGGCAGGGCGGTCTGCCGGATGCCCATCGCGAGTCCCCGGCGGTGCGCGGGGAACCAGCCCACCACGATGCGGCCGCTCGCGGAGTTGGTGCTGCCCGCCCCGATGCCCCCGAGGACGAACCAGAAGCCGAGGGCGGTCAGCGACGAGCTGAACGCGGCCCCCGCCGCGCCGACCGTGACGATCGCGAGCCCCGCGGCCATGCTCGCGCGCTCACCGATCCGGTCGACCACCACGCCCCACAGGACGAGGGTCGCCATGACGCCCGCGAACGGGGCCGCCGCGATGACACCCGCCTGCGGGAGGCTCAGCCCCCGCTCGAGGTGCAGGTACGGGATGAGGAACGGCGCGCCGTTGACGAAGATCGTGCCCGCGACTTGCCCGAGCATCGAGACGCCGAGCATGAGCCAGCGATCCGGCGTACGCGCCACAGTCCCCGGCATGTCCACATCCTGACACGAATCGTCTCAGGATTCAGACTATCGCTGTCAGCGCAGAGCGCCCACGTGGGCGAGGGCCTGCTTGAGCAGCACGCCGCGGCCGCCCTCCATGTCGGCCAGCACGTCGGGGCGCGCGGCCTCCTCGGGCGTGAGCCACGTGAGCTCGAGGGCGTCCTGGCGCGGGTCGCACTCACCGGTCACGGCGACGACGTACGCCAGTGAGACCGCGTGCTGGCGGGGATCGTGCAGCGCGGACACGCCGGGGAAGGGGAGGTACTCCGCGACCGTGAACGGCACGATCGAGGTCGGCAGCTGCGGAAAGGCCGTGGGGCCCAGATCCTTCTCGAGGTTGCGTAGCAGCGCGTCGCGGACCGCCTCGCCGTGCAGCACACGACCCGACACCAGGGTGCGGGTCATCGTGCCGGTCGTCGACGAGCCGCGCAGCAGGATGCCGATGTGCTCGACGTTGCCGTTGGCGTCGACGCGCACCGGGACGGCCTCGACGTACAGGATCGGCACCCGCGCACGCGTCTCGTCGAGGGCGAAGTCGGGGAGCCAGCCGGGATTCGGGTCAGGAGTGCGCACGGACATGGCCACATTCTGTCCTACGTCCGGTTGGGCCGCGGGCCCGCGCACACGTGGGTAGCACACGCGCCGACGTGGTCCGACGCCAATTGTTAACCGCCGAGGCGACTTCGAAACACGCTCGTGACGTACGGCGAAACCATCCAGAAACCGAGTGCGTCGACGCTGAGCACTCCCGCCCGGGTCTCCACCGTCGACGCTGTCGACCCGCCGGACGGGTGTCACCACCTAAAGGAGCTGTGTGTTGTTCTCTCAACGACGTCACGGATGGCGGGTCTGTCTGGCCACCGCCGCCCTCGTGACCCTTCCTCTGGTCTCCCTGCCCACCAGCGCGTCCGCCGCGGATGCCGAGCTCGCCTCGGGCCCGGACTGGGCGGTCTCGCAGGCCCCCGGCGGCTACCTCGTCACGGTCGACCTCGACAAGAAGCTGCCGATGGTCTCCGACGCGCCGACGATCGAGGTCGACGGCAGGTCCATCGGCATCGCGACCGAGGCGGCCGACGGCAAGAGCCTCTCGGTGTTCACGACCGATCCCGGCGTGGCCAAGGCCGATGACGTCGAGGCCGGCTGGTTCAGCAAGCCGCCCACGGGCATCGCCGCCCGTCTGGCCGCTGCCGCGAACGCCGCACCGCTCGCCGCCGAGGCCGAGGAGCTCGACGCGAACCCCGCGTCGACCGGCACGTACGACATCACCGAGTCGGTCTACAACTTCGGCGCCCAGTCCATCGACCTGGCCGGGATCGGCGGCATCAAGGGTGAGATGCAGGGCAAGATCTACCTGCCCAAGACCGGTGGAGCACGCCCGACCGTCCTGCTGCTGCACGGCCGCCACACCTCGTGCAGCACCGGCGTGACGCCCGCGACGCGCTGGCCCTGCAACCCCGGACAGATCAACGTCCCGAGCTTCGCCGGCTACGACGGCACCGCCCGCGCGCTGGCCAGCCACGGCTACGCGGTCGTCTCGATCGCCGCCAACGCGATCAACTCCAACGACAACCAGCTCGCGCTCGACCAGGGCGCCCAGGCGCGCGGGCAGCTCCTGCTCGACACGCTGACGATGCTCGACAAGGCGGGCAAGGGTCAGTCGGTCAGCTACTTCGACGCGCAGACCAACAAGGACGTCACCCTGGCCGACGCGCTGGCCGACCAGCAGCCGCTGCCGGGCCTGACGGAGGCGACGCAGCCGATGAGCCCGGCCGATCTCGTCGGTCGTTTCGACCTGACGAACGTCGGCATGATGGGCCACTCGCGCGGCGGCGAGGGCGTCACCTCGGCGGCGACCCTCAACCAGGCGCTCGACAAGCCGTGGGGCATCAAGACGATCCTGCCCCTCGCGCCGGTCGACTTCGCCCGCATGACGGTCCCGAACGTCGCGATGAACGTGATCCTGCCCTACTGCGACGGCGACGTCTCCAACCAGCAGGGCCAGCACATGCTCGACGACTCGCGCTACGCGTTCGACGACGACTCGCTGCGCAGCGGGGTGTGGGCCATGGGCGCCAACCACAACTTCTTCAACACGGTCTGGACGCCGGGCGTGTACGGCTACTCCGTCAGCGACGACTGGGGCGCGACCTCGACCGACGCCGTCTGTGGCCCCCGTGGGGCGACCAACATCCGCATGACCGCCCAGGAGCAGTACGACATGGGCACCGCGTACATGGCCGGCTGGTTCCGCATGACGCTCGGCGGCGAGAAGCAGTTCCTGCCGATGTTCGACGGCTCGGGCGCGGTCCCGGCCGTGCTGAACGGCGAGGACGTCCGCAGCGTGTCGACGGCTCCCTCGTCGGCCCGCACGACGATCACGTCGTTCGAGTCGACCAGCTCGCTGGTCCGTCCGGTCGGCTCGGCCACGGCCACGGTGTGCGCCAGCGCGGCCGGTCGTACCGTCCCGCAGGCGCTGCCCACCTGCACGACGTCCATCAACACCTCGGCGGCTCCGCACTGGACGCCGGCGAGCAACGGTGGCAACGTGCCGGCGACGCCGGTCACGAAGCTGGCGTGGACGGCCCTCAGCGCGGGGCAGACGCCCAGCGAGCTGCGGGTCGGCGTGCCGGCCAAGGCGCGCAACGCGGGCACCGCGGAGCGTCTGTCGGTCAAGATCGCTGCCGACGAGTCCGTCACGACCGGCACCGACCTGACCCTCAGCGTCATCGACGGCGAGGGCGCGACGTACAGCTCGAAGGTCTCGGCGCTCAACCCGCTGGCGGTCAACCGACTGCCCGCGTCGGGGACGTCGGCCCTGCTCAAGAAGCTCGTGCTGCAGCAGGTCGACGTGCCGACGTCCGCACTCAAGGACGCCGGTCTCGACCTGTCCGACATCCGCGAGGTGCGGTTCGCCGCGGCCACGGGTGCCGACGCGACCCCGACCGGTGCGGTCTACCTCTCGGACCTCGCGTTCGAGTCGTCCTCGGTGGGAACGCCGGCGGTCAAGACCGAGCCGACGATCAACGTCCTCGCCCCGACGGTCGCCGAGGGCAACGCCCCGGGCACCGCCGACATCGCGGTGTACCTGGACAAGAAGGCGTCGTCGTCGGTCACCGGCTACGTGTCGACCCTCGGGTCGGCCACCGGCCGCGGCGGCATCACGATGGAGAAGGTCACGTTCGCCCCGGGCGAGACCTGCAAGGTCGTCTCGTCGCCGATCCTCGGTGACAAGCTGCCGAGCACGACCGACAGCACCGTGATCAAGACGTCCGTCATCAACACCTCGGGCGCCGTCATGGGCTCCAAGGCGCTCGGCAACCTCGTGGTCCGCGAGGACGACGGCGTGACCGGCTCGGCCGTGGCACTGCCCGCGGCCGGCGTGCAGGGTGATGCGTGCGCCGAGCTCGCCGCCTCGGCGACGACCGGTTCGGTCACGGTCAGTGACGAGACGCCGGCACCGGGTGACCAGGTGACGTTCACGGCCTCGGGCTACCGCTCGGGCGAGTCCGTGGCCTTCGCCATCGGCACCATGAGCCTCGGCTCGGCGCTGGCCGACGCGAGCGGCACGGTCGTCCTCACGGCGACGCTGCCGGCGGACGCGGCGCTCGGCGAGGCGGCCGTCACGGCGGTCGGCTCGGGCACCGGGTTCACCTCCACGGGCTCGGTCGCGGTGCTCAACGCCACGGCGACGACGCTCGCGCTGTCCCCGGAGATCCCGGAGATCAACGAGAGCGCCACGCTGACCGCGACCGTCACGGGCGCCGACACGGCTGGGACCGTCGAGTTCTTCGACGGCGACTCGTCGCTCGGCACCGCGGACGTCAAGGCCGGCTCGGCCACCCTCGAGGTCCCCGCGGGCTTCAAGGCCGGCGAGCACTCCTTCACCGCGGTCTTCGGCCAGACGGCCTCGGCCCAGCGGTCGGAGTCCAACGTCGTCGGCCTCACGCTGACGAAGGGCAAGTCGGGCATCGCCCTGATCCTCGCCGCGGACACCTCGGTGTACGGCACGGGTGTCAAGGGCTCGGTGGCGGTCGCGAACGGTGACGGCGGGACGGTCACCGTCTCGTACGGCAGCACGTCGGTCACGGTGAAGCTGGGCGACGCCGACACGGCGACGTTCTCGCTGCCGAAGACGCTGAACGCCGGGACGTACGACGTCAAGGCGGTCTTCAACGGCACCGACAAGGTCGATCCGAGCGGTGTCGCCACGGCGAAGCACGTCGTGAAGAAGAAGGCCACGACGGCCAAGACCTCGGTCCCGGGCAGCAAGGCCAAGAAGGGCAAGAACTTCAAGGTCACGTCGTACGTCCGTGGCGCGACGGCGGGCACCTACCCGACCGGCACGGTCAAGGTCTACGTCAAGAAGCCCGGCGGCTCCTACGTCCTGAAGCGCACGCTGACCCTGTCGGCGTCGAGCAAGGGTGTCGTGAGCACGAAGGTCAAGGTGACCAAGAAGGGCACCGCGCGGATCAAGTCGGTCTACTCCGGCAACGGCAACTACGGCAAGGTCACCAGCCCCGTCAAGGCGGTGAAGATCACCAAGTAGTCGAGCACCGGAACGCGACGGGGAGGGGCCTTCGGGTCCCTCCCCGTTCGTGCGTCGGGTCAGCTCGAGCCGGAACCGCCGGCCACGGACGCCGCGACGACCGCGGCCGTGATCGCCCCCTGGGCGGCCTGGATGGACTTGCGCACGCCCTCGCTGGCCCAGTCGCCCTCCGCGACGGCTTTGGCGCGAGCCTTGGCCAGTGCGCGGTCGGGCTTGTCCACGACGACCTTCGTCAGCGACGAGGCCGAGAGCAGACCGATGAGCGGACCGATCTCCGCGTCGGGCGCCTGCCCGTGCAGCAGCGTGGCCCGGACGCGGGCGGTCAGCTCGTCGCGCCGGCCCACGGCGAGGACGTCGTGCCGGGTGACCGGGAACAGCCCCAGGACCCGCTCCTGACGGGGCGAGACGGCGCCCTTCGCGATCAGCGCGTCGTACGTCCGTTGGCGTCCCTTGCGGCCCAGGCGCGCGACCATGTTCTGGGGGGTCTGGGCCTTCCGGTCCTGGACCCTCGCGAACGCGCCCTGCAGCAACGGGTCGCCGAGCGGGGTCCGGTCCACGACGGACACACGGGCCCGCCATCCCTGACCGACGAGCGCGAGCCGTCCGGCAGCGACCAGGTCGATGAGGAAGGCGCCGCCCATCACGGCGTCCGACTGGCTCGACCCGAGCGCCGACCTGCCGGTCGCGGGGTCGGTCGTCAGCAGCAGGAAGTCCTCTGCGGTGCTCATGTCCTCACGCTAACCCGGTGCCCCGCCCCGGTGGCACCATGTGGACGTGATCAACGGCGGCGTCTCGTTCTGGTGGGAGCAGATCGGCCGACCCGAGCCGCGCGCCGGGCTCGACGGCGACCTGACGTGCGACGTCTGCGTCGTCGGCGGCGGGCTGAGCGGGCTCTGGACCGCGTACACCCTCGCCGGGCTCGACCCCACGCTCGACATCGTGGTGCTCGAGGCCGAGTTCGCCGGCTACGGCGCGTCCGGACGCAACGGCGGCTGGCTCTCGGCGGAGCTGTCCGGGAGCAAGGAGAGATACGCCGCGACGCACGGCGCACGGGGGGTCCGCGCGCTCGTCGGCGCGATGGAGCGGGCGGTCGACGACGTCATCGAGGTGTGCCGGACCGAGGGCATCGACGCCGACATCGTGAAGGACGGGGTGCTCTACGTGGCCCGGTCACCGGCGCAGCTCGTCCGCCTGCGCGAAGGCCTGGAGAGTGATGCCCGGTGGGGCGTCGGCGCCGCCCACCGCGTCGAGCTGGGAGCCGCCGAGCTCGGCGAGCGCGTGCGTGTCGAGCGGGCGGTCGGTGCCACGTTCAGCCCCCACTGCGCGCGGGTGCAGCCCGCGAAGCTCGTCGCGGGCATCGCGGCGGCGGCCGAACGGCGGGGCGTGCGGATCCTGGAGGGGACCCGTGCCACCCGGATCGACCCGGGCGCGGTCACGACGGACCGCGGGACGGTGCGCGCGGCGAGGATCCTGCGCTGCCTCGAGGGCTACACCGCGAGCGTCCGCGGCCAGCGCCGCACGTGGCTGCCGATGAACTCGGCCATGATCGTGACCGAGCCGCTGCCGGACGCGGTGTGGGACGAGATCGGCTGGACCGGGGCCGAGCTGATCGGTGACTCCGCGAACGCCTACTGCTACGCCCAGCGCACCGCCGACGGGCGGATCGCCCTGGGCGGCCGCGGCATCCCCTACCGGTACGCGTCGCGCACCGACGTCGACGGGCGGACGCAGGAGTGGACCGTCGAGTCGCTGACCAAGATCCTGCGCGGCATGTTCCCGGCAGCCGGTCGCGCGGCCGTCGACCACGCGTGGTGCGGGGTGCTGGGCGTGCCGCGCGACTGGTGCGCGAGCGTCTCGTACGACCCGTCGACCGGCCTGGGATCGGCCGGCGGCTACGTCGGCAGCGGCCTCACCACGACGCACCTCGCGGGCCGGACGCTCGCGGACCTCGTGCTCGGCCGCGAGTCCGACCTCACCGCACTGCCCTGGGTCGACCGGTCGGTCCGGCGGTGGGAGCCCGAGCCGCTGCGGTGGCTCGGCGTGCGGGCGATGTACGGGCTGTACCGGGAGGCCGATCGCCGTGAGGACCGCGGACTGTCCCGCCCGAGCCGGCTGGCCCGGGTGGGTGACCGGCTGACCGGTCGCTGACACGACCCGCGGCGGCGCGCGATCCGCGGTAGTCTCGAACCACACGACAGGGGAGCGCCTGAGCAGAGGGCGCTGAGAGTGCGGATCAGCCGCAGACCCTTGAACCTGCACCGGTTAGTACCGGCGAAGGGAGTCACGATGAGTTCTGCAACCACGTCCACATCCGGGTTCACCGTGCGGTATCGCACGATCGACCTGGTCACCGTCGCCACCTTGGGAGTCGCCTTCGGCGTCATCTTCTGGGGGTGGAACAAGGCCTACGAACCGCTCAGCGACCTGGCGGTCTTCGGCTACCCGCCCAGCTCGGCGCTGCTGGCAGGTGTCTGGCTGACGGCGGGTGTCGTCGGCGGCCTGGTGGTCCGCAAGCCCGGCGCGGCCTTCGCGACCGAGCTGATCGCCGCGGCGGTCTCGACCGTCGTCATCGGCGGCAGCCAGTGGGGATTCAGTACCCTGGCCTCGGGCTTCTGGCAGGGGCTCGGCGCCGAGCTGGTGTTCCTGCTGTTCTTCTACCGCCGGTTCGGCCTGGTCGTCGCGGCGCTGGCCGGTGCGGTCGCGGCCGGCTTCGAGGCGGTCTACGAGTGGTCCTCGTACTACCCGGACTGGGACTGGCCCTACAAGTTCGCGCACCTCGGCTTCTTCGTGGTCTCGGGCATCGTCATCGCCGGCGTGGGCGGCTTCGCGCTGGTCCGGGCCCTCGCGGCCACCGGCGTCCTCGATGCGTTCGGGGCCGGCCGCGAGCAGGCCGTCGAGGTCTAGGTGCGCGGAGACGTCCGGTTCGACGGCTTCACCTGGCGCCCGCTCGGTCGCCGTGAGCCGGTCGTCGCGGGCCTCGACCTGACGATCGGTGCCGGCGAGCGCGTGCTGCTCGTCGGCCCGAGCGGGTCGGGCAAGTCCACGATGCTGCTGGGGCTGGCCGGTGCGCTGGGTGCGACGATCGCGGGCGAGCTGACCGGCTCGGCCGCGGTCGACGGTCGCATCGGCCTGCTCCTGCAGAATCCCGCCGACGCGGTGGTGGCCGAGCAGATCGGCCGCGACGTCGCCTTCGGGCTGGAGAACCTGCGGGTCGGGCGCGAGGAGATCTGGCGCCGGGTCGACCACGCGATCGAGGCCGTCGGTCTGCGCCACGGTCGCCAGCACCCGACGGGCGCCCTGTCCGGCGGGGAGCAGCAGCGACTCGCGCTGGCCGGCGTGCTGGCGCTGGAGCCCGACGTGATGCTGCTGGACGAGCCGACCGCCATGCTCGACGCCGCGACGGCCGCGACCGTGCGCGACGCGATCGTGTCGGCGTCCCGGGGCCGCACGATGATCGTGGTCGAGCACCGCATCGGCCCGTGGCTGGAGCACGTCGACCGGGTCGTCGTGCTTTCCGCGGACGGCCAGGTCGTGGCCGACGGGGACGTGGCGTCGTTCGTGACCGGCCCCCCGCCGGCCGGCGTGTGGACTCCCGGCATGACCGCCCCGGTCCCGCTCGACGTCCCGGCCGAGCTCGTCGCACCCGTGGGCGCGGGGCCCGAGGTCGTCCTCGACAAGGTGGCCGTCGACCTCGTGCTGCGGACCTTGCGAGGTGTCCAGCGCACCCGTGCGCTGGAGGGGCTGGACGCGACCGTCCGGCCAGGCCAGGTGTCCGCGTTCACGGGCCCCAGCGGTGCGGGCAAGTCGACTGCTGTCGGCGTCGTGGGAGGACTGATCCCGGTGAGCGAGGGCACCGTGACGCCGCGCCTGCGGGCGATGAGGTCACGCGCCCTCGCGGCAGTCGCCGGGTGGGTCCCGCAGAATCCCGAGCACGGCTTCCTCGCGCGCACCGTCGCCGAGGAGGTGAGCCGGTCGTCGCGGCGCCTCGAGCGGGAGGTCGACGTCGCCGGCATCCTGGACGTCTTCGGCCTGGGGCGGTTCGCCCCGAGCAATCCCTATCGGCTCTCCGGCGGCGAGCAGCGGCGGCTCGCGATCGCGGCCGGGCTCGCGCACCGTCCGGGCCTCGTGCTGCTCGACGAGCCGACGGTCGGCCAGGATCCCTCGACGTGGGCAGCTGTCGCCGGCTGGGTCGAGGCGACCCGGCTCGCGGGCGCCACGGTCGTGGTGTCCACGCATGACGCCGACCTGCGCCGCGACGTCGACATCGCCCTGGCCGCGGGGGTCCTGCGGTGAGAAGGCTCGTGATGCGGCTCAATCCGCTGGTGCTCTTCTCGTTCGGCCTGTTCTCGCTGATCGGCTCGCTGTTCGTCCGCGATCTGACGACGGCTGCCTGGGCCGTCGGAGCCTACGCGCTCGCAGCCGTGCTGTTCCTGCCGTCGTGGCGCTACCCGTTGCTGTGCCTGCTCCTGTCCGCGGTCGCCGCCGTCACGATCGTGTACTCGACCTGGCGGCTCGGCGGTCGGGACGTGCCGGAGGCCATCACGGCCGGTCTGCGGATCCTGGTGCTGGCCTGGCCCGGCTCGGTGATGCTGGGCTATCTCGACCCGGCCCGGTTGGGTGACTACCTCGCGCAGTCCCTGCGGCTGCCGGCCCGAATGGTCGCGGCGTTCTCGGCGGCGCTGCAGCGATTCCTCGGCTTCCACCTCGCGTGGCAGCAGCTCGACCGGGTCCGGCGCGCCCGCGGGTTCGGCGCCCGGCGCAACCCCCTGGCGAACGGGCCCTACATCGCCGACATGTCCTTCGCGCTGCTCGTGCAGGCGCTGCGCGGTGCATCCGCCTCGTCGATCGCGATGGATGCCCGGGGCTTCGCGACCGCCCACGACCGGACCTGGGCCGAGCCCGCGTCCTGGAGCGGTCTGGACCGCGCCGCGACGGTGCTGGCCGCGGCGCTGGGGGCTGTCCCTGTGGTCGTCCACCTCATCTGACCTCTGGCGTGCGGACGGCCCGACGGCTAGGGTGCGGACTAAGCAAGCGCTTACCCCGTACCCCCGTCCTGCAGTGAGGTCACTCCATGCCCCGTGTGTTCGCCAGTCTCGAAGAATTCAAGGCCGCCGCCGGAGAGGAGATCGGGACCAGCGGCTGGCTCACGGTCACCCAGGAGCAGATCAACACGTTCGCCGACGCGACCGGAGACCACCAGTGGATCCACGTCGATCCCGAGCGTGCGGCACAGGGTCCCTTCGGCGGGACGATCGCCCACGGCTACCTGACCCTGTCGCTGCTGCCCGTCCTCGCCCAGCAGATCTACTCGATCGAGGGCCTGGCGTTCGGCATGAACTACGGCGCGAACAAGGTGCGCTTCCCCAGCCCCGTCCCGGTCGACTCCCGCCTCCGTGCGACCGCCACGCTGCTGGAGACGAAGGACATCGCGATCGGCACCCAGCTGGTGATCAGCTTCGTGGTCGAGCGTGAGGGCGCCGACAAGCCCGTCTGCATCGCCGAGGTCGTCTACGTCATGGCAGGTGAGTGAGATGCAGTTCGGACACGACGAGAAGACCCTGGACCTCGTCGCGAAGGTCGAGGCGTTCATGGACGCCGAGGTCTACCCGGCCGAGGGGATCTTGAAGCAGCAGATCGAGGAGAACGTCGCGAACGACCGCTGGACGTTCCCGCCGATCGTCATGGAGCTGCGCGCGAAGGCCAAGGCCCAGGGGCTGTGGAACTTCTTCGACCCGAGCGAGAACGGCGCGGGCCTGACGAACCTGCAGTACGCCCCGATCGCCGAGATCACCGGCCGCAGCATCCAGATGGCCCCGGCGGTCTTCAACTGCGCCGCGCCCGACACCGGCAACATGGAGGTGCTGAGCATGTTCGGCACCGACGAGCAGAAGAAGAGGTGGCTCGAGCCGTTGCTCGCGGGCGACATCCGGTCCGCGTTCGCGATGACCGAGCCGCAGGTCGCGTCCTCGGACGCCACCAACATCGAGCTCAGCATCGTCCGTGACGGCGACGACTACGTCATCAACGGCCGCAAGTGGTGGATCACCGGCGCGATGAACCCGGACTGCAAGATCTTCATCGTCATGGGCAAGACCGACCCGGACGCCGACCGGCACCGCCAGCAGTCGATGATCCTGGTCGAGCGGGACACCCCCGGACTCGAGATCATCCGCGGCATGCACGTCTTCGGCTACCACGACCGCGACCACGGTGGGCACGCCGAGATGCGCTTCACCGACGTCCGTGTGCCCGCGTCGAACCTGATCGCCGGCGAGGGCGAAGGCTTCGCGATCGCGCAGGCCCGCCTCGGACCCGGGCGCATCCACCACTGCATGCGCTCGCTGGGCATCGCCGAGCGCGCGGTGGAGATGATGAGCCGCCGGGCCCTCGAGCGCGTCGCGTTCGGCAAGCCGATCGCCGACCAGGGTGTCGTCCGGGACTGGATCGCGGAGTCGCGGGTCAAGATCGAGCAGCTGCGCCTGCTGACGCTGAAGGCCGCGTGGTTGATGGACACCGCCGGCAACAAGGCGGCGCACACCGAGATCCAGGCCATCAAGATCGCGACGCCGCAGACCGTCGAGTGGATCCTCGACAAGGCGATCCAGGTGCACGGCGCGGGCGGCCTGTCCCAGGACTTCCCGCTGGCCGAGTGGTTCGCCGGGATGCGCACCCTGCGCTTCGCCGACGGTCCGGACGAGGTGCACAAGAACGCCCTGGCCCGCGCCGAGATCAAGAAGTACAAGTGACCCTCGACGTCGACGGCGCGGTCGCGGTCGTCACCGGCGCCGCGAGCGGCATCGGTGAGGCCCTGGCCCAGCGCCTGCTCGAGCGGGGCGCCACGGTCGTCATCGGCGACCTGGACGCGTCCCGCCTCGAGCAGACGGCCGCACGGCTGGACCGCGACCACCCGGGACGTGTCTCGCACGTCGCCGGGGACGCCTCCGACGCCGACCACGTGGCCGCGCTGGCCGCCGCCGGCGGTGAGGTCGACGCGTTCTTCGCCAACGCCGGCGTGTTCACGGGCTTCGGCCTGGACGCGACCGACGACGAGTGGGCGCTGTCGTGGGACGTCAACGTCCGCTCCCACGTCCTGGCGGCGCGGGCGCTCGTGCCCGGCTGGATCGAGCGCGCCGCGGCCGGCGGCATGGGAGGCTGCTTCGTCAGCACGGCGTCGGCGGCGGGCCTGCTGACGCAGCTCGGCTCCCCGACCTACGCGACCACGAAGCACGCGGCGGTCGGGTTCGCCGAGTGGCTCGCCGCGACGTACGGGGACCGTGGACTGCAGGTGGTGTGCGCGTGCCCGATGGGGGTGCGCACCGACATGCTCTCCGAGGGCACGACCACGACGGACGCCGACGCGTCCTTGGGGATGCGCTCGGTCGTCAGCGCGGGAGAGCCGGTGACCGCGCTCGCCGTGGCGGACGCCGTGCTCGACGCCGTCGAGGCCGGACGCTTCTTCGCGCTGCCGCACCCCGAGGTCGGCACGATGTACGCCCGCAAGGCCGCGGACACCGACCACTGGATCTCCGGGATGCAGCGCTTCCGCACGTCGCTGGGCGGCTGACGGTCCCTCGTCGACGGGTGGCGGACCCGGCGTCCTGTTCCCGTCGGCGGCCGCAGCCGCGCCCCGCGTAGGCTGGTCGATGACTTGGAAGGGGTGTTCGTCGTGAAGAACGCACGGGCAATGGCGGCACTGGTGATCGCCGAGGCCGTGGTGGTGCTGGTCTACGTGATCGACAGCGTCCGCACCGCCGGCGAGCTCGCGGACTGGACGACCGGTCTGCGGATCGCGCTCGTCGTGGCCGCCCTCGTCGTCGCCGTCATCACGTACGCAGCGTGGTCGCACCGCAACACCGTCCACACGATCTGCGCGATGCTTCTTGGCCTGCTGGGCGGGGCGGCGCTCGTCGCGGCCGTCAGCACCGGCGGCAGCGGCGAGGTCTACGGCAGCGCACCCATGGCGCTCGTCGGCACCCTCGCGACCGTCGCTGCGGTCGTCGTCTCACAGATCGCCATGTCCCGTTCGCAGGAGGCCCCCCGATGATCGAGCTGCTCACCCCCGCCCAGCTGGACGAGATGCGCCCGGCCGGTCGGTTCGTGGCCTCCGTCCTCGCCGCGCTCTCGGAGAAGGCGGCCGTCGGCGTCGACCTGCTCGACCTCGACGCCCTCGCCCACGACATGATCCGCGACGCCGGCGCGGAGTCCTGCTACATCGACTACCACCCGTCGTTCGGTGCGATGCCGTTCGGCAAGGTGCTGTGCACGTCGGTCAACGACGCGGTGCTCCACGGTCTGCCCCACCGCTACAAGCTGCGTGACGGCGACCTCGTGAGCCTCGACTTCGCGGCGTCCCTGAACGGCTGGGTCTGCGACTCGGCGGTCAGCGTCGTCGTCGGCACCCCCCGTGAGGAGGACGTGCGCCTGATCGACAACGCGCAGGAGGCGCTCGACGCCGCGATCGCCGTGGCACGCCCGGGCAACCGCGTCGGCGACATCTCCGCCGCGATCGGCGCCGTGGGACGTTCGCACGGTCTGAAGATCAACACCCAGTTCGGTGGTCACGGGGTCGGCCGGACGATGCACGGCGACCCGCACATCGCGAACGACGGCAGGGCCGGCCGCGGCCTGCCCCTCAAGCCGGGTCTCGTCATCGCGATCGAGCCGTGGTTCCTGCACACCACGGACGAGATCCGCATGGACGAGGACGGCTGGACCATCCGCAGCGCCGACGGCTCCCGCGGCGCGCACGTCGAGCACACGATCGCGATCACCGAGGGTGACCCGATCATCATGACCGCGCGCGACTGAGCCGCCACCGAGGTCGACGGGTGAACATCGGCTGAACACCCGGTCCGGACCCTCGACGGGGGACCGGCCGGGGCTCACCGTAGGAGAGTGACCGAGTCCCTCATCATCCTGATCCTCGTGGTGGCGACGGCACTGGCCTTCGACTTCACCAACGGGTTCCACGACACCGGCAACGCCATGGCGACGTCCATCGCCACCGGCGCCCTGGGACCGAAGACGGCCGTGACGCTCAGCGCCGTGCTCAACCTCGTCGGGGCCTTCCTCTCGACCGCCGTCGCCGCGACGATCGCCAAGGGCCTCGTCGACGCGAACCTGGTGACGCTCGAGATCGTCTTCGCGGGTCTCGTGGGCGGGATCACCTGGAACCTGCTGACCTGGTTGCTGGGCATCCCGTCGAGCTCGTCGCACGCCCTGATCGGCGGCGTCATCGGCGCGATGCTCGCCGCGGCCGGCTCGAGCGGCGTGGAGTGGAAGGGCGTCGTCTCGAACGTGGTCCTGCCGGCCGTGCTGTCACCCGTCATCGCCGGCGTGGTCGCGACACTCGGGACGTGGTCGGTCTACCGCGTGACCCGGGGGTCCCCGAGCGCAGCACCGATCGCGGGTTCCGCATCGGGCAGATCGGTTCGGCGTCACTCGTGTCGCTCGCGCACGGCACGAACGACGCGCAGAAGACGATGGGCATCATCTTCCTCGCGCTGATCTCGTACGGCAGTGTCAGCGCCGACGAGAGCCTGCCGCCGGCCTGGGTCATCGTCTCGTGCGCCACCGCGATCGCGCTCGGGACGTACCTCGGTGGCTGGCGCATCATCCGCACCCTCGGCAAGGGCCTCATCGAGATCAAGTCGCCGCAGGGCATGGCTGCCGAGAGCTCGTCGGCTGCGATCATCCTCCTCGCCAGCCACTTCGGCTTCTCGCTGTCCACGACCCACGTCGCGACCGGATCGATCCTCGGTGCCGGTCTCGGGAAGCCGGGCGCCGAGGTCCGCTGGCGGGTCGCCCTGCGGATGGTCGCCGCGTGGGTCGTGACGCTCCCGGCGGCAGCGCTGGTCGGTGCCGGCGCGTACGGCGTCACGGCAGGCGTGGGCGGCCTCGCCGGCGTGCTGGTGGTCTTCGTCGCCATGCTGGCCGTCGCCGCCCTGATCTGGCTGAGGTCGCGCGCCGACGCGGTGGACCACGACAACGTGAACGACGAGTGGGACGACGCGTCGACCCGGCGACGGGCCGCCACCGTCGGCGCACAGAACTGAGAGGCACGGACATGGATGGTTGGCTGGACGTCGGAGCGCTGCTCAAGGTGCTGGTCTTCGGGATCGTCGCGGGGGCCGGACTGCCGACCCTGTTCGCGGCGGGGGTGCGCGCGCAGGCGGTCGGCGCGGGGACGGTGCGTGGCCAGCACCTGGCCGGGGACCGCCGGCCGTTGGTGACGGCGGTGGCGTACCTGTGCTTCGCGACGGTCGCCGCGGCCGTCGTCCTCGGCGTCCTGTTCGTCGCCCGGGACTTCATCGGGCACCACACCGGGTGGTACGTCCTGGGGGCGGAGGAGAAATGACGAGACCGTCGTTCCTGGAGTCGGTCGTGGGCTGGCTGCGCGAGGGCTACCCGCAGGGCGTCCCCCCGCAGGACTACGTCCCGCTGCTCGCCCTGCTGCGTCGTCGGCTGACCGACGAGGAGGTCGCCGCAGTGGTCGACGAGCTGGTGGCATCCGGTGCGGTGCCCGTCGGCTCGGTCGACATCGGGGCCAGCATCACCAAGGTCACCGACGCGCTGCCGTCCGCCGACGACATCGACCGGGTCCGGCAGCACCTACCCGCCGGTCTGTGACGAGCGGTCCCGGCGCGGCCTCGTGGGCCTCGGACGGTGCTCGCGAGTCCATCATGGCACGACGGTCGGACACGTGATAATTCCTGTGATATCAATGAAAAAGTGCTGACGAAGTCTTGTGCTCGAACACCTGTTCGAGTAGATTGAGGGTATGGATCCGGAGCCCACGATCGACGCGATGCGCACCGCCGCGCAGGCGCTCTCGTCGGGTGACACCCGCGAGAAGCTCCACGCGGTGCAGGCTGCTCAGGACGCGTTGGACGCGGCGAAGGCGGTGCTGCTGGCCGAGCTCCAGGCCGCAAGGGAGTTCGAGCTGGACGGAGCGTCGACGTTGAACACGTGGGTGCGCAACCAGCTGCGGCTCAACGCCGGCCAGGCGACCCGGCTGGTGCGCAACGTGAACGCGCTCCGGGACCTGCCTTTGGTGGCTGAAGCTGCCACGACGGGTCGGATCAGTGCCGCTCACGTGCAGGTGTTCGTCTACGGACTCGCCCACGTCGGGTTGGAGCCGATGCGGGAGTACGAGGAAGCACTGGTCACGATCGCCTGTGAGCGGGACCCGGACGAGCTGTTCGACGCGGTCAAGCGACTCAAGGACCGCACCCATCCCGAAGACCTGGACGACGCGTGGCGGGGCGGGATGGAGAAGGAGGACTTCGCCGTCGACGCCCTGCCCGAGGGGTGGCACGTCAGCGGATTCCTCAACACGCTGACCGGGCTGAAGCTCAAGAAGGTGCTCGACTCCGTCTCCGCACCCCACGATGCGGAGGACACCCGCACCGGCGCCCAGCGACGGGTGCAGGGCCTGGACGACCTGCTGTCCTCGATCCTCGGAAACGGGCTGCCATCCGACAAGGGCGTGCGCCCGCACATGTCGGTGTTCGTCGACGCTGAGACCGTCGAGGCAGCGGCCGAACGCGTGCGGCAGGACACCGAGCACCCCCACCGGGTGCCGGACCCGATGCCGGTCACCGAGCCGGCCACCCTCGCCGGTCACGGTGCGATCGGCCCCCACTTGTTGATGTTCCTGTTCTGCATGTCCGGGATCACCGGTTTCGTCCGCGACCAGGACCAGGTCCTGAACGTCGGGCGGACCAAGTACGAACCGAACCTCAAGCAGCGCAAAGCAGTCCTGGCCCGACAGAAGGGCATCTGCGCCGCACCCGGCTGCAACCACACCCACCTAGAAGTCCACCACAGCGTCTGGTGGTCCCTCGGTGGCTCAACCGATCTCGACCAGCTCGTCGGGCTGTGCGTCCGCTGCCATCACCTGGTGCACCGCGGGCTGCTGCACATCAGCGGTGACGCGGTCGGCGGGTTCGTGTTTGCGGATCGGTACCAGCGCCCGGTCCGCCGTCGACGACGAACCGGCTACCGCCGAGCCGCCTGACCACGGGTCCGGCGGCCCACCGGCATGTCCGGCCCCGGGTCAGAACCCCGGCGGTCGACGACCCGCCCACGGCGCGGCCGCCTCGACCTGGGCGCAGAGGCTGAAGAGCAGGCCGTCCCGTCCGGGGTGTGCCGCGAGCATCACCCCGATCGGGAGGCCGTCCTCGGACCAGTGCAGCGGGAGAGTCGCCGCCGGTTGGCCGCTCATGTTGTAGAGCCCCGTGTACGGCGTGTAGAGCAGCTCCCGGTGGTGGTCCTCGACCGGGTCACCCGACTCGTTGAACCATTCGAGCGGCTGCGGCGGCAGGGCCAGGGTCGGGGTGAGGAAGGCGTCGAACGGCTGCAGCCCGGTGATGACTTCGCGAGTCGTCGCCTCGAGGAACTGTATGGCCGTGGCCAGCTCGACGGCAGAGGCCCGGCTGCCGCGCTCGCGCCAGTAGCGGGTGTTGGCGCGCAGCAGCGGCTCGGCCTCCGCGGGGATGGGCGCACCTGCGATGCCGCTGGACCAGATGACGTTGAACTGCGGCTCGAGTGCCTGCGGGAACGGGTTCGCGATGTCGACGAGCTCGTGGCCGAGCGACTCCAGCAGGGTTCCGGCCCCTTCCCAGGCGGCGACGGCGTCTGTACTCGGCTCGATGCCGTCGAGGTGCGTGCCCGACCACCGGGCGATCCGCAGCCGTCCGGGCTCGCGTCGTACGCGCTCGGCGAACGGGACGTCGGGGTCCGGCAGGGGGCGCACGTCACCGGGCATCGCGTGCGCCATCGCGTCGAGGAGCGCAGCGGCGTCTCGGACGGTCCGGGTGAGTGGCCCGTCCACCCCGAGACCGCTCCAGTCCGAGCCGGTCGGGCCGGCGCTGACCCGTCCCCGGCTCGGCTTGAACCCGAAGATGCCGCACGAGCTGGCCGGGATGCGGATCGAGCCGCCGCCGTCGCTGCCCTGGGCCAGGGGCACGAGCCCGGCCGAGACGGCGGCCGCGGCGCCTCCGCTCGACCCGCCCGCGTTGCGGGTCAGGTCCCACGGCGTGCGGGCCGGGCCCACGATGTCGTTGTCGGTGTACGACGACAGACCGAACTCGGGGGTGTTGGTCTTGCCCAGGCTGATGAACCCGGCCCGCCGGACGAGGTCGACGACGTACGCGTCCACGTCCGGGACGAACCCCCGCATCGCCGCCGAGCCCATCGACGTCGGGACGCCCGCGGTCGGCGTGAGGTCCTTGATCGCGGTCGGCACCCCCGCGAACGGCGGGGCCGCGCCGGACGCGATCGAGGTGTCGGCCGCGGCTGCCGCAGCCAGCGCCTGCTCGGCGGTCACGGTGACGAACGCACCCAGCGCGGCGCCGTGCCGGTCGATCCGGTCGAGGTGGTGCTGCACCAGCTCGACCGACGAGACCTGTCGGTCCCGCAGGAGGTCGGCCTGGTCGGTGGCGTCCAGCTCGTGCAGCTCCGTCATGTGCACGACGATAGACCGATGGTGCAGTCGGTCGAGCTCGTCCTGGACGCGGGACTCGAACGGCTCGTGCGCGAGGAGTGGGACCTCCTTCTCGCTGCGGACCTGCCGAGCCAGGCGCGGCACCCCGGCCAGTCGAACGTCCCGCACGTCACGGTCGGTCTCGCGGGTGCGGTGACCCCGGCCGCGGAGGAGGCGTTGCGCGCGGTGCCGGAGCCTGTGGGCATGGTCGTCCGCCTCGGCGGCTGGCTGGTCTTCAGCGGGCGCCGCCACGTCCTCGCGCGTGCGGTCGTGCCGTCCGCCGCACTGCTCTCGCTCCACGAGCGGGTGTCGGCGGCGATGGCCGGTCTGCCGGAGCAGCCCTCGACGACCGCACCGGACGGATGGACGCCCCACGTCACGCTGGCGCGCCGGTTCACCACGGACCAGCTCGCCCTCGCCCTGGACCTCCTGGCCGACCGGCCGCGAGAGCTCGTGGGCTCGATGGCCGGCCTGCGCCGGTGGGACGGGGACGCGCGGGTGGCGTGGACCCTCGCGGCCACCTCCTAGAATCGACAGGTGGCCACTCCCAAAGTCCTGCTCTTCTACGGCTTCGCGCCGCTCGCCGATCCCGACGCGATCCGGCTGTGGCAGCGCACGCTGTGCGAGTCCCTCGGCATCCGTGGGCGCATCATCGTGTCGAAGGACGGCATCAACGCGACGCTCGGCGGGGACGTCGTGCAGCTCAAGAAGTACGTCAAGGGCACCCGGTCGTACGCGCCGTTCAAGGACATCGACTTCAAGTGGAGCGCGGGTCGCGCCCTCGAGGACGGCACCACCGCGGACTTCCCCCGTCTGAGCGTGCGGGTGCGCGAGGAGCTGGTGACGTTCGGCGCGCCCGACGAGCTGGAGGTCGACGACCACGGCGTCGTGGACGGCGGGACACACCTGAGCCCCGCGGAGCTGCACGAGCTGGTGGAGCGCAAGGACGTCGTCTTCTTCGACGGCCGCAACCAGATCGAGTCCGACATCGGCCACTTCGCCGGCGCGGTCAGGCCGCCGGTCGAGACGACGCGTGAGTTCATCGCGGCCCTCGACAGCGGCGCGTACGACCACCTCAAGGACCGGCCGGTCGTCACCTACTGCACCGGAGGCATCCGCTGCGAGGTGCTGACCCCGCTGATGAAGAAGCGCGGGTTCCAGGAGGTCTACCAGCTCGACGGCGGCATCGCGACGTACGGGGAGGCGTACGGGGACGACGGCCTGTGGCAGGGCGCGCTCTACGTCTTCGACGACCGCATCTCGATGACCTTCTCCGACCACCCGGTCCTCGTGGGCACGTGCGACACGTGCGGCGCCGGCACCAGCCACGTCGCGGACTGCGGCGACGTCTCGTGCGTGCGCCAGATGGTGCGGTGCGAGGGCTGCGTCGCTCGCGAGCCGATGTGCGACCGGCACGCGATGACGGTCAGCCCGACGGCCTGAGGGTGCGGACCAGGCCCACGACGTCGTCGACGAGCCCGCTGACGCCCGGCAGGCGGGTGAGTCGCAGCGCGCGGTCGACGACCGGGACTGCTTGACGGACCAGCTGACGGGTGCGCTGCTGGTCCTCGCTGGAGTCGTGGACCCAGAACAGCACGACCCCCATCTGGGTCAGCCACAACAGCTCGGGCAGCTCGGTCCGCAGGGCCTTGGCGAGCTTGAGATCGGAGCCCTCCACGACCTCGCGGAACAGGTCGATCGACGCCAGCCGGGTGGTCTCGGACTCGCTGCTGAACGGCGAGAGGGGGCTGGTGGGCTCGGCCGCGGTCTTGAAGAACTTCCCCGCGAACTCGTGGTACGGCTCGGCGACGTCCACCCACGCCAGGAGAACGCCCGTCAGCCGGTCCGCGAACGTCGTGGCGCCGGCCAGCGCCTCCGAGGCAGCCGCGGCGTGCTCGGCGTTGATCCGGTCGTAGTACGCCTGGATCAGGTGCTCCTTGGAGGAGAAGTAGTAGTAGGCGTTGCCGATCGACACCCCCGCCCTGTCGGCGATCGCGCGCATCGTGGCCTTCTCGTAGCCGTTCGTGCGGAACAGCTGCATCGCCGCGTCGATGATCGACTGCCGGGTGTGCTCAGCCTTGGAGGAGCGGGTCGGGGAGTCGGGCACGATCTCAATCTAGCCGCCGACGCACAGCCGGGCCGGTCGCTGGGCGGACGACCGCCTCACGGCTGACGGCTGGGAACTCGTTCGACCGAGCGGTTGTCGTGCTCCGTCGACCGCACGAGAATGGCGAGATGGACACCCCCGCCGACGCCCACCGCCGGGTCGCGGCCGTCTTCTCCGACCGGGTGGCGGGCGTGCAGGAGTGGGACGTGCCGGCACCGGTCGAGGGCTGGACGGCGCGCGACGTCGTCGGGCACCTGACCTCCTGGCTCCCGGGCTTCCTGTCCGGTGGCGGTGTCGACCTGCCGCCCGGACCGGACGTCGAGGACGACCCGGCCGCGGCGTGGTGGCACCATGCGGACGCGGTCCAGGCGCTGCTGGAGTCGCCCCGCGCCGCCGAGGAGTTCAGCCACCCGCACGCCGGGACCCGTGTCCTCGGGGAGGTCGTCGAGAGCTTCTACGTCGCGGACGTCTTCATGCACACCTGGGACCTGGCCCGGGCGACCGGCCAGGACGACACGCTTGACCCCGCCGTCTGCGAGGCGCTGCTGGCCGGGATGGTCCCGATCGAGGACGCGATGCGCAGCTCGGGCCAGTACGGCCCCGCGGTACCGGTGCCGGCGGACGCCTCGGCCCAGGACCGGCTGCTCGCGTTCATCGGGCGTGACCCCGCCTGGACCCCCTGACCGCGCGGGCCAGGTCAGGCCCGGCCGTCCGTGCGACCCAGGAGCGACTTCTCGACCGGTGAGTAGCCACGGGAGCGGGCGGTCAGGCGGACGTCGCCGATCCACGTCGTGAGCCGGTCGGCCTCGTTCTCGAGGGCGGTGCGCCCCTCGGCCCCCACGTCGTCGAGCAGGGTCATGGCGATGTCACCGGACGGCAGGTGGGCCCACCCGCCGACGACGCGGCCGTCCCACCAGATCGTCGGTCCGGCGTTGCCGTTGACGTCGAACAGCGCCTTGCCGTGCTCGCCGAGGTACCAGTCGCGCTGCTTCCAGCCCATCGTCGTGGGGTCGAGCGCCGGCAGCAGCGCACCCCAGGGCTCGACGTCGGGCGTGCTCTCGAGATCGTCGGGCAGGGCGACCGCGGGCGCGCCTGCCAGGTCGACCTCGACCGCTCCGGCGGCCGCCAGGGCCCGGCGGGTGCGGGTCTTGGTCCAGCCTGTCCACCACGTGAGGTCGTCCGGCGAGGCCGGCCCGAAGCGGGCCAGCCAGAGCCGCGCCAGCGTCGCCTCGGCCTCGACCGGGTCGATGGTCGCCGTCGCCTGAGGGGCCCAGAGGTCGAGGGTGGACCAGCGGAACTGGCTCGACGTCCACGACCCTCGCGGCCGGGTGCGGACCACGCCGCCGTCGGCGGACAGGATCGTCAGCAGCCGGCTCGCGATCTTCTGCGTCGTCTCGAACCGGGAGCCCGCGCTGAGCACGACCCGTGTCGCGAGTCGTTCGTCGAGCGCGGCGAGCTCGGCCGACGTCACCTCGCCCGCGGCCCGCACGTGATCGACGGCCACCCGTTCCACCTCGCCCAGCCACGGCTCGACGTCCCGGACCCCAGCAGCCTCGAGCAGGACCAGCAGCTTGCGGCGTTCGTCGCGGGCGACGTCGGCGCCGGCTCCCGCGCGCACGACCGGCACGTCGCGCACCGGCACCGCGAACACCGTGCGCCGCATCGCCAGGACCCGCACGATGGAGCGGTCGTCGTACAGCGCTCGCTCGACGTCCGCGACCTCCACCCCGTCGGTGCGCGCCCGAGCGGCCAGGAACGTGGAGGCCGGATCGGTGCCGTGCAGCGCGACGACCGAGGCCGCCGCGGCGGCGACGTCCGCGTCGCGAGCTCCGGGCGCCAGGCGGTGCCGAACGCCGAGACGGCGGCGGCGTTCAGCGTCGTCGAACCGGTGCATGGCGCGAGGCTAGCGGGCCGGTCGGACACGGGGCACACGGCGGGTGAGCAGGGTCACGGCGTTCTCGATTGTCGCCCTTGGAAGCCGCCCGTAGCATCGAAACGAAACCGTTTCGTACGCATGGGGAGAAGCATGAGCCGTCTGACCGCTGAGAGGCTGCAGGAGCTGTACGCAGGCACGCTTCAGCTGGTCGCCGACCACGGCTACGACAACGTGACGATGGACCAGGTGGCGGAGGCCACCCGCTCCAGCAAGGCCACCCTCTACCGCCAGTGGGGCAGCAAGTCGGCGCTCGTCGTCGAGGCCCTGCAGTGCGTCGGCGGGACCGATCTGGACCTCCCGGACACCGGCTCCCTCCGCGGCGACTTCCTGGCGATGGTCGACCGCAAGGAGGGCCAGGAGCACGACGCCGACATGCTCGCGGCCATCATGCACGCGGTCCGCGACGACAAGGAGCTCGCCGAGGCGGTGCGCGGCAAGATCCTGGAACCCGGCCGCGATCGCATCCGCGAGGTCGTCGCCCGCGCGGTCGAGCGCGGGGAGGTCGCCGCGGACTGCCCGGGGCTGGTCTTCGTCGACTACGTGTTCATCGCTCCCATCGTCCTGCACCACCTGCTCGAGGGGGAGGAGCCGTCACCGGACTTCCTCCGCCGCTACATCGACGGCGCGCTCCTGCCCGCCCTCGGCCTCCACTGACCCTGCACGACACCTACAAGGAAGAACACTCATGGCTTGGTACCTCTACCGGCTCGGGCGCTGGTCGTTCCGGCGCCGTCGGATCGTCATCTCGTTCTGGATCGGTCTGCTGCTGCTGATGGGGGTCGCTGCGAGCACCCTGTCGGGCAAGACCTCCGACACGTTCACGCTGCCCGGGATCGAGTCGGTCGACGCGTTCGAGCTGATCAAGGACCGCACGCCCGGTGCGGCACCCGACGGCGCCACGGCCCGCATCGTCTTCCAGGCGCCGGAGGGCGAGAAGCTCACGTCCGCTGACAACAAGAAGGCCGTCACCGAGTCGCTCGCTGCGATCGACTCCAAGAACGTCGTCGCCGCGAGCGACCCGTTCACGAGCGGGACGGTGTCGAAGGACGGCCGCACCGCGTACTCGACGGTCTCGTACGCGAAGCAGTCCATCGAGCTCAGCGACGCCGACAAGGAGGCGCTGGAGAAGTCGCCCGAGATCGCGAAGGACGCGGGCCTGGAGGTCGCGATCGGCGGCGACGCGCTGCAGGAGATCCCCGAGCAGGGCCTCACCGAGCTGCTCGGCGTCGGGATCGCCGTCATCGTCCTGCTCATCACCTTCGGATCGCTGCTCCTGGCCGGCATGCCGCTCGTGACGGCGATCATCGGCGTCGGCATCGGCGTCGCCGGCATCACCACCGCGACCGGCTTCATCGACCTGGGCTCCTCGACCCCGACGCTCGCCCTGATGCTGGGCCTGGCCGTCGGCATCGACTACGCCCTGTTCATCACCTCGCGCTACCGGCACGAGATCCACGTCGGGCGTTCCCAGGAGGAGGCTGCCGGACGCGCCGTCGGCACCGCGGGCTCCGCCGTGGTCTTCGCCGGCCTGACCGTCGTCATCGCGCTCGCCGGCCTGTCGGTCGTCAACATCAACTTCCTGACCCAGATGGGTCTGGCTGCCGCCGCCACCGTCGCGGTCTCGGTCCTGATCGCCCTGACCCTGCTCCCCGCCCTGCTCGGAGCCGCCCGCAAGAGGACCGGCTGGGGCAAGGTGCCGTTCATCAAGGCGCCGGATCCCGAGGACGAGACGACCGGCAAGACGGTGGGCCGCCGCTGGGCCGACCTCATCACCAAGCACCGGGTCAAGACGTTCGTCGGTGGACTCGTCGTCGCGGGTGTCGTCGCGATCCCCGTCGCCTCGATGCAGCTCGCCCTGCCCGACGACGGCACGGCCGCCGAGGGCTCCGGTCCCCGCGTGGCGTACGACAAGATCGCGGAGAACTTCGGCGCCGGCACCAACGGCCCGCTGCTCGTCGTCGTGGACACCAAGGGGGCCGAGGACCCGGCCAAGGCGGTCGACCTGGCCACGCAGAAGGTCCAGGGCATCAAGAACGACGTCGCCGCGGTCGTCCCGCCGACGCCCGACCCGGCCGACAAGAAGGCCGTGGCTGCGTACGACGCGCAGCTCAAGGACGCGCAGTACGCCACGATCACCGTGATCCCCAAGAGCGGACCCTCGGATGCGGAGACCCAGACGCTCGTCGACGACATGCGCGAGGCCGTGCGCACCGTCGAGGCCGACACCGGTGCGACGGTCTACGTCACGGGCCAGACCGCCGTGGGCGTCGACATCTCCGAGGAGCTGGCGAAGGCCTTCCCGAAGTACCTGCTGGTCGTCGTCGGCCTGGCGTTCGTCCTGCTGATGATCGTGTTCCGCTCGATCCTCGTGCCCGTCAAGGCGGTCCTGGGCTTCCTGCTCTCGGTCGGCGTCTCGCTCGGCGCGACGGTGGCGGTGTTCCAGTGGGGCTGGTTCGCGGACCTCATCGGCGTCGACAAGTCCGGCCCCGTGCTGTTCCTGCTGCCGCTGCTGCTGACCGGCATCCTGTTCGGCCTGGCGATGGACTACGAGGTCTTCCTCGTGTCCCGCATGCGGGAGGAGTTCGTCCACGGCCGCTCGGCCAAGGAGTCGGTCGTGCAGGGCTTCCAGTACGGCGCCCGCGTGGTGACCGCGGCCGCGGCCATCATGATCGGCGTCTTCGGCAGCTTCGCGCTGGGCGACGAGATCATCATCAAGTCGATCGGCTTCGGCCTGGCGGTCGGCGTGCTCGCGGACGCCTTCCTGGTCCGCATGACGATCGTCCCGGCGTTCATGGCGCTCATGGGCGACCGCATGTGGTGGCTGCCGCGCTGGCTCGACAAGGTGATGCCGAACCTCGACATCGAGGGTGAGTCGCTCGCCCGCCACACCGGCGACTCGGTCGGCACGCGCGACGCGAAGGAGCCCGCGCGGACCTGACCGGACCACGCGGCACGACGACACCGGCGTCCTCACCCTCAGGGGTGGGGACGCCGGTGTCGTCTGGGGTGCGGAGGTGGAGCTCAGTCCTCCGTGTACTCCGCGAGATCGCCCTGCGACTCACGGATGTGCGTCCGCTGCATCTTGACGTCGAGCTCGGCCACCATGTGCGCGATGATCGCGGCGATGAAGTCGTTCACCCGCGCCTGCAGGTGGCCGGTGACCTCGGGGTGGACGTCGGCGAGGGCGACCGGCAGCGTCAGCTCGGTGTCCGACCGGGTGACGACGAACGCGGGGTCGCCGCCGCCGTCGGCCACCGGCCACACCGCGACGCGCATGTCCTCGACGACTCCCGGGTGGTCCCGGGCCGTCGCGGTGACGTGCGTGGTGATGCAGCCGGACGCCGGCATCGCCAGTCCCGGCGGCGCGACGTGGGTACCGTCGTCACTCGCGTCGACCGCGATGTCCGCCAGGTGCGCGATCTCGCGCGACACCTGGCGGTCGGTCGTCTCCCACAGCACACCGAGGATGGTGCGCGCGAGGACGTCCGGGTCGGGGGACTGGCTCACGACCACTTCCACGTGGTGAGGACCGAGCCCGCGACCTCGTCGCGGTCCGCCTCCGTCACGCTGGTGCTGTGCGAGAACGTCACGACGTACAGGGCGCCCTTGCGCAGCACGTAGTACTGCTCGGTCAGGTTCTTGTTGCCGTTGAGTTCCTGCGACATGGAGATGTGGGTCGCGGACTCGCCGTCGATCGTGACCGGCTCCTGCGTCTTGACGTCCCTCGCGCCCTGCTTCGTCAGCTCGGAGCCCAGGTTCTTGGTGAGCTCCTCCGTGGTGACGCCGGACGGGGCGGGCGACTGGCGCAGGACGTTGATGTTGTCGGAGAAGCCGTCCTTGTCGGTGCTGTCGACGGCCAGGCTGTCGAAGTCGAAGCCGGCAGGCTTGTTCTTGGGCACCTCCCAGCCCTTCGGGACGGAGTAGGTGTAGTCGGTGCCCTTGATCCGGCCGCCGTCGGCGGGCTCGGCGTCGAAGCCGCGGGTCTCAGAGCTCTTGCTCGACTCCTTCGAGTCCTTCGACGAGTCGCCGTCGGAGCTGTCGCTGCTGCCGCAGCCGGTGAGGGTCAGGGTGGCCAGGATGGTCAGTGCCGCTGCGCGGCGGGAGAGGGTGCGCATGCCCACGAAACTATCGCCTCGAGTCGCTGAGAGCGGAATACGGGTGGCTCGGGCGGGGTTGATAAGATCAGACTCAAGTCAGTTGACACACATTCTTGAAGTCACCCACGAACCACCCACAGCAGGAGGAAACACCATGGCAAGAGCGGTCGGAATTGACCTGGGCACGACGAACTCCGTCGTCGCCGTGCTCGAAGGTGGCGAGCCCACCGTCATCGCGAACGCCGAGGGCGCTCGCACCACTCCCTCGGTCGTCGCATTCGCCAAGGACGGAGAGGTCCTGGCCGGCGAGGTCGCCAAGCGACAGGGCGTGACCAACGTCGATCGCACGATCCGTTCGGTCAAGCGTCACATCGGCACCGACTGGACGACCGAGATCGACGGGAAGAAGTTCAACCCGCAGCAGATCTCCGCGTTCATCCTGCAGAAGCTGAAGCGGGACGCCGAGGCGTACCTCGGTGAGGCGGTGACCGACGCGGTCATCACCGTCCCGGCGTACTTCAACGACCACCAGCGCCAGGCCACCAAGGAGGCCGGCGAGATCGCAGGCCTCAACGTCAGCCGCATCATCAACGAGCCGACGGCGGCCGCGCTGGCGTACGGTCTGGACAAGGCCGACGACCAGACGATCCTCGTCTTCGACCTCGGCGGCGGCACGTTCGACGTGTCCCTGCTGGAGATCGGCGACGGCGTCATCGAGGTCAAGGCCACCAGCGGCGACAACCACCTCGGTGGTGACGACTGGGACGAGAAGATCGTCGACTGGATCGTCACGCGCTTCAAGAGCAGCACGGGCCTGGACCTGACCAAGGACAAGATGGCGATGCCGCGTGTCCGTGAGGCCGCCGAGCGCGCCAAGATCGAGCTGTCGAGCTCGTCCTCGACCTCAATCAACCTGCCGTACATCACGGTCGACGCCGAGAAGAACCCCGTGTTCCTCGACGAGACCCTGACCCGCGCGGAGTTCGAGAAGATCACGTCCGACCTGCTCGAGCGCACCAAGGCGCCGTTCAACAGCGTGATCAAGGACGCCGGCATCGCGCTGAGCGCGATCGACCACGTCGTGCTGGTCGGTGGATCGACCCGCATGCCCGCCGTCTCCGAGCTCGTGAAGTCGCTGACCGGTGGCAAGGAGCCCAACAAGGGCGTCAACCCCGACGAGGTCGTCGCGATCGGCGCCAGCCTCCAGGCCGGCGTGCTCAAGGGCGAGGTCAAGGACGTGCTCCTGCTCGACGTCACCCCGCTGAGTCTCGGCATCGAGACCAAGGGCGGCGTGATGACCAAGCTCATCGAGCGCAACACGACGATCCCGACCAAGCGGTCCGAGGTCTTCACGACGGCCGACGACAACCAGCCGTCCGTCGCGATCCAGGTGTACCAGGGCGAGCGCGAGATGGCCGCGGGCAACCAGCTGCTGGCCACGTTCGAGCTCACCGGCCTCCCGCCGGCCCCGCGCGGCGTGCCGCAGATCGAGGTCACCTTCGACATCGACGCCAACGGCATCGTCAACGTGTCCGCCAAGGACCGTGGCACGGGCAAGGAGCAGTCGATGACCATCACCGGCGGTTCGGCCCTGTCCAAGGACGACATCGACAAGATGGTCAAGGACGCCGAGGCGTACGCCGAGGAGGACCGCAAGCGTCGCGAGGCCGTCGAGACCCGCAACCAGGCCGAGTCGCTCGCGCACACGACCGAGAAGTTCCTCGCCGAGAACGGCGACAAGGTCGGCGACGACGTCAAGGCCGAGGTGCAGGGCGACCTCGACGCGCTCAACGAGGCCCTCAAGGGTGAGGACGCGGACGCCATCCAGGCCGCCGTGACCAAGCTCGGCGAGTCCAGCTCGAAGATGGGTGAGGCGATGTACGCCGCGGCCGCCGCCGACGCGCAGGCTGCCGGCACCGATGCCCCCACCGCCGGCGCGGCCGATGACGACGACGTCGTCGAGGCCGAGATCGTCGACGACGAGGACGACAAGAAGTGACCGAGCCGGGCACGGACTCGGCCCCAGAGCAGGAGCCCACGCCGGCTGAGGAAGCTCAGCCGGCGGAGGCCCCGGCCGGTCCGTCACTGGAGCAGCAGCTGGCCGAGCGCACGCTCGACCTGCAGCGTCTCCAGGCGGAGTACGTCAACTACAAGCGCCGCGTCGACCGCGACCGTGAGCTCGTGCGCGCCCAGGGAGAGGCTGCCGTCCTGCAGTCGCTCCTGACGGTGCTGGACGACATCGGTCGCGCCGCCGAGCACGGCGAGCTGTCCGGCGGCTTCAAGGCCGTCGCCGACTCGCTGCAGAACGCCGTCAGCAAGCACAAGCTCGAGGCGTTCGGCGCGAAGGGCGACGCGTTCGACCCGTCGCTGCACGAGGCGGTGTTCCACGCGGGCGAGTCGGCCGACGTCGACACCACGACCGTCGACACGGTCATGCGCACCGGCTACAAGATCGGCGACCGCGTGCTGCGGGCCGCCACGGTCGGCGTCGTCGACCCGGCCAGCTCGGCGCCGGAACCCGCAGAGCCGTCGACGGAGGCCTCCTCCCCGGAGGCTCCCGCGGCGGAGTCGGCTGACGCCGACGACAACCAGCACTGACGGAAAGGAGGGGTGGGGACATGGCAGCAAGTGACTGGGCGACCAAGGACTTCTACAAGGTCCTCGGGGTCAAGAAGGACGCAAGCCAGGACGAGATCAAGAAGGCGTACCGCAAGCTGGCGCGAGAGAACCACCCCGACTCCAATCCGGGCAACAAGGCTGCTGAGGAGCGCTTCAAGGAGGTCTCCGAGGCGTACGCCGTGCTCTCGTCCAAGGACAAGCGCAAGGAGTACGACGAGCAGCGCAGCATGTTCGGGCAGTTCCGCGGTGCTCCGGGCGGATTCGGTTCCGGGGGCGGGTTCCGCCCACAGGGCGGGGCCGGCCCCCAGGCCGACTTCGACATGTCCGACCTGTTCGGCGGCCTCTTCGGGGGCCGCGGACGGACCCGGCAGCGGCCGCAGGGACGCAAGGGCGACGACCTCGAGACCGAGGCGACGATCAGCTTCGAGCAGGCCGTGGACGGCGCGACGCTGCCGTTGCGGATGACGAGCGACGAGCCCTGCACGACCTGCCACGGCACGGGCGCCAAGCCGGGCACGACGCCCAAGGTGTGCCCGAAGTGCCAGGGCAGCGGCATGGTGACGGGGGCCGCCGGTGGCGTGTTCGCGATGACCGAGCCGTGCGACCTGTGCCGCGGACGGGGGCTCATCGTCGAGCACCCGTGCGAGACGTGCCACGGCTCCGGCCGTGCGCCGACGAGCCGCACGCTCAACGTCAAGGTGCCTGCGGGCGTCAAGGACGGTCAGCGCATCCGGCTCAAGGGCAAGGGCGGCAAGGGCGACAACGGCGGTGCGAACGGGGACCTCTACCTGGTCGTGCACGTCGAGCCCCACCGCCTGTTCGGACGCAAGGGGGACCACCTCACGATCACGGTCCCGGTGACCTTCGACGAGGCGGCGCTGGGTGCGAACATCCAGGTGCCCACGTTGGACGGCCCGCCGGTGCGGATCAAGGTGCCCGCCGGCACGCCCACGGGCCGCACGTTCCGCGCCACCGGCAAGGGCGCGACGACCCGGTCCGGCGGACGGGGCGACCTGCTCGTGACCGTGGAGGTGCAGGTGCCCAAGCAGCTCACCGACGAGGAGCGGGCGGCGGTCGAGGCGTTCCGTGAGGCGCGCGGCGCGGACTCGCCGCGTGACGGGATGTTCGAGGCGGTGTCGTGATGGCCGGGGACGCCGGCAAGCGCGGATCGGGGCCCGGCTTCCAGCCCCCTGGCCCGGAGGCCAAGGTGTTCGTGATCAGCGTCGCCGCGGAGCTGTCCGGGCTGCACCCCCAGACACTGCGCACGTACGACCGGCTGGGCCTCGTCGCCCCCGGTCGTACGGGCGGCGGTGGGCGGCGCTACTCGCTGCGTGACATCGAGCTGCTGCGCACGGTCGCCCGGCTGACCGCCGAAGGCCTGGGCCTCGAGGGCGTCAAGCGGGTCATCGAGCTCGAGAACCAGGTGCTCGCGCTGCAGGAGAAGGTCGCCGAGCTGCAGGCCGAGCTCGCCCAGTCGAAGCTGCCGCAGAACCTGCCGGCAGTGATCGCCGACAACCAGCTGGTGATCTGGCGCAGGATGCGTCGCTGAGAGCCTTTCGCGTCACGCCGCCGACGCGGCGAATGTGCTGCGCTGCGGGGCCGGGTATCGCTACGGTGTGGTCGACATCACTCCCGAACCTGGAGCTCCCATGACCAATCCGTACGGCGCACCACCCCAGGCCTCCACCAGCCAGCCCTTCGCGAGCTGGGGCCTGCGCGTGGCCGCGACCCTCATCGACGCGATCCCCACCGTCGTGGTCTTCTTCCTCGCGGCATTGCTGTTCGGCACGGCCGAGACCTCCGACGGCAGCTCCTCGTTCCAGCTCAAGGGCGCCGGGGCCGCCCTGTACTACGGGCTCGCGCTCATCTACTTCATCGCGAACACCGTGTACCTGCAGGGCACCACGGGGCAGTCGATCGGCAAGAAGGCCGTCGGCATCGCGATCTACCGTGCCGGGACGACCCAGCCCATCGGGGCCGGGCTCAGCTTCGGTCGCTCCCTGCTGCACATCCTGGACAGCCTGCCGTGCGGTCTGGGCTATCTCTGGCCGCTGTGGGACAAGGAGAACCGGACCTTCGCCGACATGATCGTCTCGTCGCGTTCGTACAAGGTCTGAGACGCGTCGGGCGGCCTCACCGCCGCCCGACGTCTCGGACGTGCTTGGAGACAGGCAGACTGGGTCCGCACCGCACTTCTCCCAGGGGGCCCCATGGCTGACATCACCAGGCGACCGTTCGTCCACCACCTGCGCTCGGACCCGACGTCGTTCGTCCTCCAGCTGCGCGGCGGTGCGGTGAAGCGGTCGGGTGCTGGTGTCTCCTTCTGGTTCCGACCGAGCACGGCGGCGCTGGCGGAGGTCCCGTTGGACGACCGCGAGCAGGCGCTGATGTTCCAGGCGCGGACGTCTGACTTCCAGCTCGTCTCGGTCCAGGCGACCGTGACCTACCGGGTCTCGGACCCCGCCGTGGCTGCGACCCGCATCGACTTCGGCGTCAACCCGCGCACCGGCGACTGGAACGCCCGCCCCCTCGAGCGGCTGGGTGGCCTGCTCACCGAGCTGGCGCAGCAGCCCGCCCTGGAGTACCTGGCAGGGGTCTCGTTGGCGGAGGCCCTGGCCCACGGCATCGGCCCGGTGCGCCAGCGGGTGGCCGAGCAGCTCGCCGACGACCAGCGCCTGGTCGAGCGGGGACTGTCGGTCACCGACGTCCGGGTCGTCGCGATCCGTGCCGAGGCCGATCTCGAGCGCGCCCTGCAGACCCCCACGCGTGAGCGGGTGCAGCAGGAGGCCGATCGGGCGACGTTCGAGCGGCGCGCGGTGGCGGTCGAGAACGAGCGGGCCATCGCCGAGAACGAGCTGACCAACCAGATCGAGCTGGCCCGCCGCGAGGAGGAGCTCGTCGCCCAGCGGGGGCAGAACGAGCGCAGGCGGGCGAGCGAGCAGGCGGAGGCGGACAAGATCGCGACCACGGCGAAGGCCGAGCGCCAGGGCCTCATGGCGAAGGCGGACGCCGACCGCACGCGGGAGCTCGGCGCCGCCGACGCGACGGCCGAGGCCGCCAAGTTCGCGGCGTACGGCGACGTGGACCAGAGCAAGCTGCTGGCCCTCGCGCTGCGCGAGCTCGCCGCGAACGTCCCGCCCCTCACGCACCTGAGCCTGACCCCGGAGCTGCTGGCGCCGCTGCTGGACCGGCTGGGTGACGGGCGGGAGACGGTGACGGAGTGAGCCTGCGGCCCCGCGCCGTCGTCGTGCACCGCCGTTCCGAGTACGACGACCTGCTGGCCCGGCACGGCACGCACGGCCAGGCCGAGTTCTACCTGGCCCAGCGGGGCCGCGACATCGCGGAGGTGCAGCAGCGCCACGTCGCGCTGGCCACTGCGATGAGCGAGGTGTCGGCCGGCCTACCGGTGCACTGGCGGCGGGTCGAGGTCGAGCGGGACGAGCTCGACCGGTTCGTCTTCGGGCCGGAGGACGTCGTCGTCGCGGTCGGTCAGGACGGTCTGGTGGCCAACGTCGCGAAGTACCTGTCCGGCCAGCCGGTTGTCGGCGTCAACCCGGAGCCGCGTTGGAACCCGGGCATCCTCGTGCCCCATGCCCCCGCCTCCGTGAGCGCGGTGCTGACCGCCCTCGGGCGCGGTGCCGCGGTGCTCGAGGACCGCACGATGGTGGAGGCGGTGACGGACGACGGCCAGGAGCTCCGTGCGCTCAACGAGCTGTTCATCGGTCATCCGAGCCACCAGTCCGCGCGCTACGTGATCCAGGCCGACGGCCGCCAGGAGCGGCACTCCTCCTCCGGCATCCTCGCGGGAACGGGGACCGGGGCCACGGGCTGGCTGCGGTCGAGCTGGCAGGAGCGACGCAGCGAGCTGCCGCTCCCGCTGCCGACGTCGCCCGAGCTGTGCTGGTTCGTGCGGGAGGCCTGGCCCTCGCCCGCGACGGGCACGACGTTCACGGAGGGGATCGTCCCGGACGCGGGCTCCCTCGTCGTCGCGGTCGAGTCCGATCGGCTGGTGTGCTTCGGCGACGGCATCGAGGCCGACTCGATGTCCCTGTCCTGGGGCCAGCGGCTCACGATCCGACGGTCGTCGCGCCGTCTGCGCCTCGTCCACCAGGCCGGCCAGGGACGAGCCAGGACCTGAGCCGCCCCTCGGGGCCCCGACCGGCGTCCGACCGCTACATTGTGGGCTCGGACCCTCTGAGCAAGGATGCCCCCGTTGTTCCAGAAGATTCTCGTCGCCAACCGTGGGGAGATCGCGATCCGCGCGATCCGCGCCGCCCACGAGCTGGGCGCCCAGACCGTCGCGGTGTTCCCCTACGAGGACCGCGGGTCCGAGCACCGTGTCCGCGCCGACGAGGCGTACGAGATCGGCGAGCGCGGCCACCCCGTGCGGGCCTACCTCGACCCCGAGGGCATCGTCGCTGCGGCGGTGGCTGCAGGGGCCGACGCGATCTACCCGGGGTACGGCTTCCTGTCCGAGAACCCCGACCTCGCGGAGGCCTGCGAGCAGGCGGGCATCACGTTCATCGGGCCGTCGCGCGAGGTGCTGGAGCTGACTGGCAACAAGGCGTCGGCGATCGCTGCTGCGCGGTCGGCCGGCGTCCCGACGCTCAGGTCGGTCGAGCCGTCCGCCGACGTCGACGAGCTCGTGGCGAGCTCGGATGCGCTGACGTACCCGTTGTTCGTCAAGGCGGTGGCCGGCGGCGGTGGCCGCGGCATGCGCAAGGTGGACGATCCCGCACGGCTGCGTGAGTCGATCGAGGCCGCGATGCGCGAGGCCGACGGGGCGTTCGGCGACCCGACCTGCTTCATCGAGGAAGCCGTGGTGGACGCCCGGCACATCGAGGTGCAGGTTCTTGCCGACTCCGTCGGCTCAGTGGTTCATCTGCGGGAGCGGGACTGCTCGGTGCAGCGTCGCCACCAGAAGGTCGTGGAGATCGCCCCCGCACCGCACCTGCCGGTCGAGGTCCGGGAGGCGATGTGCGCCGACGCGGTGCGGTTCGCGGAGTCGATCGGCTACTCGTGCGCCGGCACGGTGGAGTTCCTGCTCGGCGCGGACCACCGCTACGTGTTCATCGAGATGAACCCGCGGATCCAGGTCGAGCACACCGTGACCGAGGAGGTCACCGGTGTCGACCTGGTGCAGGCACAGATGGAGATCGCGGCGGGCGCGACGCTCGTCGACCTCGGCCTGGACGTCCAGGACTCCATCACTGCCCGCGGTTTCGCCCTGCAGTGCCGGATCACGACCGAGGACCCGGCCAACGGGTTCCGCCCCGACACCGGCACCATCACGTCGTACCGCTCACCGGGTGGTCCGGGCGTGCGCCTCGACGGCGGCACCGCGTTCACCGGGGCCGTGGTCAGCCCGCACTTCGACTCGATGCTGTCCAAGCTGACCTGTCGTGGTCGCGACTTCGAGGCCGCGGTGACCCGCGCGGAGCGCGCCCTGAGCGAGTTCCACGTGGGTGGGGTGTCGACCAACATCGGCTTCCTGCAGGGGCTGCTGGCCGACCCGGACTTCCGCGCGGGCCGGGTCACCACGTCGTTCATCGAGGAGCACCCCGCCCTGCTGCAGGCGCACGGTGCCGCCGACCCCGCCGGCAAGATCCTGTCCTGGCTCGCGGACGTCACGGTCAACAAGCCGCACGGCACCTCGCCGACCACTGTCGACCCGGTATCGAAGCTGCCGCAGCTGGACCTGACGGCAGCGGCGCCGGACGGCTCGCGTCAGCTGCTCGCCGAGCTGGGGCCCGACGGCTTCGCGGCTGCCCTGCGCCAGCGCGACACGGTCGGGGTCACCGACACCACGTTCCGCGACGCGCACCAGTCGCTGCTGGCGACGCGCGTGCGGACCCGTGACCTGGTGCAGGTCGCGCCGTACGTCGCCCGGATGACGCCGCAGCTGCTCTCGATCGAGGCCTGGGGCGGGGCGACGTACGACGTCGCGCTGCGGTTCCTCAAGGAGGACCCGTGGGACCGGCTCGCGGCGATGCGCGAGGCGGCGCCCAACATCTGTCTGCAGATGCTCCTGCGCGGTCGCAACACGGTCGGCTACACGCCGTACCCGACCGAGGTCACCGACGCGTTCGTCGCCGAGGCCGCCGCGACCGGCATCGACATCTTCCGCATCTTCGACGCGCTCAACGACGTCGACCAGATGCGCCCCGCGATCGAGGCGGTCCGGGCCACCGGCACGGCGGTCGCGGAGGTCGCGCTCTGCTACACCGGCGACCTGTCCGACCCGGGGGAGACGCTCTACACGCTGGACTACTACCTGGACCTCGCCGAGCGCATCGTCGACGCCGGCGCCCACGTCCTGGCGATCAAGGACATGGCCGGCCTGCTGCGGGCGCCGGCAGCCCGGACGCTCGTGCGCGGCCTGCGTGAGCGGTTCGACCTGCCCGTGCACCTGCACACGCACGACACCCCGGGTGGCCAGCTCGCGACGCTCGTCGCGGCGATCGAGGCCGGTGTCGACGCGGTGGACGCCGCCTCCGCCGCGCTGGCCGGCACGACGTCGCAGCCGCCGATGTCCGCGCTGGTCGCGGCGACCGATCACTCCGAGCGCACGACGGGGCTCGACATCGCGGCCGTCAACGCGCTGGAGCCGTACTGGGAGGCCACCCGGCGCCTCTACGCGCCGTTCGAGTCCGGTCTGCCGGCGCCGACCGGGCGGGTCTACCGCCACGAGATCCCCGGTGGGCAGCTGTCCAACCTGCGCCAGCAGGCGATCGCCCTGGGCCTGGGGGAGAAGTTCGAGCAGATCGAGGACATGTACGCCGCGGCCAACGACATCCTCGGCAACGTCGTCAAGGTGACCCCCTCGTCCAAGGTGGTCGGCGACCTGGCCCTGCACCTCGTCGCGGTGGGTGCCGACCCCGAGGCGTTCGCGGACGACCCGGCGTCGTTCGACATCCCCGAGTCCGTGATCGGCTTTCTCTCCGGGGAGCTCGGGGACCCGCCCGGCGGCTGGCCCGAGCCGTTCCGGACCAAGGCGCTGGAGGGACGCTCGGTCAGGACGCGGGTCGAGGAGCTGTCCGACCAGGACCGCGACGGCCTCGCGGTGGACCGCCGCCACACCCTCAACCGGCTGCTGTTCCCGGGGCCGACGCAGGACTTCGACCAGGCGCGTGCCGAGTACGGCGACCTGAGCGCGGTGCCCACCGAGGCGTTCCTCTACGGCATGCGGTCGGGTGAGGAGACCGAGGTCGAGGTCTCGGAAGGGAATCTTCTGCTGTTCGGCGTCGAGGCCATCGGCGAGGCGGACGAGCGCGGAGTCCGCAACGTCCTCGGCACGATCAACGGTCAGCTCCGGCCGACCCAGGTGCGCGACCGCTCGGTGGACTCCAAGGTCGCAGCCGCCGAGAAGGCCGACACCCGCAACGCCCAGCACGTCGCGGTGCCGTTCGCCGGTGTCGTCCATGCGCTCGTCGCCGAGGGCGACGTCGTGGTGGCGGGTCAGACCGTGGCCACGATCGAGGCGATGAAGATGGAGGCGTCGATCACGACCGCGAACGCCGGGACGGTGGTGCGCCTCGTGATCTCCGAGCACCGCCAGGTCGAGGGTGGCGACCTCCTGCTCGTCCTGGAGTGACTCGCGGCCGGTGCTTTCTGGGGGAGTTCACAGCCGGCACGACGCGCGGGCGGCTCCCGGGCGTGCCACGATGAGGAGAACGTAGTCAGTCATCGGCGCCCAGTCCGCGGCGACTCGTGTCGAGCGCTCCGGAAGGAGCAGCACATGACGCAAGAGGTCATCCGTGAGACGGGTCCCCGCGAGCAGTACGTCAGCCGCTTCACGGATCTGGTCCAGGCCGTGCGCGACGAGGGGCTCCTCGAGCGCCGGCACGCCTACTACTGGCTGCAGATCGGCGCACACGTCGCGGCGTTCTTCGCGATCTGGGTGGGGTTCTTCCTGCTCGGCAACTCGTGGTTCCAGCTGATCCTCGCGGCCGCGCTCGGGGTGATCGTGACGCAGTTCGGTTTCCTCGGCCACGACGCCGCGCACCGGCAGATGTTCACGTCCGCGACGTGGAACTCCTGGACCGCGCGCATCCTGGCCGGCGGATTCGCGGGGCTGAGCTTCGCGTGGTGGCGGGCGAAGCACAACATGCACCACAAGGGCCCGAACCTCGAGGGCTACGACCCCGACATCGGGCCGGGCGCGATCGCGTTCACGCCGGGCATCGTCGCGCAGCGCACCGAGGGCTTCGCGGGATGGTTCGTGACCCGCCAGGGCTGGCTGTTCTTCCCGCTGCTGACCCTCGAGGGGCTCAACCTGCACGCCGAGAGCATCCGTGCGGCACGCGACACCACCTCGACGCAGCCGTGGCGTCGGGTCGAGCTGTGGCTCGTCGTGACCCGGCTGACGGCGTACGTGGCGATCCTGCTGGCCTTCCTGCCGCTCGGCAAGGCCGTGGCGTTCTTCGCGGTCCAGATGGCGGTGTTCGGCTTCTGCCTCGGCGCCTCCTTCGCGCCGGCGCACAAGGGCATGCCGATCATCCCGCCGGAGATGAAGCTCGACTTCCTCCGCCGCCAGGTGATGGTGTCGCGCAACGTCCGCGGCAACCCGGTGGTGGACTGGGCGATGGGTGGGCTGAACTACCAGATCGAGCACCACCTCTTCCCGAACATGCCGCGCTGCAACCTGCGCAAGGCGCAGCCGCTGGTGCGGGCGCACTGCGAGGCCGAGGGCATCGACTACATGGAGGTGGGCCTCTTCCACTCGTACGCGATCGTCATCGACTACCTCAACAACGTCGGGATCCGGGCGCGCGACCCCTTCGACTGCCCGCTCGCCGCCCAGCTGCGCGGCTGAGCCCGCCCGGTCGCAGATTCCCAGGAGAACCTCGGAAGCCGACGCCTCACCCACGTCGTGACGAGTGATCGGCGACAGATCCCTGGGTTCTCCTGGGAATCCGGGGCGGTCAGTTGATCTGGCGGTCGGTGCCCTTCCAGAACTCTTGGCGGAGCTTGAACTTCTGCAGCTTGCCGGTCGCGGTGCGGGCGAGCTCGTCGCGGAACTCGATGCGCTTGGGGCACTTGTAGCCTGCGAGGTGCTGGCGGCAGTGTGCGATCAGTGTGGCTTCGTCGGCGGGCTTCTCGTCGGGGTCGAGCACGATGAGGGCGGTGATGAGCTCGCCCCACTTCTCGTCCGGGATGCCGATGACGGCGACCTCGCGGACCGAGGGGTGTGACATCAGGGCGTCCTCGACCTCGATCGAGGAGACGTTCTCGCCGCCGGTGATGATGACGTCCTTCTTGCGGTCGGCGATCGTGATGTAGCCGTCCTCGAACGTGCCGCCGTCCCCGGTGTGGAACCAGTTGCCGGCCTGGGCGTCCGCGGTGGCCTCGGGGTTGTCCCAGTACGACGCCAGGTTGTGGTTGGACTGGGCGAGGACCTCGCCCTGGTCGTCGACCATCATCCGCACGCCGATCGCCGGAGCGCCGGCGCGGCCCAGGTTGACCGCCTGCTGGTGTGGGTCGAGGTCGTCCCACTCCGCGCGCATCCGGCTCATCGTCAGCAGCGGCGAGGTCTCGGTGAGGCCGTAGATCTGGATGAACTCCCAGCCCAGCTCCTCACGGACCCGCTCGATCGTGCGCGTCGGCGGCGGGGCGCCGGCGACGATGATGCGGACGCGGTCACGTCCGGGGACGTCGCCCTCCCAGGTCTTGAGCGCGTCGAGCGCTGCGGTGACGACCGCGGGCGCGGCGCACAGGTACGTCACGCCGTGTCGCTGGATGCGCCGCAGGATCTCGGTGCCGTCGATCTTGCGGATGATGACGTGCTGCGCGCCCATGCCGGTGGCGGTGAACGGGTGTCCCCAGCCGTTGGCGTGGAACATCGGCAGGGTGTGGAGGTAGACGTCGCGGTCCGAGACCGACGCCTGCCAGCCGAACACCGTCGCGTTGAGCCAGTTGTTGCGGTGGGTCAGCTGGACGCCCTTGGGGCGGGCAGTCGTGCCCGACGTGTAGTTGATCGTGGCGGTCGCGTTCTCGTCGCCCTCCCACGGCTGCGGCTCCGCGGTCGATCCCCAGATCGCGTCGTCGTCCTCGCCGAGCACGAAGATCCGCTCGCACTCGATCTCGTCGACGAGGTGGCGCAGCTCGGGGTCGATCATCAGCACCTGGGCGCCGGAGTGCTCCACGATGTAGCGGATCTCGGCGACCGCGAGGCGGAAGTTGATCGGCACCAGCACACGGCCCCAGCCCGAGACACCGTAGAAGGAGGTGAGCATGCGGGCGGAGTTGTGCGACACGATCGCGACCCGACCGCCGACCGGGACCCCCATCTCGTCGAGGGCTGCCGCCTGCGCCTTGGCGCGACGACCGAGCTCGGCGTACGTGATCTCGCCCCAGGACGCGGCCGGCTGGTCGGGCTCGTCGATGACCGCGACGCGGTCGGGGTAGACCGTGACGGCACGGTCGAGGAAGTCACGAACGGTCAGCGGGAAGAGCACATCAACCTCCGGGGTGTGGGACGCGTCACCCCATACTGCCCTGAGACCGGCTGCGAGAGCGTTGCACGTCCGACCTAGTCTTGGCTGAGCCGACGACCGGAGGAACACCATGGCGATCACCGCAACACTCGAGCTCCGCTTCAAGCCCGAGCTCCTCGACGAGGCACGGACCGTCCTGCGGCGCGTGCTGGAGGAGACGCGCGCGTTCTCCGGCAACCTGGGCGTCGACGTGCTGGTCGACCGCGAGGACCCGTCGCACCTCGTCGCGTACGAGCGGTGGGAGTCCGAGGAGCACGACGCGGCGTACCGCGAGTTCCGCGCCGGTCCGGGGCAGGTCACCGAGCTGGGACCGCTGCTCGCCGCCGCGCCGGTGCTGACGGTGTTCACGACCGACCCCGCCATCTGACAGATGAGCTCGGACACGGCTGAGAACCACTTCGACAACCTCTCCGCGGGGCCCGAGCAGGTGCGGGCGTTCGCGACCGCGCTCGACGCGCTCCGTGGCTTCCACGACGCGCTGACCGCGGCGGCACCGGGCGCCGAGCTGCTCGAGCGGCTCGCGGTCGACCTGCAGGGGTGGACGGACGCTCTCGTGCCGCTGGAGGTCCCCGAGCCGGAGCGGCTCGCAGGTCGTCTGAGGTCGCTGCCCGTTCGCGGTCACCCGGCGCTGCCGCCGGTCCTGCTGGACGTGGTCGAGGACGACAAGGTCGAGGGCACCGTCACGTTCGGGACGTTCTTCCTCGGCCGGGGCGGGGCGGCCCACGGCGGCACCATCGCGACCGTGTTCGACGAGGTGCTCGGCGTGATGGCCTCGCACCAGGGGCACAGCGCCACCCGGACCGCGTACCTCAAGACCGACTTCCGGTCGATCGTGCCCGTGGGCGTCCCGATGCGCGTGCGCGGGTGGATGGATCGTGAGGAGGGCCGCAAGCGGTTCGTCCGGGGCGAGATGTGGTCGGGCGACACGCTCTGCGCCGAGGCCGATGCACTGTTCGTCGTGGAGCGCCAGGGCTAGCGGGACTCCTCGCGCGGGCTCGACTCCTCGTCGTCGGGGTTCGCGACCCGCTCGACCTCGGCATCGATGTCCTCGACGCCACGGAACCGGCGGAAGCTGTAGACGATCAGCGCGAGCGCGAAGACCGACGATCCCAGGAGGGTCGCGCCGGTGCCCCAGCCGCCGATCAGCCACCACTTCTCGTCGACCGGCCACCAGCCCGGGGCGTCCGGGCTGATGCCCCACACGATGCCGACGGCACCGATCCCCAGGGCGAACACGGTGCTGGCGATGATGCGCGGCCAGGTCTGGACGCTCTGAGCCGCGGACCGGTAGGCCGCGATCTCGACCGGACGCATGCGCCGCTCGGCCCACTCGTACTGCTGGGAGAGGATCAGGAGACCCGCGAAGAGGCACAGCAGCCCCGGACCGGGCAGGACCAAGGCGGCGATGCCGGCGACGACGAGCGTCCACCCGGCGACCTCGATCGCGATGCGGCGCGCGAAGCGCTTGGACCTCATGCCCGCGAGGCTACATGGGAGCGCGAGCCTCCGCCGTCTCGGCGGTCCGGCGTGATGGGATGTCCCTATGCGTGCGGCAGCGGTGGCTCTTCTCCTCCTGCTCGCTGCGTGCGGCTCCAGCTCCGACGGGTCGTCGGCCAAGCCCGGATCGACGCAGGCTGCGGCATCCCCGGCGGCGGCGCAACCGACCAGCTCGGGCCCGACGGGCAAGCCGGTCCCGGAGGCGCTGCTGCGGTTCCGGTGCGAGAAGGATGCCAAGGGCTCCTGGGCGGCGTCCGGGTTCCTGGTCAACGGTGGCAAGGCGGCCGCCACGTTCCAGGTCACCGTCTTCATCGGCGAGCCGACCGGCGGAGCCGGACGCGCCAAGACCAAGCGGGTCGAGAACGTCGCCCCCGACGGATCCGTGGCGTTCCGGATCTTCAAGGTCCCTGCTCCCAAGAGCGGTGGCACCTGCCACGTCCAGGTGCTCGAGACGAAGTGACGGGGCCTGCCGGCCGGTCATGACTGCCGGGGGACCGACTCCTCGAAGATCAGCAGCGTCCGGGTGCTGATGACCCCCGGGATGCCCTGGATCTCGTCCAGGACGAGCCGCCGCAGATCGGCGTTGTCCTTCGCGCGGGCCAGCAGCACCACGTCGAAGTCTCCGCCGACCAGGGCGATGTGCTCGATGCCGTCGAGGCTGCGCAGCCTGGTGTGGATGGCCCGCCAGTCGGTCTGGCGGACGTTCATCGTCACGTACGCCGACGTGCCGAGCCCGCGGGAGACCGGGTCGGTCGAGACGGCGAACCCGGTGATGACGCCCGCCGCCGTAAGTCGTTCGACCCGCGCGTAGGCGTTCGCCCGCGAGACGTGGACGTGCTCGGCGAGCTGGCGCATGGACATCCGGCCGTCGGCCTCGAGGGCGCGCAGGATGCGCTCGTCGATGTCGTCGAGATCGGTGCCGGCCATATGTCTCACCGTTCCTCGCGGGTCGAGCAGGAGATGGACGTCTGGCACGCCAGAACCCCTCCTGCGTGGACATGTTCTCAGGAATCGACAGGTTGTGGAAGTCAACGGCTGCCCTGGGTCACGATGCGAGGACACGCGTGACGACGAGAGGAGCGGCTCATGCCGCCAGTCCACCTGCTCCCCGGGGAGGCGCCGGTCCAGCTCGTCGATGCCGAGGGGCGCCCGACGCCCGATGCCGTCGTGCCGTTCCCGGCGGACGCCGACCTGCTCCGAGCGCACGAGGCGCTCGTCGTCGGTCGCCGCATCAACGACCAGGCGTACGCGCTGGTGCGGCAGGGCCGTCTCGCGGTCTATCCCTCGTCCCACGGCCAGGAGGCGTGCGAGGTGGCGGCGGCCCTCGTCCTCGGTGAGCAGGACTGGCTCTTCCCGACGTACCGCGACACGGTCTCGATCGTCACGCGCGGCGTCGACCCGGTCGAGGCCCTCGTGCTGCTGAGCGGGGACTGGCACTCGGGGTACGACCCCGTCGCCACCAAGGTGGCCCCCCAGGCGACCCCCCTCGCGACCCAGCTGCCGCACGCGGTCGGTGTCGCGCACGCCGCGACCCTGCGCGGCGAGGACACGGTCGTGATGGCGATGTGCGGTGACGGCGGCACGAGCGAGGGCGACTTCCACGAGGCGCTCAACTTCGCCGCGGTGTTCCGGGCGCCGGTCGTGTTCTTCGTCCAGAACAACGAGTTCGCGATCTCCGTCCCGCTGGCGCGGCAGAGCGCGGCGCCGTCGTTGGCGCACAAGGGCATCGGGTACGGCGTCCCGGGACAACGGGTCGACGGCAACGACGTCGCGGCCCTGCTGTCGGTCCTCGGCAGCGCGGTCGAGGCGGCTCGCGGCGGCGGCGGGCCCCAGCTCGTCGAGGCGCACACCTACCGCATGCAGGCCCACACGAACGCCGACGACGCGACGCGGTACCGCACCGACGCGGACGTGGAGAAGTGGCGCGCGCGGGACCCGCTGCTGCGCAGCACCGCCCACCTGACGGAGCGCGGGCTGCTCACCGCGGCGCGTGCGGCGGAGATGACCGACCGAGCCGAGACGGTGGCGGCGGCGATGCGCGAGGGCCTGATGGCCGACGTCGAGGCCGACCCGCAGGAGCTCTTCGCCCACGTGTACGCCGAGCCCACCCCGCAGCTGCGGGAGCAGGCGGCGTTCCTCGCGGACGAGCTGGCCCGAGAGGACGCCGTCTGATGGCCGAGCACGAGAAGATCACGATGGCGCAGGCCCTGAACCGTGCCCTGCGCGATTCGATGCGCGAGGACGACTCGGTGCTCATGTTCGGCGAGGACGTGGGTGCGCTCGGCGGTGTCTTCCGCATCACCGACGGCCTGACGGCCGAGTTCGGGGAGAGCCGGTGCTTCGACACCCCGCTCGCGGAGTCCGGCATCGTCGGCATGGCGGTCGGCCTGGCCATGAACGGGATGCGCCCGGTCGTGGAGATGCAGTTCGACGCCTTCGCGTACCCGGCCTTCGAGCAGGTCGTCAGCCACGTCGCCAAGCTGCGGAACCGCACCCGCGGAAAGCTCGCGATGCCGATCACGATCCGCATCCCGTACGCGGGCGGCATCGGTGGCGTGGAGCACCACTGCGACTCCTCCGAGGCGTACTACGTGCACACCCCTGGCCTGACCGTGCTGGCCCCGGCGACCGTGGCGGACGGCTACGCGATGCTGCGCGCCGCGATCGCCTCGCCCGACCCCGTCGTGGTGCTCGAGCCCAAGAAGCTCTACTTCAGCCGCGACGAGGTGGACCTCGACGAGCCGCAGCCCGGCATCGGCCGGGCCGTGGTCCGCCGCGAGGGCACCGACGCCACCCTGATCGCGTACGGGACGGCGGTGCCGCTCGCGCTCGAGGCCGCCGACGTCGCGGCGACCGAGGGCCGCAGCCTGCAGGTCGTCGACGTGCGCTCGCTGGTCCCGTTCGACGACGAGACCGTGTGCGCCGCGGTCCGCTCGACCGGGCGTGCGGTCGTCGTCGCGGAGGCGGCCGGGTTCGCGAGCGTCGCGTCCGAGATCGTGGCCCGCGTGACCGAGAGGTGCTTCCACCATCTGGCCGCGCCCGTGCGCCGGGTGACCGGCTTCGACGTCCCGTACCCGCCGCCCAAGCTCGAGAAGTACCACCTGCCGAGCGTCGACCGCATCCTCGACGCCGTCGACACGCTGCAGTGGGAGGACGCATGAGCACCGCGGCCGGCGTGGGGACGACGCAGACGTTCACGCTCCCGGACCTCGGTGAAGGGCTCACGGAGGCGGAGATCGTCCGGTGGCTGGTCGCGGTCGGTGACGTCGTGACGGTGGACCAGGCCGTGGTCGAGGTCGAGACCGCCAAGTCAATCGTCGAGGTGCCGTCGCCGTACGCGGGCACCGTCAGCGTGCTGCACGGCGACGAGGGACAGGCGGTCGACGTGGGCCGTCCCCTCATCTCGATCGCGCCGGCCGCGTCGGCCGGTGAGCAGTACCGCGAGGAGGAGCAGGCCGGCTCGGGCAACGTGCTGATCGGCTACGGCACCTCCGAGGGGACGCCCGGTCGCCGCCGGGCGCGCAGGGCCACCGGTACGGCAGGCGTGGTGCAGGGGACCGCGCCTGCCACACCCGACCGGGTGCCCCGGGTGACCTCCCCGCTGGTGCGCCGGCTCGCACGGGAGGCGGGACTGTCCGTGCTGGGCATCGCCGGCACCGGTGCCGACGGGCTCATCACCCGGCGGGACGTCGAGGCCGCGATCGCTGCCACCACGGTGGAGCCGCCGAGCTCACGGACGGGTCTGGCGGTGGCCGAGCGGCAGCCCATGAGCGGCTTCCGCAAGGCGGTCGCCGGTGCGTTGTCCCGCAGCCGCAGCGAGATCCCCGAGGCGACGGTCTGGGTCGACGTCGACTTCACCGAGCTGTTCGCCCTGCGTGATCAGCTGAGGGCGCGAGGTTCCGCGGTGCCCGGCCTGCTGGCCTACCTCGCCCGGTTCACGGTCGCGGCGCTCACGGCGTACCCCGAGCTGAACGGCGAGGTCGACACCGCCCGGCAGGAGCTCATCCGGTACGACGGCATCAACCTGGGCGTCGCGACGCAGACCGAGCGTGGGCTCGTCGTCCCCGCGGTGCTGGGCGCCCACCGGCTGACCACGATCGAGCTCGACGCCGAGCTGCGCCGGCTCACCGCTGCCGCGCGTGACGGTCGGGCGACGCAGTCCGAGCTGACCGCGGGCACGTTCACCCTCAACAACTACGGCGCCTTCAACGTCGACGGCAGCGCGGCCATCATCAACCACCCCCAGGTCGGCATCCTCGGCTTCGGTCGGGTCATCGACCGTCCGTGGGTCGTCGACGGGGAGCTCGCGGTGCGCAAGATCGGCCAGATGTCGTTCGTGTTCGACCACCGGGTGTGCGACGGCGGCGTCGCCGCGGGCTTCATGCGGGTCGTGGCCGACGCGATCGAGAACCCGGCCCACGCCATCAACCATCTCTAGACACGGGGAGTCATCATGATCGAGAACGTCCTCACCGGGTGGGACGGAGCGTTGTGCTCCAGCCGGTACGACCGCGAGACCGGGGCGTTCTTCACCGTCGCGGTCCACTCGCGCCGGCGGGGGCCGGCGGCCGGCGGCACCCGCGCGATGCACTACGCGTCGCACGAGGACGCCGTGGCGGACGCGACCCGCCTCGCGAGCGCCATGACGCTCAAGATGGCCGCCGCCGACCTGCCGATGGGCGGCGGCAAGTCGGTCATCGCCCTCCCCGCCCCGCGCCACGAGATCGACGACGACCTGTGGCAGCGCATCCTGCAGGTTCACGCCGAGAACCTCTCCGCGCTCAACGGGACGTACTGGACCGGGCCCGACGTCGGCACGACGTCGGCCGACATGGACCTGCTGCACGGGCGGTCGGGCTTCGCGTTCGGACGCTCGGTGGACGCGGGCGGCCCCGGGTCCAGCGCACCGTCGACCGCACAGGGGGTCTACGTCGCGATGCGGACCGCCGCGGCAGAGGCCGGGATGAACGACCTGGCCGGGCGTCGGGTGCTGGTCCAGGGGCTCGGCGCGGTCGGCATGGACGTGCTGGAGCTGGCCACCAAGGACGGCGCCGATGTCGTCGCGGCCGATCTGGACGAGGACCGGTGCCGGCGGGCCCGCGACCTGGGTGCCGCCATCGTGCGGCCGGAGGAGGTGCTGGACGTGGAGTCCGACGTGTACGCGCCGTGCGCGATGGGCGGTGTCATCGACGTGGACGTCGCCCGCCGGATCCGCACGTCGGTCGTGGCGGGCGCCGCGAACAACGTGCTGGTCGACCCGGCCGCGGGGGAGGAGCTGGCCCGTCGGGGCGTCGTCTACGCGCCGGACTTCATCGCCAACGGGGGCGGCGCGATCCACCTGGTCGGGCGCGAGGTGCTGGGCTGGTCCCCCGCCGAGGTGGCGAGCCATGTCGACGGCATCGCCGCCACGCTGTCCGAGGTGTTCGAACGGGCCCGGACGGCCCGCCTGAGTCCCGACCGCGCGGCTCACGACCTGGCGCAGTCCCGGCTCGATCGGCCGGCAGCATGACCTCGGCGGCGGAGCCCGTGACGGTCGAGCGTGACGGAGCCGCCGCGGTCGTGACGATCAACCGGCCCGACCGGCACAACGCGCTGGACACCGCGACCAAGGTCGCCCTGCGCGAGGCGCTGGTCTCGGTGCGCGAGGACGCCGACGTGCGTGCGGTCCTGCTGACCGGGGCCGGGTCGTCGTTCTGCGTGGGGCAGGACCTGGGAGAGCACGCCGAGGCGCTCGCGACGGATCCGTCCACCGCGTTCAGCACCGTCGACGAGCACTACTCGCCGATCGTGTCGGCGTTGGCGACGATGCCCAAGCCGGTCGTCGCGGCCGTCAACGGCACGTGCGTGGGCGCCGGCCTCGGCTTCGCCCTGGCCTGCGACCTGCGGGTCTTCTCGTCCGCCGCGACGCTGGGCACCGCGTTCAGCGCGATCGGGCTGACCTGCGACTCGGGCCTGTCCTCCACGCTCGTGCGGGCTGTCGGGGAGTCCCGGGCCCGCGAGCTCGTGCTGCTGGGTCGGCCCTTCAGCCCCGAGGACGCGGTCCGCTGGGGCGTGGCCGGCCAGGTCTGCGAGCCGGACGACGTCCTGCCGAGCGCCCTGGCCCTCGTCCGCAGGTTCGCCGCGGGACCCACCGCGGCGTACGCCGAGTCCAAGCGGCTCCTGGCCCGCGCGGGCGACCTGTCCCTGCCCGAGGCGCTGGCCGCCGAGTCGCAGGCCCAGGCGCGCCTCGGCCTCTCGGCCGATCACGCGGGAGCCGTGCAGGCGTTCCTGGCGAAGCAGAAGCCGGCGTTCACGGGTCGTTGACCGACTCAGCGGTCGCGCAGGTCGACGATCCGCCGCATCTTGCCCACGGACCGCTCGATGCTCTCGGGCGGGACGACGTCGACCTCGATCGTCACGCCGATCGTCGCCTTGACCCGCTCGGCGAGCCGCTGGCCGGCGACGAGGGCGCTGCCGATCAGTACCCCGGTGCGGTGCTCGACCCTCACCGTGAGGGCGTCGGTGCGCCCGGACCTCGTGCGCACGCACTGGAAGTGGGGCGACAGCTCGGTGGACTCGAGCACGAGCTCCTCGATCTGCGTGGGGAAGAGATTGACGCCGCGCAGGATGATCATGTCGTCGCTGCGCCCGGTGATCTTCTCGATCCGCCGCATGGTGCGCGCGGTTCCCGGCAGGAGCCGGGTGAGGTCGCGGGTGCGGTACCGCAGCACCGGCATCGCCTGCTTGGTCAGCGACGTCAGGACCAGCTCGCCCTTCTCGCCGTCCGGCAGCACCTGATCGGTGAAGGGGTCGACGATCTCGGGGTAGAAGTGGTCCTCCCAGACGTGCAGCCCGTCCTGGGTCTCGACGCACTCCTGCGCGACCCCGGGACCGATGACCTCCGAGAGGCCGTAGACGTCGACCGCCCGGATCGCGAGCCGTTCCTCGACCTCGCGTCGCATCTCGTTGGTCCACGGCTCGGCGCCGAAGATGCCGATCTCCAGGGACGTCGAGCGCGGGTCGATGCCCTGACGCTCCATCTCGTCGACGAGGGCGAGCATGTACGACGGGGTGACCATGATGACCCGCGGCCGGAAGTCGTTGATGAGCCGGACCTGGCGCTCGGTCATCCCCCCGGACACCGGCACGACGGTGCAGCCGAGGCGTTCTGCCCCGGCGTGGGCGCCGAGACCGCCGGTGAACAAGCCGTACCCGTAGGCGTTGTGCAGGATGTCGCCCGGCCTGCCGCCGGCCGCGTAGATGCTGCGCGCCATGACCTGCGACCACGTCGCGAGGTCGTCCGCGGTGTAGCCCACGACGGTGGGCTGGCCGGTCGTCCCCGACGACGCGTGCACCCGCGAGACGTCGGCCTGCGGGACCGCGAACATCCCGAACGGGTAGTTCCGGCGCAGGTCGTCCTTGGTCGTGAAGGGGAGCAGCGCGAGGTCGTCGAGCGACCGGATGTCGTCCGGGCGCACGCCGGCCGAGTCCAGGGCGTCCCGGTAGTGGCCGACGTGGTCGTACGCGTGTCGGACCGACCACTGCAGCCGCTCGAGCTGGAGCTCGCGGATCTGCTCGACCGGAGCCGTCTCGATGTCGTCCAGCCCGGCCTGCGCGCCGGCGTGCGCGGACGTCATGGCAGCGACGTCTCGACGACCTCGCCGCTGAACATCGTCGTCGAGGCCACGTCGAAGGTCTGCGCGTCCGCCGCCGTCGTGGCCATCTCCGGGGACTTGAGCGCTGCCTTGAGCGCGTCCGCGTCGTCGAACCAGAGCTCGGCGACGAAGTACGGGGCGTCGGTGCCGAGCCCCCGCGGGTGCGAGGTCGTGAAGCGGCGCAGTCCCGGCAGCGCCGCGGCCAGAGGCACGTGGACCTCGGCGTAGTGCTGCTCGAACTTCTCGGGATCGCCGGGCGCGCCGTACTCGATGGTGATGCGGTGCATGGTCAGCCTTCCTGGTGGTCGAGGGTCTTGGCGACGAGGGTGAGGACGTCGTAGGTCGCGACCGGCTCGCCCTCGGCGTTGGACACCACGGCGTCCCACCGGACCTCGCCGTAGTCGGCGCTGTTGCGAGGCGTGATCTGCTTGACGGTCAGGACGACGTCGATCGTGTCGTCGGCCTTGACGGGGGTCAGGAAGCGCAGGTCGTCGACGCCGAAGTTCGCCAGCACCGGGCCCGGGGCGGGGTCGACGAACAGGCCCGCGGCGATCGACACGACGAGGTAGCCGTGGGCGACGATGCCACCGAACAACGGGTTGGCGGCCGCGGCGTCGGGGTCCGTGTGCGCGTAGAACGTGTCACCGGTGAGCTCGGCGAAGCGACCGATGTCGTCGAGCGTCACGGTCCGCGGCGCGGACCGGATGGTGTCGCCGATCCGCAGCTCGGCCAGGCTCTTGCGGAACGGGTGGACCTCGTCGACGAGCTGGGCCGATCCCTTCGTCCACTGCCCGGTGATCGCGGTGAGCATGTCGGGGGAGGCCTGGACGGCCGTGCGCTGCATGTGGTGCAGCACCCCGCGGATGCCACCGAGCTCCTCGCCACCGCCGGCCCGGCCGGGGCCGCCGTGCACGAGCACGGGCAACGGGGAGCCGTGGCCGGTGGACTCGGGTGCGTCGTCACGGTCGAGGACCAGCAGGCGCCCGTGCCACGGTGCGAGTCCCAGCGTCACCCGGCGGGCGACCTGCGGGTCGTGGGTGACGAGCGAGCCGACCAGGCTGCCGCGTCCCCGCGCCGCGAGCGCGATGGCGTCGTCGAGCGTGTCGTACGTGAGGACGGTGCTCACGGGCCCGAAGGCCTCGACCTCGTGCGGCTCGGACGCGCCCTCGGTGGCGCGCAGCAGCACCGGCGAGATGAAGGCCCCGCGCTCGGGATCGGCGTCGAGCACGTCGACCTGGTCGGGGTCGCCGAACACGATCTCCGCCGAGCTGCGCAGGGTGGAGATCGCCTTGCGGACGTCGTCGCGCTGGGTGAGGCTCGCGAGGGCCCCATGCGTACGCCTTCGGTGGAGGGGTTGCCGACCGTGATCTTCGCGAGCCGCCCGCTGATCGCTGCGACGACGTCGTCGGCCAGCGCGGCCGGCACGATCGCCCGGCGGATCGCGGTGCACTTCTGGCCGGCCTTGACGGTCATCTCGGTGACGACGCCCTTGACGAAGAGGTCGAACTCGGGGTCCTCGGTCGTGACGTCGGGGCCGAGGATCGAGCAGTTGAGCGAGTCGGCCTCCACCCCGAGCTGGACGCCGCCGTGGACGACGGCGGCGTGCTGACGCAGCAGCGCGCCGGTCGCCGCGGACCCGGTGAACGCCACGGAGTCCTGGGGCCCCAGCTGGTCGAGCAGGCCCTCGTGGCTGCCGCACAGCAGTTGCAGCGAGCCCTCGGGCATCAGCTCGGCCTCGATGATGCGGCGCACGACGGCCTCGGTGAGCCAGGCGCCCTGGCTCGCGGGCTTGACGATGGTCGGGAGCCCGGCGAGGAACGCGGGGGCCAGCTTCTCGAGCATGCCCCAGACCGGGAAGTTGAAGGCGTTGATCTGCACCGCGACACCCGGACGTGAGGTGTAGAGGTGCTCGCCGAGGAACACGCCGGTGCGGCCCAGCTGCTCGGTGTCGCCGTCGAGGACGATCGTGTCGTTCGGCAGCTCGCGGGTGCCCTTGCCGGCGTAGCTGAAGAGGGTGCCGATGCCGCCGTCGACGTCGACCTGCGAGTCGCGGGGCGTCGCGCCGGTGCGGGCCGACAGTGCGTACAGCTCGTCCTTGTCGGAGCCGAGGAGCTTGGCGACGGACTTCAGGATCGCCGCCCGCTGGTGGAACGTGAGCTCGCGGACGGCCGGTCCCCCAACCGTCCGCGCGTGGTCGACCATCGCGGCGAGGTCGAGTCCCGAGGAGGAGATGCGGGCGACCTCCTCGCCGGTGACCGCGTCGAGCAGCGGCCTGCCCTCGTCCTCGGCGTGGAACCACGAGCCGGCGGCATAGCTCTCGAGGAGTGCGCTCATCGGTGGCGACCTTTCGTTGCGCGGACCTGATGTCGCGTGCAAGACTATTACAGACCGTTCGGTCAGTAAATGCCTGGAACGAGATTTCTGGAGGCGTCATGACGGTGGCACCCGAGCGCGACGAGCAGGAGCTCCTGGCGCAGTTCGAGGCGACGATCGGCCACCACGACCGCATCGAGCCGCGTGACTGGATGCCCGACGGCTACCGCAAGACGGTCGTACGGCAGGTCGCGCAGCACGCGCACTCGGAGATCATCGGCATGCAGCCCGAGGGCAACTGGCTCACCCGGGCGCCGTCCCTGCGGCGCAAGGCGATCCTGCTCGCGAAGGTGCAGGACGAGGCCGGTCACGGGCTCTACCTGTACTCCGCGTGCGAGACCCTCGGTGTCTCCCGCGACGAGCTCACCGAGATGCTCATCAGCGGCCGGCAGAAGTACTCCTCGATCTTCAACTACCCCACGCTGACGTACGCCGACGTCGGCACGATCGGCTGGCTCGTCGACGGTGCTGCGATCTGCAACCAGGTGCCGCTGTGCCGGACGTCGTACGGGCCGTACGGACGCGCGATGATCCGGGTCTGCAAGGAGGAGTCGTTCCACCAGCGCCAGGGGTACGAGCTGCTGGCGACCATGATGCGCGGCACCGACGAGCAGCGCGCGATGGTGCAGGAGTCGGTGAACCGGTTCTGGTGGCCCGCCCTGATGATGTTCGGACCGCCTGACGACGACTCGCCCAACACCGCGCAGTCGATGGCCTGGGGCATCAAGCGCAACACCAACGACGACCTGCGCCAGCGGATGGTCGACATGACCGTCCCGCAGGCCGAGGCCCTGGGCGTCACCTTGCCCGACCCCGAGCTCTGCTGGAACGAGGAACGGCAGGCGCACGACTTCGGCAGCCCCGACTGGGACGAGTTCAAGGACGTCATCAGCGGCAACGGCCCGTGCAACGCCCAGCGCGTCGAGCACCGCCGTCGTGCGTGGGAGGACGGCGCGTGGGTGCGGGAGGCCGCGACGGCGTTCGCCCGGCGCTCGGACGACGTGCAGGCGGCGGTCCGATGACCGGCGTGCAGGCCGAGTGGCCGCTCTACGAGGTGTTCGTCCGGGGCAAGCGGGGTCTCAACCACGTCCACGTGGGATCGCTGCACGCGGCCGACGACGACATGGCGGTCCGGCACGCCCGTGACGTCTACACCCGACGCAACGAGGGCGTGAGCATCTGGGTCGTCCGCTCGACCGCGATCACCGCGTCGAGCCCCGACGAGAAGGATCCGCTGTTCGCGCCGAGCGGGGACAAGGTCTACCGCCACCCCACGTTCTACGACATCCCCGACAACGTCCCGCACATGTGAGTCAGGAGCTCCTCATGGCCGAAGAAGTGGACCACGAGAACGCCTACGACGGGCTGCTCGGCGGCGACGACTCGCAGTGGGCGTTCGGGACCGACTTCGAGGACCCGCTCGCGGGCGTCGACACGAGCCTGCCCGGCGGCGTCGACGGTCGTGACCTCGCGACGTACTGCCTCATGCTGGCCGACGACGCGCTGGTGATGTCCCACCGCCTCACCGAGTGGTGCAGCAGGGCCCCCGACCTGGAGGAGGACATCGCCCTGGCGAACATCGCGCTCGACCTCCTGGGGCAGTCGCGGCTGGTGCTCGCGCGCGCCGCGGCCGCCGATCCGTCGGTGGTCCCGGCCCTGCCCGAGGGCTCGCCCGTGCCGCCCGAGGACGCGCTGGCGTTCTTCCGGGACGACCGCGAGTTCCTCAACGTCCGCCTCGTGGAGGGCGACAACGGCGACTTCGGTCGCACGATGGCGCGGCTCCTCGTCTTCTCGACCTGGCGCCTCGCCCTGCTCGAGCGTCTCGCCTCGAGCCGCGACCACGTCCTCGCGGCCGTCGCCGCCAAGGGGGTCAAGGAGATGACCTACCACCGCGACTACGCGGCGCGCTGGTTCCTGACCTTGGCGCGCGGGACGGACGAGTCGCGGCGTCGCGTCGTCGAGGGGCTGACCGGGATCTGGTCACTGCACGGCGAGCTCTTCGTCACCCACGACGTCGAGCGCCGGGTCGCCGACGCGGGGGTGGGGGTGGCGCCCGGCGACGTGGCCGCCGAGGTCGACGTGCTGCTCGAGCAGGTGTTCTCGGCGAGCGGGGTCGAGCGCCCGACCGTCCCACCGCTGGCCGGCGTCCGCGGCCGGACCGGACGCCACGGACTGCACACCGAGGCACTCAGCCACCTGCTCGCGGAGATGCAGGTGGTGGCGCGCGCCCACCCGAGGGGCAGCTGGTGACGGCCGCGACGCTCACGCGCGTCGACCGCGCCCGCGACGTCGCCGCGACGGTGACCGACCCGGAGATGCCGATGCTGACCCTGGTCGACCTCGGTGTGCTGCGCGACGTCCAGGCCCAGGACGGGCGCGTCGTCGTCACGATCACCCCGACGTACTCCGGCTGCCCCGCCGTGGCGACGATGCGCGACGACCTCGTGCACCGACTGCGGGACGCGGGATTCGACGACGTCGAGGTGCGGGTCAGCCTCACCCCTGCCTGGTCGAGCGACTGGATCTCCGACCGCGGGCGCCAGGCACTGGCCGAGCACGGGCTGTCCGCCCCCGGGCCTGCTCCCACTCGTTCCGGCCCGGTCCCGCTGTCGTTGCTGCCGGTCAGGCGGATGCTGACCTGTCCGCGCTGCGGCGCCGACGACGTCGAGCTGACCTCGGAGTTCGGGCCGACCGCGTGCAAGGCGCTGTACCGGTGCGTCTCGTGCCTCGAGCCCTTCGAGCATGTCAAGGAGATCTGAGATGACCCTCGACGAGACCGCTGCCCGCCGCGTCGCCCCGGCCCGTGCCGCGTTCCACCCGCTGACCGTCGCCGCCGTCGAGCGGCTCACCGACGACGCGGCCGCCGTGACGTTCGACGTGCCGGCCGGGCTGCGGGACGCGTTCGACTTCCACGCCGGGCAGTCGCTCACGCTGCGCCGCACGATCGACGGGCGGGAGCACCGCCGGTCGTACTCGATCTGCGCCCCGGCCGGGGCACGCCCGCGCATCGGCGTCCGCACGATCCCCGACGGGCTGTTCTCGTCCTGGCTGGTGCACGAGGTGCGCCCGGGGGACGTCATCGACGTCCAGACCCCGACGGGCAGCTTCCGCGCCGACCCCGCCGAGGGCGGCCGGCACCTGTGCATCGCAGCCGGGTCGGGCATCACGCCCATGCTGTCGATCGCGTCCACCGTGCTGACGCATCCGGACGCCCGGGTGACGCTGCTGTACGGCAACCGGACCAGCGGGTCGGTGATGTTCGCCGAGGAGCTCGCCGACCTGAAGAATCGCTACGGCCCGCGGCTGGACCTGGTGCACGTCCTGTCCCGCGAGCCCCGGGACGTCGAGCTGTTCTCGGGACGCCTCGAGACCGATCGGCTGCGGCGGCTGCTGTCGCTGCTCGTGCCGGTCGACGCCGTCGACCACGTGTGGCTGTGCGGTCCGTTCGCGATGATCGCCGACTCCCGATCCGTGCTCGAGGAGCTCGGGGTCCCTGCTCGCCGGGTGCACTTCGAGCTCTTCTACGTCGACGAGCCGCCGCCGGAGCTGCACCGCGCCGAGGCCGTCGTCACGGGCGACACCAGCGACGTCACGATCGTCCTCGACGGGCGTTCGGCCACGGCCGCGATGCCGCGCGGCGAGAGCATCCTCGACGGCGCTTCTCGTACCCGCAACGACCTGCCGTTCGCCTGCAAGGGCGGCGTGTGCGGCACGTGCCGGGCCAGGCTCTGTGACGGCGAGGCGGACATGCGCCGCAACTACGCGCTCGAGCAGGCCGAGGTCGACCAGGGCTTCGTGCTGACGTGCCAGACCTTCCCGGTGAGCGACCAGCTGACCGTCGACTTCGACGCCTGACGACCCACAGGAGAGACATGACCGCTTGGGACACCGCCCGGACCAGCGCGGAGACGATGTGGGCCGGCGACGCCGCGAGCCGCTCCCTGGGGATGGAGATCGTGCAGGTCGGCCCGGGGACGGCCCAGGTCTCGATGGTCGTGCGTCCCGACATGATCAACGGCTGGGAGGTCTGCCACGGCGGGTTCATCGCGAGCCTCGCCGACTCCGCGTTCGCGCTCGCCTGCAACTCCCACGGGCAGGTCACGGTGGCCGCGGGCTTCGACATCGTGTTCCTGGAGTCGGCGCGCCGAGGGGACACGCTGGTCGCGACGGCCGCGGAGCGCAGCACGCGCGGCCGCAACGGCATCTACGACGTCACCGTCAACCGCGCCGCGGGGGAGGGCTCGGCGATGATCGCGGAGTTCCGCGGCCGCAGCCGTTCGCTGGACCGCCGGATCGGCGACTGACCGCCTCCGACGTCGTCAGGGCTGGTGCAGCGCGAGGCCGTCGAAGGCCAGGGTGGCGATGGACGCCGCGAGCACGTCGGCGTCGACCGGGCCGCCGGGGCGGTACCACTCGACGAGCGAGTTCACCATGCCGAAGAGCAGTCGGCTGATCAGGTCCGGCGGTATGTCGGCGCGCAGGGCGCCCTCGTCCACCGCGGCCTGCACCAGGGCCGAGAGCTTTTCGTCGATCGCGCGCCGGCGCTTCAGGGCGGCGAGCTCGACCTCGCTGTTGCCGTGCACGCGCAGCAGCAGCGTGACCGCGGGCAGGTGCTGCACCAGGATCTCGACCGACTCCTGGACCACGGTGCGCAGACGGGCGTACGCACTGGTGCCGGGTGCGGCAGCCGCGGCGCTGTCGACCGCGGTCGTGAGACCGTCCAGCGCCTCGTCGAGCGCCGCGGAGAGCAGGTGCTCCTTGCTCGGGACGTGGTGGTAGATCGCCGACTTGGTGAGCCCCAGCTCCTTCGCGAGGTCACCCATGCTCGTGCCGTCGTAGCCCTGCCGGTTGAACACCTCGATCGCACGACGCAGCACGGTCTCCTGGTCGTACCCCGGGCGACCGCGCCGGGGTGCCGGGGACTCGGCAGGCTGGTCGGACATGCTCCAAGGTTCTCACGGGGTCCGAGGGGGCCGGGCCGTTGATGCCGCGTGACGAGGACCGGGCGCGCGCACTCGCTACGGTGGCAGGTGTCCAGGTCCCCAGCTCGAAGGAGGCTGCGTGCTCGCACGAAGACGTCTGCTCCCCCTCGTCCTCGTCGTGCTGGTCGTCGCGGTGGCGGGAGTCGTCACAGTGAGCAGGACGTCGTCATCCCCGTCGTCCGACGGACGCCTGGCACGGGCGTCCGCCGACGAGAGCCCGGGCGCGGCAGCCCTGCTCGATCCCGCCAACGCAGACGTCGACTGGAGCGAGGTCGGGTCGATCGACTCGGTCAGGCCGCTCCCGCGTGACGCGAAGGCGGATCGACCTGCCCTCTACGCCGAGGGGTGCCAGGTCGTAGCGGGCGACTCCGAGCCGAACGTGTGCGCCGACGGAGACCCGAAGGCCGAGCGGACCGTGATGCTGGTGGGCGACTCCAAGATCGGTCAGTGGCAGACAGCCTTCGCCGACCTCGGCCGCCGTGAGGGCTGGCGGGTGCTCAGCAGCACGAAGAGCGCATGCGCGTTCACGGACGCCGACATGACGAGCGGCGGCAAGCCGTTCACCGACTGCCGTGAGTGGGGCCGAGCCACCCTGGCGGACGTCCTCGAGATCAAGCCGGACGTCGTGGTGACCTCGCAGGTGCACGACAAGGCCGTGGTCGACGGCAAGCGCAGCAAGGGCGCGATGATCCGCGGCCTCCATCGCTACTGGGAGAAGCTCGAGGCAGCCGGCATCCAGGTCGTCGTCCTGCTCGACAACCCGATGCCGACCTCGCACCCGACGTACCAGTGCGTCGAGGACCACGCCGACGACCTGACGCGGTGCGCCTACGAGCTCGCGGGTCCGCTCGCCGAGTCGTCTGCGCCCATGCAACGCGCCGCGGCGGAGGCGACGCCGGGTGTCGAGGTCATCGACATGGCGCCGACCTACTGCCCGGGGCAACGGGTCTGTCCGGCCGTGATCGGGAACGTGCTGGTCTACCGCGCTGGCAGCCACCTGACGAAGACGTTCGTCGTGAGCGCCGAGCGCCAGCTCTCGAAGGCCCTGGCCAAGGCCACCGACGGCGCCTTCGGCACCCCCTGACGAGTCGCGCACGGACGCCGAGGAGTCACGCACGGACGCCGAGGAGTCGCGCACGGACGGCGAGGAGTCGCGCACGGACGGCGAGGAGTCACGCACGGAGGCCAAGCGTTCACGTACGTGACTCGTCAGCGTCCGTACGTGACTCGTGAGCGTCCGTGCGTGACTCGTCGGCGAGTGGGCCGGGGCGCGGTTGACGGCCCTGCGCCGAGTTGTTCTACTTCTCGGCATGCTCCCGCCCCGCCGTGCCCGGCTCGTCGCATCGACCACCGGGCTCGTGGTCGCGCTCGCAGTGCTGACCGCGTGCAGCGACAACGGCCCCGACGCCGGGGACGCCGCCGACGACCTGGCAGCGGCGCTGACCTCGGGGAACGTGGCCAAGGTGGCGACGACGGGGAGCGGCCCGGACCACCAGACCGAGCTGGACCGCATCGTCGAGGGCCTCGGCACGAGCACCCAGAAGGTCACGGTCAAGGACGTGGCCGAGAAGGACGGCGCCGCGACCGTGACGCTGTCGACGCGGCGGTCGATCAACGGGGCCACCTGGTCGTACGAGACGAAGGCGTCGCTCGTCGAGGGGAACGACCGGTGGGAGGTCGACTGGAAGCCCTCGCTCGTGGCTCCGGTCACCAAGGGCGAACGACTCGTCGCGCGCACCGTCGCGGCCGAGCGAGGCGACATCCTGGGCGCGGAGGATGAACCGCTCGTGACCGCGAGGCCGGTGGTCCGCGTCGGCATCGACAAGACGCGGGTGGACGCGAAGAAGGCCGGCACGTCGGCCGTCGCGCTGGCGAAGCTCCTCGACATCGACACCGGCACGTTCCGCAAGAGGGTCGAGGCGGCGGGCCCGCAGGCATTCGTCGAGGGACTGGTCCTCAGGAAGGGCGCGGGTCTGCCCAGCGGCCAGGACCTCGAGGCCATCCCCGGGGCGGTCGGCATCGACGCCGAGCTGCCGTTGGCACCCACCCGGGCGTTCGGTCAGCCCCTGCTGGGCACGGTCGGCGAGGCGACCGCGGAGACCATCAAGGAGTCCAAGGGGGCGCTGAAGGCCGGCGACCAGGTGGGCCTGTCCGGCCTGCAGAAGCGGTACGACACCCGGCTCCGCGGCACGCCCGGCATCGAGGTCACCGCGATCACGGACGAGGAGGGCGCCGAGGCTCGCGAGCTCTTCGCCCGCGAGCCCCAGGCCGGCAAGGCCGTCCGCACGACGCTCGACCCGAAGCTGCAGGCCGCGGCGGACGACATCCTGGGCGACGTCGACCCGGCCAGCGCGATCGTCGCGATCCGGCCGTCGACCGGTGAGCTGCTGGCCGTCGCCAGCGGCCCGGGCAGTGACGGCAACGACACGGCGACCTCCGGCCGGTACGCCCCCGGATCGACGTTCAAGATCGTGACCGCGTTGACGTTCCTGCGGTCAGGGGTGACGCCGGAGACGAAGGTGCGCTGCAGCCCCACCGTGACGGTCGACGGGCGGACGTTCAAGAACTACTCGGACTACCCGTCCTCCGCGCTGGGCAACGTCTCGCTGACCACCGCGATCGCGAACTCGTGCAACACCGCGATGATCGCGACGAGGAAGAAGGCACCGCAGGCCCGGCTCGCCGACGCGGCGTACGCGCTGGGGCTCGGCCGCGACGTCGACCTCGGCGTGCCGGCGTTCCTCGGGTCGGTACCCACCACGGCGAAGGGCACCGAACGGGCCGCGTCGATGATCGGCCAAGGGCGCATCGAGGCGTCCCCGCTGGTCATGGCCGTCGTGGCTGCGTCGGTGCAGGACCGCCGGCTCGTCACGCCCGTGCTGCTGCCCGACCTGGAGCCGAAGGACGCGCCGACGCCGGCGAATCCGCTCAACGCCCAGGAGGCGATCAGCCTCGCGGACATGATGCGCGCGGTCGTCACGGACGGCAGCGGACGGTTCCTCCTGGACGTGCCGGGCTCGCCGGTCGGCGCCAAGACCGGGACGGCCGAGTACGGCGACGACGTCCCGCCGCGGACCCATGCCTGGATGATCGGCACGCACGGCAACCTGGCGGTCGCGGTGTTCGTCGGGGACGGCGCGTCCGGTTCGGCGACCGCCGGTCCCTTGCTGGAGGAGTTCCTGCGCGCGGCTCGCTGACGTCCCGCTGGGGCTAGGCGATCGCTTGCGTGCCGGACGCCGCTGAGGGTCGTCCCCCCGGGCCCCCGGGAGTGCCGGCCAGCCGCGTGCGGGTGCCACGGGGACCGTCGTCGTCCTCGGGGTAACCCGGCCCCACGCAGTACTGCAGGTCCTCGTGGACGATCGGCTGCCCGCACTCGGCGCAGATCACGGTGGGGACCACGCGGTGGTGGTCCGTCTGGTGGTGCAGGCTGACCGGCGCTCCCGCGCCCCCGTCGAGCCACGTGTCGCCCCAGGCCAGCAGGGCGGCCAGCACCGGCAGGAAGTCCCGGCCCATGGCGGTCAGGACGTACTCGTACCGCGGCGGGTTGTCCTGGTAGAACCGCTTCTCGAAGAAGCCGGCCTCCACGAGCTTGCTCAGTCGGTCCGACAGCGTGTTGCGGGCGATGCCCAACGACCGCTGGAACTGGTCGAAGCGGGTGAGTCCCTGCAACGCGTCCCGCGCGATCAGGACCGTCCAGGAGTCGCCGAACACCTCGACCGAGCGCGCCAGCGAGCACGGCCACGTCGAAAAGTCCTTGCTCATGCTTCATGCTATCGATTTCTTCCGTTCTCGGGACTTTTCCGAGCACAAGGTCCTGTTCTCACCTGCCATTGCAGTAAGTACAGTCACTGAACTAAGTAGCAAAACCAGACTTAGTCCGACGACCGTACGGAGGCAGGATGTGCGCGAGCGCCCCGACGGTGAGCCTCCTGGTCGAGCCCCGCTGCGAGTCGCGCCTCGACGTCCGAGGGGCTGGCGGTCAGCGAGGCGCAGCGCCACCGACTTCCGGCCCGACCAGGAGAAGTTCACGCTGCCGACCCTCGTCATCCACGGCGACGCCGACCAGGTCGTCCCGTTCCAGGTCAGTGGTCGACGCTCCGCCGAGTCGATCCCCGGCAGCGAGCTCGTCGTCATCGAGGGCGGCCCGCACGGCATCAACGTGTCCCACGCCGAGCAGTTCAACGCCGCGCTGCTCACGTTCCTGGCCCGCTAGTCCCTCCCACCACCGCATCACCCAACCGGCGCACCGTCGCCACGAAAGGAAACACCATGCCCATCACCCCCCGCTTCACGAAGCGCAAGCTCGTCGGCCTGGCTGCGGTCTCCGCAGTCGCCCTCGGCGTCGCGGTGCCGGCCGCCTCGGCGGCGCCGTCAGCGCCCGCATCGAAGTCGACCTCGGCCAAGCCCACCGTGGTGCTCGTGCACGGTGCCTGGGCCGACGGGTCGAGCTTCGCGCCCGTGACGAAGCTCCTGCAGAAGCACGGCTACAAGGTCATGAACGCACCGAACCCGCTGCGTGACCTGAAGACGGACGCCGCCAACGTCGCGGCGTTCGTCAACCAGAACACCAAGGGATCGGTCGTGCTGGTCGGCCACTCCTACGGCGGCAGCGTCATCACGAACGCCGCGACCAAGACCCCGCGCGTCAAGGCGCTGGTCTACGTGAACGGCTACGCGCCGGCCAAGGGGGAGTCCACCTACAACCTGACCGGCGAGAAGCCCGGCTCGCTGCTCGCCAACCCGCACCCGGAGACGGTGTTCAACTTCGTCCAGTACCCGAAGGGCAAGGGTGACGTCGACACGTACGTCAAGCCCGAGCTGTTCCGGAAGGTCTTCGCCGCGAGGATCTCGAACGCGAAGGCGGACGTGCTCGCCGCGGCGCAGCAGCCGCTCGCGCTGAGCGCGCTCAAGGACACGTCGGGGACGCCGGCATGGAAGAAGATCAAGAGCTTCTTCCTGATCGGCTCGCACGACAAGGTCCTGCCCCCGGCCCAGCAGCTCGCGATGGCCAAGCGGGCCCACGGCACCGTCAAGAGGACCGGCAACGACCACCTCGCGATGGTCGAGGGACCGCACACGGTCGCCACGTTCATCGACAAGGCGGCCCGCACGAAGTAGCACCGCATTCCCCACGACCCCGGCAGCGACCACGCTGCCGGGGTCGTGCAGGGTGTACGGCAAGGAACCACGGAGGTACTTTCATCGGGGGGCCAGTGCCCGGTACGGAACGGGAGTGCGCCGTCCAGACCACGCCGCGCACGCCGAGAGGACCAGCCCCGTGAAGATCGCCACGAGTGTCTCGGCCGGCCTGGTGACCGCCGCCCTCACCCTGTCCGTGATGCCGTCCGCCGTCGGTGCCCCGACCGGTGGCGAGGCGACCAACTTGGCGCTGACGGTCCCCGCGAGCACCCCCTCCGGTGCCGACGTGACTGCGCGCGCCGCCCTGACCGATCCGTCCGCGGGCGTCCCCGGCGCTACCGTCACGCTGTTCCGCGGGCTGCCGGACGACGACGTCGCGGACGCCTCGGTGGCCACGGCGACCACCGGTGCCGACGGCGTCGCCACGCTGACCGCACCGGCCGACCGCACGCGTCCGTCCTCGGACTACTACGCCCGGTTCGACGGCGACGACACGCACACGGAGTCCGTCAGCGAGGCGCAGCGCACCCGCAACGAGGGCATCGCCGCCCCGACCACCACGGCCTTGACCGCGCCGTCCGCGACGAAGCTGCACCGCCCGATCACGCTGACCGCGACCGTGGCCGGAGCCGGGCAGCCCGGTGCCACCGGCGTGGTCCGGTTCGAGCGCCAGTCCGGCAGCACCTGGGCCAAGGTCGCCGACGTGACCGTCACCGGGGCGGGTGTCGCCACCACCAGCGTCGTCATCATGTCCGCCAGGACGGTCGTGCGGGCCCGCTACCTGGGGGTGGACGGGTACGAGGAGTCCGCGTCGGCCCCGCGTACGGTGACCGCGACCAGGCAGACGGCCACGGTCAAGCTCACCGCGCCGTCGAAGGTCGTGGACGAGAAGACCGCCCACCTCTCGGCCTCCGTGCGCACCGAGCTCGAGAAGGTGCCCGGCCTCCAAGTCTCGTTCCAGTACTACAAGGACGGCAAGTGGCGCACGCTCAGGAAGGCCCGCACGAGCTCCGCCGGTGTCGCGAAGACGTCCGTCCGCCCGCGCAGGACGTACTCGTTCCGCGCGGTCGTCCCGTCGTCGAGCTGGCACTCCGGGGCGACCTCGGGCAAGGCGCGGCTGAAGAACGTGCCGCCTGGCAAGGTCATCAAGCGCCGGTCCGGCTCGCCGAAGCCGAAGGCGCTCCCCGCGCAGTCCCGTGCCTCCGGGTCGGGCGCGAATGCGAAGACCTCGAAGATCAGCGCCAAGACCTGGAAGTCCATGAAGGGCCGGTCGTGGCGGTCCGGATGCCCGGTGGGCCGCGGCTCGTTGCGGGTCGTGAAGGTCAACTACTGGGGCTTCGACGGCTACCGCCACCGCGGCGAGATCGTGGTGCACAAGGCGATCGCCGCCAAGACGGCCCGGCTGTTCACCGACCTGTACAAGAACAAGGTGTCCATCCGGGCGATGTACCGCGTGGACCGGTTCGGCTACTCCTCCCGGGTGCGCGGCGCGAACGACTACTCGTCCATGGCCGCGGACAACACCAGCGCGTTCAACTGCCGCAACGTCGTCGGCCGTCCCGGCGTGCGGTCCCCGCACGCGTACGGCCGGGCGATCGACATCAACCCGTTCGAGAACCCGTACCGGTCCGGGACGGACGGCTGGGTCCCCAACTCGTGGTGGCGCACGCGGGCGGCCGGTACCTATGCCTGGACCAAGAGCTCCCACCTGGTGCCGAGGATCATGAAGCGCAACGGGTTCCGCTGGACGTACGGCGTCGCCGACGGCCACCACTTCGACGGCTGAGCGGACCGTCAGAGCCGGCTCGGGTCGTACTCGACGGGCTCCGGAGGCCGCATGCGCCCGCGTTCGGCCAGGTAGACCGGCACGCCGATCAGGAGCGCGGCACCGGCCATGAGGAACGGCCCCCACACGACGTACCACGAGTCGCCGGTGTTGCGGGAGTAGTAGATGAACGCGATCGACGCCGCGAGCGACACGACCGCGACCACGACGTCGCGCAGGAAGTGCGGGGTGAAGCCGGCCCGACGATCCCGGACGCGCCAGACGATCTGCGCCAGCGCGGAGAAGCCGAACGGGATGGCCGCGGTGATGCCCGTCATCAGGACCAGGGTCGTGAAGACGGTGGAGCCGTCCGTGCCCCAGAAGCTGATGACGACGGCGACCGAGGCGAAGAGGGTCGAGCAGACGATGCCGACCACGGGAGCCCCGCGCCGGTTGGTGCGGGTGAACGCACCCGGGAACAGGCCGTCCTCGGCGGCGGCGCGTGGCATCTCGGCGCAGATCATCGTCCATCCGTTGCTGGCCCCGAGGCCGGAGATGATCACCGCCACCGCGACGAGGTCGCCGGACCAGGATCCCCCGAGGATGCTGTTCGTCGCCGCCGCGTAGGAGTCCCTGTTCTCGTCCAGCGCGAGGGCGGCTGCCGGGAGGATGCCGAAGACCGCGGTGAGCGACAGCATGTAGACGACGGCGCTCGCCAGCGTCCCCAGCACCGTGGCGCGAGGGATGTTGCGTCGGGGGTTGCGCACCTTCGCGGCCGCGACCGCGGCGGTCTCGACGCCGAGATACGTGAACAGGCAGATGGCCATCGCTCCGCCGATCGCGGACAGGCTGGAGTCGCCGCTGGTGTTCCAGACGGAGAAGTTCCGGCTGCTGATGAAGAACAGGCCGACCGTGGCCATGAAGAGCAGAGGGATGAACTTGAGCACCACGGTGACGACCTGGAACTCGCCCACGGAGCGGATCCCGAACAGGTTGACCACCGCCGGCAGCCACAGGCAGGTGAGGGCTATGAGCATGCTGACGCCGGTGGCACCTCCCGGGTTGACGAAGTGCTCGACGTAGTAGACCCATCCCACGGCGATGGCGGCATTGCCGGCACAGGCGTCGATCCAGTACGACCACGCGTTCGCGAACCCGATGCCGTTGCCGAACGCGGCGCGCGAGTACGCGTACGGTCCGCCGTCGGCAGGCAGGCGCCGGCTCAGCGCAGCGAACAGCACCGCGAAGGCGATCGCGGTCAGGCTCGCGATGCCCATCGCGACGAGGCTGATGGGACCGAACCCCGCCAGCGAGTACGGCAGGCTGAAGATGCCGACCCCGATGATGCTGCCCACGACGAGCGAGGTGGACTGGGTCAGCCCCATCTGGCGGTCGGTCGCGGCCGCTGGGCCGCTCGCGTCCGCCGTCGTCGTGCCGGTCACTGCGGGCCCTACGCCCACGTCGGCGTGCCAGTGCGCGGGCGAGCCGGGCACTCGACGGTCGTGGGCGCAGTCACCCGCTCATTGTCCGCGCCCGCGCCCGCCGACGGCATGGTCGATGATCCCGGGAGAAGGGACCGAAGCCCTCTTGCCAGGGACCGCTCAGGCGGCTCCGCACGCGCCGCAGCGGAGGTTCGGCCGCGCGATCGACGCACGATCGCGCGGCCGGGGGAGTTACAGCTTCGACTGGATCCCGGCGAGGAGCTGGCGGGCCATGACGACCTTCTGCGCCTGGGACACTGCTCTCGACCTCGAGGCGGCCGCCACCTACCGCATCGCCGGCGGCGCTCGTGTGCTCATCGACCACATCGCGGCCGACACCACAGCCGACGTCCGTCTCGACACGACGGTCGTCTCCGTCGAGGAATCTGCTACCGGCGTGACCGTGACGACCGCCGCCGGCGACGCCGTCACCGCGGCCGCGGTGATCGTGACCGTGCCGATCAACGCTCTGCCCGCCATCGAGTTCACGCCGGCGCTGCCGGACGCCCAGCGTGCCGTGGTCGCCGCTGGGCAGGCATCGCGCGGCGTGAAGGTGCGGGCTCGCGTCCGGGGTGACGTGCGGCCCTTCTTGGGTTTTGCGCCGCCGTTGCTGTCGCCGCTGAACATCGGACAGTTCGAGTTCAGCGTCGACGGTGATTCGCTGGTCGTCGCGTTCGGCTCTGACCACACCGCCATCTCGGTCGACGACCGCGAGGCGGTCGAGAGGGCGCTGCGCCACTGGCTGCCGGGCGTAGAGGTGCTCGAGGTCACCGGGCACGACTGGACCGCGGACGAGTTCTCGCGCGAGACGTGGGCCAATCTGCGCCCGGGGCAGCCGACCGACGGCATCCCGGCCTTGGTGACCTGTCGGGACCTGTGATGTTTGCCGGGAGCGTTTTCTCCGGTGCGTCGCTCGGCTACATCGACGGTGCCATCGAGACCGGCCTGCGCGCCGCTCGCGCGATTCTCTCGCGGTCGTAGCGTCGGCTGGTTCCGGCTGCTTCGTCAGGCCGAATGGACGACCGTCCCGTCGACCATCGTCAGCCGGATGGGACGGTCGACCAGTGAGGCGACGTCGTCGTCAGAGGGCCAAGAGCCGTGCAACACCGCGAGGTCGGCACGCTGTCCGACGGCGAGCGTGCCACGCCAGGTCTCGGCCCGGTCGCGGACGGCGGCACCGCTGGTCAGCAGCGCGAGGGCGTCGAGGGTCGTGATGCCCTCGGCGTCCTCGGCCGGCACCTCGCCCTCCCAGACGTGCGCGCGGGTGACGGCGTAGACGACCGCGGGGCGCCAGTCCGGCGGCACGACCGGGGCGTCGGACGTGATGCCCGGACGGACGCCGGCGTGCAGGGTCGAGCGAATCGGCTCGGTGCGGAGGATGCGTTCTGCCGGCAGGAACCGGACGAAGGTGCTCATGATCACCGGGTTGAAGCAGGCTCCGATGCCGTTCGCGGCCAGCGTCTCCCAGCCGTGGGGGTACAGCTCGGTCGTGTGAATGAGGTAGTGCCGCAGGGGGCTGTTCGGTGCGATCTCGGCGATCGTGTCGATGACGGTCTCGACGGTCTGGTCGCCGATCGCGTGGATCGCGACCTGCAGACCGGCGGCGTCGACCGTCCGGATGATCTCGCGCAGCTCCTCGACCTTGTCGAGGTCGGAGTCGCCGACGACGACCATGTGCCCGCAGCGGTGCTCGGGCGGGTTGTCCTCGTGCACGGGCTGCTTGTGCCACGTCGTCCCGTTCTGGGGCGTGCCGTCGGCGAACACCTTCACCCCGGCGATGGTCAGCTGTCGCGGGTCGAGGTCGCGGTCGTCGTAGCGGCGGGCGAGCCCGGCCTCGAGGTGCTTCCTGACGTCGGCCGCGTTGGCGCCGCCCGTGCCGTTCGGCAGCACGAGCACCGACACGCGCATCGTCAGGTCGCCAGCCTCGGCCAGGTCGGCGAGGGCGTCGAGCGCCTCGACCGAGCCGGAGCCGTCGAGCAGGGCGCGGTGCCCCGGACCGAGACCCGGCTCGGTCAGCGCCGTGATGCCGAGGGCGTGCAGGTCGGCCTGACCCTTGCGGTAGGCGTCGAGTAGCTGCTCCGTGGGGACGGGAGGGACCACCGCGATCATCAGAGAGATCGCGGCATCGGTCAGGAAGCCGTCGGGACCCCCGTCGGCGTCGCGGTAGATGACGCCTCCGGCGGGATCGGGGGTCGCCGCGGTGATGCCCGCGCGCTCGAGGGCCACCGAGTTCGCCGACAGCGAGTGCCCGCTCCAGTCGAACAGCACGACGGGCGTGCCGGCGATGCCGTTGGCATCCAACGCGTCGTCGATGTCGCGCGCCGTGATCTTGCGCCCCAGCACCAGCTCGTCCCAGCCGTGACCGCGGATCCACCCGCTCGCGTCGATGCGGTCCTTCGTCAGGAACGACGGCAGCTGGGCCAGGTCGGTGAAGATGTCCGTGCCCATCTTCACGTAGGTGTGCGTCGTGACCGAGTAGCCAGTGAAATGCAGATGGCCGTCATTGATGCCCGGGATGACGGTGTCGCCATCGAGGTCGACGACGCGAGTCTCCGGTCCGATCAGCTGTTCGGCTTCCGGTCCGAGGGCGACGATCGCGCCGTCGCGGACGGCCAGCGCCCGGGGACGACCCGCGAGCCAGTCGTCGGTCACCTCGTCGCCGGGCTTCCAGTCGGACAGATCGAGGACAGGGCCGCCACGCAGCACCGTGTCGGCGGTCAAGACGTCGGATGTGCTCATGGGCACACGATCCCGGCAGGGCGTCGAACCGAACAGGCAAGGGGTTCGGTCAACGAAACCTGAGCGTAGGGCACCGACGGTGGCATGGGAGTTTATCTGCATGCACTCCGCACTCTTCGACTCCCTCACGGCCGACGAAATCTCCCGCGCAGCGGCGCTCGTCAGGAAGCACGGCATCGGCGGTGACCGCCCCGGCTTCGGCTCGCTGTTCGTCAACGAGCCCGACAAGGCCAAGGTGCGCGCCGGAGAGGCCGTCAGCCGTCAGGCCCGTGCAATCGTGCTGGACCGCACGTCGGCTGCCACGTGGAACGTCGTCGTCGACCTCGACGAGGAGACGATCGTGTCGTCCGAACAGCTCACCGAGGGCAGCGCGCAGATGCTGGCCGAGGAGATCGAGATCGTCGACACCGCCGCCAAGGCAGATCCGCGGTTCGTCGAGGCCCTCGCCAAGCGGGGTATCACCGACCTGACGCTCGTGCAGCTCGACCCGTTCGGTGTCGGCAACCGCGCCGACCTCGACCTGACCGGCCAGCGGCTGTGGGCCGGCGTCACCTACTTCCGTCACTTCGAGGACGACAACGCCTACGCGCACATCGTCGAGGGCGTCATCGTGCTGGTCGACACGGTCAAGCGCGAGGTCGTCGCGGTCGAGGACGCCGGAGTGCGTCCGATGCCCATGACGTGCGGCAACTACACCGCCGACGCCAACCAGCCCATGCGCACCGATGTCGCGCCGCTGGAGATCACGCAGCCGAACGGCCCCGGCTTCGTGCTCGACGGTCCGCAGTTGACGTGGCAGAAGTGGCGCTTCCGCATCGGCATGCACCCCATCGACGGTCTGGTGCTGACCGGCATCGAGTACCAGGACGGCGACGAGTACCGCTCGATCATCCACCGCGCAGCGGTCGGCGAGATGATCGTGCCCTACGGCATCCCCGCTGACCCCCACTACTTCCGCAGCGCCTTCGACGCCGGCGAGTACGGGCTCGGCAGGATGGCGAACTCGCTCGTGCTGGGCTGCGACTGCCTCGGCGACATCACGTACATGGACGCCGTCATGGCCGACGACGACGGCAACCCGGTCACGATCGAGAACGCGATCTGCATCCACGAGGAGGACGCCGGCATCCTCTGGAAGCACACCGACTGGGTAACCGGCAAGGTGGACGTGCGCCGCTCGCGCAAGCTCGTCGTCAGCTTCATCGCGACGGTCGGCAACTACCACTACGGCTTCTACTGGAACTTCTTCCAGGATGGCCACATCGAGGTCGACACCAAGCTCATGGGCATCGTGCAGACCATCGCCTACGAGGGCGACCTGCCCGGGCAGGCCAGCCCGGTGGCCGAGAACCTCGCCGCCACGTGGCACCAGCACCTGTTCAACTTCCGCCTCGACATGGAGGTCGACGGGTGGCAGAACACCGTCTACCAGACCGACGTCGACGGCGAGCCGGTCGGACCGACCAACCCGTACGGCAACGCGATCCGGGTGACCAAGACGCCGATCAAGCACGAGCTGGACGGCGACGGCCTCACCAACCCCCAGACGGCGCGTACCTGGACCGTCGTCAACCCCCACAAGACCAACCAGTGGGGCGTGCCGGTCGGCTACAAGCTGCTGCCCGGCTGGGCGTCGGACACGCTCATCGCTCAGGAGCCCTCGCTGATGGTCCGGCGCGCGGGCTTCGCAACCAAGAACGTGTGGGTCACGCCGTACTCACCCGACGAGATCCATGCCGCGGGTGACCACCCCAACATGGACAAGTCGGGCAACGGACTGGTCTCGTGGTCGGCCGCGAACCGGCCGGTCGAGGACACCGACGTCGTGCTCTGGCACACGCTTGGCGTGACCCACATCCCCCGGTCGGAGGACTGGCCCGTCATGCCCAACGAGGTCGCGAGCTTCATGCTGCTGCCGGCCAACTTCTTCGACCGCAGCCCGGCGCTCGACGTGCCGGGGGCCGGGTGCAGCCACTGCCCGCCGGGGCAGTGCACCTGCTCGCACTGAGGCCGAGGGCGTCAGGACGCGTCGTTGCGCAGGCTCGTGAGCAGCGTGCGCAGCGCCTCGATCGCTCCCTCGGTGCGACGGGTGTCGCCGTACACGGACTGGTGCAGCACCAGCCCCTCCAAGGCCATGAACACGATCTCGGCCACCTGGGGTCGGTGATGCCGTGACGGGCCAGCTCGCGAGCGACCAAGGCGCGGTAGTTGCGGTTCATCCGCTCGACGACCGGCAGCAGCTCGGGACGGGCGCCGCGCCTCCAGCTGCAATTCGTACTGGAAGGCCTGCAGGTCGGGCTGATCGGTGACCAGAGCGACGATCCCGTCGGCGAACGCCTCGAGCCCGGCTTCGGGCACCCCGAGGACCGTCGCTGGCACGCTGCGCTCGAGGCAGTACGCCAGAGCCGACTCGACCAGCGTCGACCAGTCGCCGAAGTGGTACTGAACCGACCCGTGGCTGACCATCGCCTCGGCCGCCACGCTGCGGTAGGTCAGGCCGCGCAGACCCTGCGTCGACACGACGCGGATGGTCGCGTCGAGCACCGCCTCTCGGCCGTGGCCGTAGCTGACAGTCGCCGCGCAGACCCCCTGGGACGCGATTCCGGCCAGCGTAGACCACCGGCCCGGGCGTGACGGGTACGGGATTTCTTCAGCGGGCTCCTGCATTGTGGCCATTTCGGGCTGCTTCCCGGACTCGTACCGTCAGGTCATGACCACGACGTCGACCCACGAGGACGCAGCGTGCGAGCCAGGCGAGCGGTCGACAGCCGCATGTGCGCGTTGAGCTCGTCGCTGACCTCGCCGACCAGGGCAGCGTCCCAGGCCTCCTCGGCAGCCTCGAAGAAGTAGGCGCGCCCGACCGCAGCTGAGCCTCGGCCTGAGCGATGCCGGCGCGGTAGTACGCGCGGTCGGCCAGCTCGGGTGCCCCGGTCACGCCGGCGACCCCGGCTCCGACCTTCAGTGCGTGGTCGAGCGCGGCTCGGGCCACACCCGCCGACGTCACGGCGAGCGACTGGGCTGCGTACGTGATGGCGGGGTAGCAGTAGAGCGGCTCGTCGAGCGACGGCTCGCCGCCGCGGATGAACGTCCACTCGCGGGGAACCTCGACACTGTGGACCACCAGGTCGAACGAGCCGGACGCCTTCATGCCGAGGACGTCCCAGTCCTGCACGATCTCGACGTCCGCGGCCCGCAGGAGCGCCCCCCGCGGCTCGCCGTCGATGGAGTCGTCGCCAGGGATGCCGACGCAGATGACGTCCGCGCCCATGCTGCCGCTGCCGAACTTCCAGCGACCGTCGACGACGAAGCCGGTCTCGGTCGGCTCGGCGTGCTGGACGGGGAACAGGGCGCCGGCGAACACGACGTCGGGACCTTCGGCGAACAGCTCGGCGAGGGTCTGCGCCGGCAGGGTGCCGAGGTAGACGAGCTGGCAGCCGAAGCTGGCGACCCATCCCGTCGAGGCGTCGATGACCGAGATCTTCTCGATCGTGCGCAAGAAGTCGGCGGGACGCTCGGGGCTGCCGCCGAAGGCCTCGGGGGTCGCGGACCGGTAGATGCCAATGGCGATGAGACGGTCGACGAAGTCGCGGGGCACGTAGCCGAGGCGCTGGAACTCGTCGCGCCGGTCGGCCAGCTCGGACAGCACGTCGTCGAGCGTCGTGGCCGAGGTGGTCGTGGTGATGGACTCGTCCACGGTGTACGTCATGGCACTCCTCGAGCAGTGATGGGTTGCTGCGACTCTAGGAAGGACGCGGCGTCGAGGGAATCGGACCTTGCCGGGGCAGGCGTAGGGGATTCCTTCAGGCACGCCGCGGTTCGGTGAGCGAGCCGGCGCTGTGGCGGGGGCGTCCGCGAGGGGCTTGCATGGGGCGACCACGACGAGAGGCCCCCGCATGTCCACCGCCTATGTCAACGCCGCGATCTACACCGGCGACCCCGAGCGCCCCTGGGTGTCGAGCCTCGTCGAGCGGGACGGTGTCGTCGTCGCGGTCGGCGACGACGACGCCACGGCCGACGAGGTCGCCGTTGCCGACGAGGTCGTCGACGTCGGCGGACGCATGATCATGCCGGGTGTGCACGACGCCCACACCCACCTGGTCAGCGGTCTCAACCGGTGGGAGGTTTCCTTCGCACCCGATGCCGGTGAGACCGAGATCGTCGCGGCGCTGCGAGCCTGGGACGGTCCGCGGCCCGTGGACACGCAGGGCAACCGGTGGCTCGTGGGCGGCCGCTACTGGCCCGAGGCGCTCGGTGAGAACGGGCCTGACCGGGCCTTCCTCGACGAGGCGTTCCCCGACGAGCCGGTCATGCTGCACGACCGCTCGGCGCACAACGTGCTGGTCAACGCGCGTGCCCTCGAGCTCGCCGGCATCGACGCCTCGACCCCCGACACCAAGAACGGCAAGGTCGTCCGCGACGCCGACGGACGGGTGACCGGCGAGCTGTACGAGCAGGCCCGCTGGCCGATCTTCCGGGTCATGGGGGTGCACGACGACGATGTCATGGGCCTCGCGGTGCGTCATGCCCGCGACCTCAACCACCGGTACGGGGTCACCTCGGTGCAGGACGCGTCGTCGACCGCCCAGCTGCTGCGGGTGCTGCGCTCGCTCGACGAGTCCGACGAGCTCGGCCTGCACGTCGCGGCGCACCTCGTCTGGCGCGAGGAGTCGTTCGGCATGGCGGGCCTCGACGAGCTCGACCGGATGATCGACCACCACGATGACTACGCGTCACGGCACGTCGACACGCGCTTCGTGAAGTTCTGGCTCGACGGCTCGCCGATCCCGCCCTACTGGACGCACTCGTGCATCCACGACGACGGGACCGTCGACGAGGAGCACCTGCTCATCCCGCAGGACGAGATGAACGCCGCGATGGTGCGCTTCGACGCCGCGGGGCTGACGGTCAAGGTGCACTGCGGGGGCGAGGGCGCCGTGCGACGCGCGCTCGACGCGGTCGAGCACGCTCGGGCGACCAACGGACCCGACGGGCCACGCCACGAGCTGGCCCACTGCTGCCTCGTGGACGCCGCCGACTTCGGCCGGTTCGCACCGCTGCGCGTGGGTGCCGAGATGTCGCCGGCGGTGTGGCACCTCGCCGAGCACGACGTGAGCCACCTTTACGAGTTCGACACCGTCGTCGCATCGGGGGCCGAGATGACCTTTGGCACCGACTGGAGCGTCGCGGACACGCCCAACCTGTTCCCCGCGCTGCAGGGCGCGATCCAGCACGGCGACCACTCGATCGATCTCGCGACGGGACTGGCGGCCATGACGATCAACGGGGCGCGAGCCGTCGGCCACGACGACCGGCGAGGCACGCTCGTGCCGGGCAAGGCGGCCGACCTCATCGTGCTCGACCGCAACCTGTTCGAGGTCCCGATCGATGAGATCGGGGACGCCGTCGTACTGAGGACCGTGGTCGGCGGGCGGACGGTGCACGACCTGATGTGATCGGTGCGGGGACTGCTGAGCGAGACAGCTCCGTTTACTCCCACCGCCTCGAGAGCCATCGTGGGCACATGACCGTGAACCAGGACAACGTCACTGCCGCCGCCCAGCGTCTCGCCCAGGCCGCCGACACGGGGCAGCCGTGCGAACCCGTCCGCGACCTGATCGGTCGCGACGACCTCGACAGCGCCTATGCCGTCCAGGACGTGCTGACCGCCCGCCGGGTGTCCGGCGGCGAGCAGGTCGTCGGACGCAAGATCGGCCTGACGTCGCTCGCGGTGCAGCAGCAGCTGGGCGTCGACCGTCCCGACTTCGGCGTGCTGTTCGGCTCGATGGGTCATGCCGACGGCGTCACGATCGCCGCCGCCGACCTCATGCAGCCGCGGGTCGAGGCCGAGATCGCGTTCGTGCTGGGCGCGGACCTCGTCGACGGTCCCCTCGATGCCGATCAGGTGCGTGCCGCGACCGATCACGTCGTGGCGGCGCTCGAGGTGTGCGGCAGCCGCATCCGCGACTGGGACATCAGCTTCGGCGACACGGTGGCCGACAACGCGTCGGGCGCGGCGTTCGTGCTGGGCACCGACCGGCGCAGCCTCGACGAGGTCGTGCCCGCGCAGGTCGAGATGACGATGTCGATCGACGGCGCGGAGGCGTCCACCGGCAACGGTGCGGCCTGCCTCGGCGATCCCGTCGAGGCCGTGGTGTGGCTGGCGCGCACGGCGCGTGACCTGGGCGAGCCGCTGCGCGCAGGTCAGGTCATCCTGTCGGGCGCGCTCGGGCCGATGCGACCCGTTGTCGCAGGTCAGACGGTCACCGCGACGCTGTCGGGTCTCGGATCGGTCTCGGTCGACTTCGCCTGAGCCCAAGCGCGAGGTGGAGGATCCACGGCTCAGGCGGGGGCGGCGAGGGTGAAACCGCCGAAGGCGTCCTCCAGCACGTCCATCGCCGCGAGCACGAGGTCCTCGCGCCAGGCCGGGGCGATGACCTGCACCCCCACGGGGAGCCCGTCCACCAGCGCGACCGGGGCGGACCCCGCCGGGAGCCCGGCCAGGCTGTAGGTGTGCGTGAAGTTGAACGCCTCGTACCGCAGGTAGCTCTCCTGGGGCACGCCTCCTGGAGGGGTCTCGTGCCGGGGCGCCTGCCCCGCGCAGACCGGTGCGAGCACGACGTCGTAGCCGTCCAACCAGCGCCGGACGTCGGTGCGCAGCGCGAGCATCGCCTGCTGCACCGCGAAGTAGTCGGCCGCGCTGGACGACGAGCCGTGCGGCGGGTGGTTGAGCAGCCGCAGGAACTGGGCCGTGTGGTGCGCCGGGTCGTCGTCGACCAGCGCCCGCAGTCCCTCCCCGCCGTCGGCTGCGGTCGCCCGGAAGAACAGCTCGGTCGCCGACGTCACGGAGGCGGGCGGTGCCGCCTGCTCCACGTGTGCTCCGGCGTCGGCGAGCGCCGCAGCAGCCGACCGGACCCCTGCCGCGACGACCGGGTCGGCCACCGCCGTGCCGTCCTCGACGTACCAGCCGACCCGCAGAGTAGCGATGTCGACGGCTCGATGGTCCCGCAGGCGGACGGGGTGCGAAAAGACGTCGCCGTGGTCGGGCCCGGCCATGACCTCGAGCAGCGTCGCGACGTCGGTGGTGGCGCGGCCCATCGGGCCGGCGTTGGTGATGTCGAACATGCTTCCGGCCCGACCGGGCGGCCAGGAGCCTGTCAGGGGGACTCGACCGGGCGTGGGGCGGAGGCCGAAGAGGCCGCAGTAGGCCGATGGCACGCGGATCGAGCCGCCGCCGTCGGTGCCCACCCCGACCGCCGACGCATCGGCGCCGAGCAGCGCTCCCTCGCCGCCGCTCGAGCCGCCGGGCGTCCGGTCAGGGTCGCGAGGGTGGACGGTCCTGCCGGTCGCGGGGCTGTCGGTCTCGTACGACAGCCCCAGCTCGGGCATCGTCGTCTTGGCCAGCACGACGCCACCGGCGGCGCGGATGCGCTGGACGAGCGCGGCGTCGGTGCCGGGTACCTCGGTGCGGGCCAGCGAGCCGGCGCGGCACGGCATCCCGGCGACGTCGATCATGTCCTTGACCGTGACCGGGACGCCCAGCAGCGGTGCCCGCTCGCCGGCGCGCAGACGCACGTCCGCCACGTCTGCCGCGCGCAGCACCGCGGCGTCGTCGCGGGCGGCGACGGCGTTGAGGTCGGCGGCCCCGTCGAGACGGTCCAGGTAGTGGGCGGCCAGCTCGCGGGCCGAGATGTCGCCCGCGTCGAGACGTGCGCGCCACTCGGCGACGGTGGGCTGCATGGTGACTCCTCGGCTCGGCGACACGTGCGGGCGTGGCGGCGCGCACGGTGGTTCCGACGACAATCGCGGTCCACCCTGCGAACCGCCGCGACCGCGGTTCGGTCAGCGAAACTTCGTCATCTGGACGTCGAACCATGCGTGCTGTAATCGGGCACCTTTCCGGCCGAGGAGACCAGCACCGTCGCGGCCGCATCGTCCAGTGCCGACCACCCGGCGCGCCCCCACACGGAGGAAAAGACATGTCGAATCGATCCCGTCGCCGCACCACGGCGCTCGCGCTGGCCCTCGGCGCATCACTGACACTGGCGGCCTGCGGCTCGGGCTCGGACTCCGGCTCGTCGGGGGGCGGAGGCGGCAAGGGCGACTTCACCGTCGGCATCTCCAACGCCCAGGGCGCCCAGCCGATCCTCAAGCTGACGCAGGACTCGTTCACCGCCGCGGCCAAGCGGGACGGCATCAAGGTCAAGGCGCTCGACGCGCAGCTCGACCCCGCCAAGCAGGTCACGGACGTCGACCAGCTCGTCGCCCAGCGGGTCGACCTGATCGTGGTCTACCCGCTCGACGCCAACTCCCTCAAGCCCGCGCTCAAGCGGGCCGAGGCGGCCGGCATTAAGGTCGTCGGTTGGGCTGGCATGGCCTCGCCCGACGCCGACCCTGGCGTGCTGACGTCGAACGTCGACACCGGCGGAAGCTACCGCGGCTCGAAGTTGCTGGGCGACTACGTCAAGGACAAGGTCGGCGGCCAGAGCAAGGTGCTGGGCGTCGGACTGGGCGTCCCGGTGCCGGCGCTCGAGACGATGATGTCGCAGTACGACAAGACCGTCACCGACGGCACCGACATCTCGTGGATCGGTCGCGTCGACAACCCGACCGACGACATCGCGGGAGCCCAGAAGGTCGTCGCCACGGCGCTCACGAAGTACCAGAACGACGTGCAGGCGATCATGGCCTACAACGACTCCTCGGCCATCGGTGCCGCCGTGGCTGCGAAGGCAGCGGGTCTGAAGGACGTCGTGATCGTGGGCCAGAACGGCGACGAGGACGGCGTCAAGGCGGTCGAGGACGGTCGTCTCAGCGCGACGGTCGATCTGGTGCCGTGGCGCACGGGCCTGATCCTCGCGACGGTCTCGAAGGCGATCCTCGACGGCAAGAAGGTGCCGGCCTACATCGAGAGCCCGACCGAGCTGTTCACCAAGGAGAACCTGGGCGACCGCGTCCCGTGGGACGAGGCGAAGTCCAAGATCGCCTCGGGCGCCATGACCTGCGCGGACGGCGGCGGCTGTCCCGACGACGTCGCGTCGCTCGTCAAGTAGGTGACCGTCCCGGACCCGTTCTACCGCTCCCACCCCTCGGAGGAGATCAGCATGGAGCCATCCGTCCTGCAGATGCTAGACGTGCACAAGCACTTCGGCCGCACCCACGCGCTCAAGGGCGTCGACTTCGAGCTGCGGGCGGGTGAGGCGCACGCCTTGCTGGGTGAGAACGGGTCCGGGAAGTCGACCCTCATGAAGGTCGCGTACGGAGAGGTGACGCCGTCGAGCGGGCAGGTGATGCTGCGCGGCGAGACGGTGAGCTTCGCCAACCCGCTGCAGGCCTCGCGGGCGGGCATCACGATGGTCGCCCAAGAGGTGCCGGTCGTTGAGAGCCTGACGGTGGCCGAGAACATCGCCCTGGGACGCCTGCCCGGCCGGGCGGTGCGTGTCGACTGGCGTGACGCACGCCGAGCGGCGTCCGAGGCTCTCGACGAGCTCGGGTCGGGCATCCGCGCCGACCAGCTCGTCGGGTCGCTCGGACCGGGTGACCGGCAGGTCGTGGCGATCGCGCGGGCCGTGGCTGCGAAGTCGTCGGTCGTGATCTTCGACGAGCCGACCAGTTCGTTGACCGCCGAACTGACCGAGTCGCTCTTCGAGATCATCCGCCGCATGAAGCAGCGTGGTCTGGCGATCGCGTTCATCTCGCAGCGGCTGCAGGACATCGAGCCGGTGGCCGACCGGGTCACGGTGCTGCGCGACGGGGCTCTGGTCGACACCCTCGACATCGCGGACGCCGACGAGTCGACGATCACCCGCCTGATGGTGGGCCGGTCGTTGACTGACTACTTTCACCGCGAGATCTCCACCGGTGACTCCTCAGCGGCCGAGCCGGTGCTGTCGGTGCGCGACCTGAGGGTCCCCGACCGTGTCGACGGGGTCAGCCTTGACGTGCGACCCGGTGAGGTCGTCGGCCTGGCGGGCCTCGTCGGCTGCGGACGCGTCGAGGTGGTGCGGTCGATCTTCGGCGCCGACGCCGCGACCGGCGACGTCACCGTGGCCGGCAGGCCCTATCAGCGCCGCACGCCGCGCGGCTCGATCAAGCGGCGCCTGGCGCTGGTGACCGGGGACCGCAAGGGCGAGGGCCTCCTGCCGGCCGCGAGCGTCATGCACAACCTGACCATGATCCCCAACAGCCGGCTGTCGTTGATGCCGATCCGGGCGGGCGGACAGCGTCGCGACGCCGTGGCGGCGATGCGCGAGCTGCACGTGCGTCCCGACGACCCGTCGCTGCCGGCCGGCAGCCTGTCGGGCGGCAACCAGCAGAAAGTCGTCATCGGCCGCTGGCTCGCGGGCAGCCCCCAGGTGCTGCTGATGGACGAGCCGACCCGCGGTGTCGACGTCGGCGCGAAGTCCGAGATCTACCGCCTCATCCGCGAGCTGGCCTCGCAGGGCGTCGCCGTGGTGATCAGCTCGTCGGAGAATGTCGAGCTGCTCGGCGTGTGTGACCGGGTGCTGATGATGCTCCGCGGACGCGTCGTGGCCGACCAGCCAGCCCACCAGCTCGACGAGCTGACCATCGCCGAACACGTCGCAGGAGTCCACCATGTCTGAGCCCACCCTCGCTCCCACGAACGAGAGCACCTCGCAGCAAGCCCAGCCGGCCGCGACCCCACCTGGCGGGACGCCACCGTCGCTGCGCGGTCCCGGAGTCGCGGGCAGTCTGCTGCACCGCTTCCGCGGCTTCGGCGGCGCCCTCGCCGCGCTGCTCGTGATGGTCGTCTACCTGTCGGTCACCCAAGAGTTCTTCCTGACCAAGGCGAACATCCTGAACGTCCTGTCGGGCAACAGCGCCATGATGATCACCGCGATCGGCCTCACGTTCATCGTGCTTTCGGCCGGCTTCGACCTTTCGGTCGGCGCGATCTACGCCGCCGCCGGATACGTCGCGTTCCGTACCCTCGACGCCGGCCTGCCGCCAATCGTCGCGCTGATCTTCGGCGCCCTCATGGGCATGTTCCTCGGCGGTGCCGTCAACGGCGTCCTGATCGGCCGCCTCCGTCTCAACTTCTTCGTCGTCACCCTCGGTACGTCCTCTCTGTTCACCGGCGCGCTCAACGTCGTCACCAACGGCAAGACCAGCTCGATCGACGAACCCGACAGCAGCCTGTTCTACTGGCTCGGCAACGGCAGCATCGCGACGATCCCGATCCCCGTCGTGCTCAGCCTCGTGGTGCTGCTTATCAGTCTCTACGTGCTGCGTTTCACGTCGTTCGGCCGCGCGATCTACGCCGTCGGCGGCAACCCCGAGGCCGCACGCCTGGCCGGCATCAACGTCTCGTGGGTCTACGTCTGCGTCTATGGCGTCGGCGGGCTGCTGGCCGCCACCGCCGGCATGGTCGACGCCAGCCGCCTCGCCTCGGCGTCGCCCACTGCCGGCGCGAGCCTCGCGCTGACCGCCGGAGCGGCCGTGCTGCTCGGCGGCACCAGCTTCTACGGGGGCATGGGCGGCGTCGGCGGCACCGTCATCGGCGTACTGCTCATCGCCGTGCTGCAGAACGGCCTCGGCCTCATGGGCGTCTCGGCCTTCTGGCAGGGCGTCGTCACCGGCATCGTTCTGATCGTTGCCGTCCTGCTCGACAAGCTGCAGTCGCGGTCGGCATGAAGACCCTGCTGTGAAGGCCCTGCGGATCCACGCGCGGGGTGAGCCGCCTCGCCTCGACGAGGTCGACGCACCGCGGCCCGGCGCGGGCGAGGCCTTGGTCGAGGTCGCGGCGGCCGGCCTGTCGCATTTCGACCTGACGGTGGCGAGCGGCGAGTTCGGCATCCGGCCAGGGCTGCCCTACGTCCCGGGCGTCGAGGGAGCCGGCACCGTGGTGGAGTCCGACGTGATCGCACCCGGCACGCGCGTCTCGATCCGCGGGGGAGGGGTCGGTACCACGACCCCCGGCACGTGGGCCGAGCTCGTCGTCGTCCCGCACGAGGCCCTCACCCAGGTGCCCGATGGTCTCGACCTCGACCTGGCGGCCGTGGCGCACGACCCGCTGACGACGGCGCACGTCAGTCTGCACAGGGTCGGCCGCCTGGGCGACTGGCCCGAAGCGGGCGTCGCAGCGGTCACCGACGAGGTCGTGCTGGTGACGGGCGCTGCCGGTGGCGTCGGCTCGATGGTCGTGCAGCTGGCGCTGAGGGCCGGCGCCCGGGTCGTCGCGCTGGTCTCGTCGGAGCACCGCGCCCCGCTGGTGCCGGCAGGCGCCGAGGTCGTGTCGATGCAGGACGCTGTTCGCGCGGCTGGGCTCGCGGGCGACCCCGTCGTCACGCTCGTGGTCGACACCGTCGGCGGTGCGGGCCTGGCCGAGCGCCTGGCCTGGGTGCGACCCGGCGGTCGCGTGGCGGTGGTCGGCTACACCGCTGGCACGTCGGCAACCTTCGACCTCCCCAACTGGCTGTTAGGCGACGTGTCGGTGCTGCCGGTCAACCTGCTGCGTCGCGCCGCCGAAGGCGAGGCGGTGGTCGACGGGCTGACCCGGTTGCTCGTCGACGGCGAGCTCGCCGTGCCACTCGAGGCCTTCGCGATGGACGACGTCGCCGCAGCTCTCGACCGCCTCGTCGCGGGCCAGGTACGCGGCAAGGCCGTACTGCACCCGCGCTAGCCCTGCGAGAACCTGACGCCCGGCCCCGGCTCCTTGCGAGGACCGGGGCAGGGCGTCACACGTCGGGGGGTCAGCGGGCCGCCTGCCAGTCGTCGAGGATGTGTTGGGCGGTCTTGCTGGCGAAGGCCTCGATCGAGACCATCGGGTTGACGCCCGGCGCGGTGGGCAGTGCCGAGGCGTCGACGACATAGACACCCGCGCAGTCGTGCAGCTGCCCGCGCCCGTCGACGACCGAGGTCGCCGGGTCGGTGCCGGTCGCGCAGGTGCCGCTCTGGTGCGCCGAAAGCGTCAGCACGTCGTCCTTCTCGAGGACTCCCAGCACGTCGAGGAAGGCGTCGAAGTCCTCGCCCTCACGCCAGCGCGGATCGCCCGGGAGGAAGGTGAAGATTTCCTTGGCACCCGACGCCTTGATGATGCGGGCGAGCTCCTGGTGCGTGCGACGAACGATGGCCAGGTCGACCGGGTCGTCGAGACCCCACGTCGCGACCGGCATCCCGTCCGCGTCGCGCTCGATGCGTCCAGCGCCGTGGTCGCGGGCGAAGCCCCAGACCCCTGAGACGTGCTTGAGGCGCAGCTGCTCGCGCTTGTGCTGCTCGCCGTCGTGCCAGGGGGTCAGGCCTGTCCAGAAGCCCAGACCCATGGGTGCGGCCTCAACGACGAAACCGCGCCCGTCCTCGACCTGGTTGAAGTCGTGGCAGACGCTCGTCAGGATCTGGCCCGCCCAGCCCTCGACGACCTCGTCGTAGACGCCGCTCATGAAGTACGAGGGGTGCACGTGCAGGTTGTGGCCCGCGGAGGGGCCGCCGACCCCCGAGCCGAGCAGCAGGGTCGGCGACGCTAGCGCGCCGGCCGCCACTACGACGACGGATGCCTCGATGACGACCTCGCGCTCCCCGTCGTGGGTGCTGACGACGGCCAGTACCCCGGTCGCCCGACCGTCTGCGTGCAGCACCTCGCGCACGTCGCAGTCGGCCAGCAGCCGTCCGCCGGAGTCGCTGGCGTCCTGCAGGAAGGTCTTCATCGTCGACTGCTTACAGCCCACCAGGCAGCCGGCGTTGCACTCGCCGCAGAAGCGGGCGTCGTCGTCGCGGGCGTTGCGGGCGAGGGTCTCGTGCGTCATGCCGGCCGCGTCGAAGCCCCGGTTGAGGATCTGGTTGACGCGGTTGTGCACGGTGTTGGCCGGGTCGGCGTTGATGCGCCGCATGACCGACTCGATGTGGGGTCCGAGCTCGGCGCGGGTGGCACCCACCATGCCGGCGGCCGTCCACTCGTCGAGGACGTAGTCGGGCGTCGGCAGGCAGGCCATCGAGTTGACGGTCGTGCCACCACCGACCGTCGAGCCGGCGAGCATGCCGACGCTCGCGTCGGTCGACCAGATGAAGCCGCCACCGAGGTAGAGGTTGGGGAACGACAGGGCCTCGAGTTGTGGGAGGTCGGGCTCGTTGCGGTACGAGCCCTTCTCGAGCACCAGCACGTCGAGACCGGCATGGGCCAGACGGGCCGCCGCGACGCCACCACCGGCACCGGAGCCGACGACCACGACATCGGCCCGCAGCGTCTGGTCGGCGTCGGCCGGGAGCGCCTCGCGGCGCAGCGTCTTGGGAAAGGCTTCCGCCGAGGGAGGTGCCAGCAGCGGTCCCGGGAACCCCAACGCCGGCCACGTCGGGTTGGACATCTGCTCGTCGGGGACCGTGTAGAACATCGCCAGCACGGTGCTCTGCAGGATGAGAGCTCCGGGGCGGGTCGCGTCGGACTCGAGCGTGTCCCGCCACACCGCGACACGGCGATCGGCGTCGGCAGTGGCGAAGTCGTCACCGAGGGCGGAGAGCGTCGTCGTGACGAGGGCCTGCACGTGAGGTGCCCACAGCGGCAGCACCGACGCCAGGATCTGGTCGACAGCCAGGTCCGTCGCGCTCGTGGTCCACAGGGTGCGCTCGGCAGCGTCCTCGGCCGGGACGTCGATCGCCGGCACGATCGTGTCGCACAGGGCGCTCAACAGGCGGATGTCGGTGGTGGGCGTCGCGTCGACGGTCACGGGGGCTCCTTCTCCAGGGGACTCCCATGGTGATCGACGCCACGTCGTGGCCGGGTCCCGGCGGTCCGATGAGCGGACCGCGGGACGATCGGCTCTTGCGTCGAGGCCCTACGACCGGAGGAAGGACTCCACGGCGTCGGCGACCTCGCGGCTCTTGGTCTCCATTAGCGGGATGGTTCCGCCGGGGATGATGGCCTGCTCCACGCGCTCGGCCTTGACCAGGTGCTCGGCGAGCTTGGCCACGGACGGCAGGGCGAACGGGTCGTCGCTCGCCCCGATCAGGAGCGTCGGGGCCACGACCTGACCGATCCGGTCCTCCATGACGTAGCGACCGCACGCCATGTGGCCCTCGGCGGGCGTGACGCCCGGCGCCAGGGCGTCCCGCACGAACCGGTCGAGGAGATCGGGGCGGCCGGCCGGGTAGTACGGCTGGCGCAGCGCCCACCACGTCGTCAGGTGGGAGCCGTCGTGGGCGACGTCCGCCTCGTCGACCCCCGGACCGCCGGCGTGGGCATCGCGGTACGCCTCGTCCGCCCAGGGAGCGGACGACAGCAGGAGCGAGCGGACGCGGTGGGGTGCCCGCGCGGCGACCTCCACGGCCACAGCGCCTCCGGTGTGGTGCCCGAGCAGGTCGGTTGTCTCGATCGACAGGGCGTCGAGGAACGCCAGCACGCCGTCGGCGATGGCCTCGATGGACTGCGGTGCCGGGATCTCGTAGCTGAGGCCGAAGCCGGGCATGTCGATCGCCAGCACGCGGTGGGACGCCGCGAGCAGCGGCAGGACCTCGCGGAACTCGTCGAACGACCGCGGCGTCTGGTGCATCAGGACGATCGCAGGGCCCTCGCCCTGCTCGACGTAGTGGACCTGCCCGAGGGGCGTGTCGGCGTAGGCGCGTCGCGGGGTGCTGATGCTCATGAGGGTCTCCGTCACCGGGTAGGGGTCCATCGGAGTATCGGCGAGGCGTGTCGGGCGGGCACCCCGGCCGGTCCGCTCAGCGGTCCGCCATCGGCCGTCGAGGGGCGCTTGTGTCGTGCCGGTTGCCGCGATGTTTCGAGTCCACTGAGCGGACCACGTCATGCAGGACGCGTCGGTGACCACTGTCACTGTGAGCCCACTTCGATGCTTTCGGAGTCTCGCAGCGAGCAGGAACGAGGACGATCGATGAGCGTGCACGACGACGCGGTTCGGACCACACCGCTGGTGGAGGTGGTGGGTGCCGTGCGCCGTTACCCCGGAGTGGTCGCGCTCAGAGGGGTCGACCTGACGATCCATGCCGGCGAGGTGCTGTCGCTGACCGGCGAGAACGGATCGGGCAAGTCGACCCTTGCCAAGATCATCGGCGGTGTCGAGCAGCCCGACGAGGGACGCATCCTGGTAGACGGTCGCCAGACCGTCATCACCGACCCGTCGGCGGCGCGCGATCTCGGGATCGTGATGATCAGCCAGGAACTGACGCTCGCCCCGTCTTTGACGGTCGCCGAGAACATCATGATGGGACGCCTGCCGCGTCGGGGCGGTCGTGTCGACTGGTCCTCGGCCCGTCGGCAGGCCAGGGAGGTCCTGGACCAGCTCGACGTGCACATCTCGGTCGACGTGCCGGTCCGCGAGCTCAGCGTGGAGCTGCAGCAGGAGGTCGAGATCGCTCGCGCCATCTCGTCCCAGGCGCGGCTGCTGATCCTCGACGAGGCGACCAGCTCGCTGTCGGAGGCCGCGACCGACCGGCTCCTCGAGCTGGTGCGGCTCCAGGCCCAGCGCGGCGTGGCCGTCCTGATGATCTCCCACCGCATGCCCGAGCTCTACTCGACGGCTCAGCGGGCGACGGTCCTGCGCGACGGGACGCTCGTCGGCTCGGTCCCGCTGCCCTCGACGCCCGAGGCGCAGCTGGTGCGCATGATGGTCGGCCGCGACCTCGGCGACTACTACGGGTCACGCGAGGTCACGATCGGCGAGACGGTGCTCGAGGTCGACGGCCTGGTCTCGGCCGACGGCGAGATGAGCCCGACGTCGTTCACCGTCAGCGCCGGCGAGGTCTTGGGCGTCGCGGGGCTGGTCGGATCGGGCAAGGCGCAGCTCGCGATGTCGCTCGGCGGGGCGATCCCCGCCAGCGGGACGGTCCGGGTGCGCGGCAAGGACGTGGCCCTCGGTGATCCCCGGCGGGTCATCGCGGCGGGTATCGGGTACGTCCCCGACGACCGCCGCAAGTCGGCCCTCCTGCCGGTCCGCAGCGTGTCCGACAACCTCTCCGTCTCGTGGCTGCGACGGTTGGGCCGCGGCGGCATCATCCGCACCTCGGTCGAGCGCCGACGCGTCAAGGACGCGATCGAGCGCTACGGCGTCAAGACGTCGTCCCCCGGCAAGCGGATCACCCTGTTGTCGGGTGGCAACCAGCAGAAGGTCATCCTCGGTCGCACCTTCGCGCTCGGCTGCGACGTCTACGTCCTGAGCGAGCCGACCCGCGGCGTCGACGTCGGCTCGAAGAGCGCCATCTACGCGATGCTCCACGAGCTCGCCTCGTCCGGCGCGGCCGTCATCGTGGTGTCGTCGGAGCTTCCCGAGCTGATCGGTCTGAGCGACCGGATCCTCGTCTTCTTCCGCGGATCGGTGTGCGGGGAGCTCACGGGGGACGACATCTCCGAACAGACCATCGGTGACCTGGCCGTCAGCGGTCGGGTACACGCGAACGACGTCTTGAACTCATGACCACGAAAGGAAGCACCCGCATGTCATCTGACCAGCTCGCCGCCGAGAAGAGGCCCGACTCGGGCCACGGCGGCCCCCCTCACGATGCGGCGCCGTCCCGGGCCGCGTCCATGTGGTCGGAGATCCAGCGCGTCTCGGGACGCAGCACCGGGGTCATCGCCGGGCTCGTCATCCTCTGCATCTACCTGGCGGTGACGCAGCCGGTGTTCGCGACGTGGGGCAACACGACCAACGTCGTCGCGGGCAACAGCGTCATCCTCTTGCTGGCCATCGGCGCCACGTTCGTGATCCTGTCGGGCGGCATCGACCTGTCGACGGCGGCGGCCGGAGCGGCGACCGCCATGGTCTTCGGCGAGCTGCTCTCTGCAGGCGTCGGTGCGTTCGTCGCCGTGGTAGGCACCTTGGCGTTCGGCCTGTTCCTGGGCGCCGTCAACGGCGTGCTGATCAGCTACCTGAAGATCCCGTTCCTCGTGGTCACTCTCGGCACGCTCTCGATCTTCGAGAGCTTCGCGCTGGTCCTCAGCAGCGGCAAGACCATCAACACGTTTACGCTCGACGGCTTCGAGCCGGTGTACCGCTTCGCGCTCGACGACGTCGCGGGCGTTCCCTACCTGCTGATCTTCGACGTCGTCGTGGTCGTCGTGGCCGCGCTGGTGCTGCGCTACACCTCGTTCGGTCGCGGCGTCTACGCGATCGGCTCCAACAGCGAGGCCGCGCGGCTCAACGGCATCAACGTGGCGCGCACGACGCTGATGGTCTACGTCATCGCTGGTCTGTGCGCGGGGCTCGCGGCCCTCGTGCAGGTCGGTCGCCTGACCGGCGCGTCGCCCAACATCGACTCCACGCTGCTGCTCACGGTCATCGCCGCGGTCCTGATCGGCGGCACGGCCTACACCGGCGGAGAGGGTGGGGTCGGCGGCACGGTGCTGGGCGTCCTGTTCCTCGGCGTCATCCAGAACGGTCTGACCCTCAGCGACGTGTCGACGTTCTGGCGCGGCACCGTCAACGGCCTCGTGCTGATCGTGGCGGTGGCGCTGGGCGTCGGTCGCGATCGCGGCTGGTTCCGTCTCCCGAAGGGGGGCACCCGTGGCTGACGCACTGAGCCCCTCGAAGCTCGACACGGTCGTTGCCGTCGCCGCGACCCTGCTGCCTCCGCTCGACCCACCAGACGGTGCCGAGCCCGGCCTCGCGGCCTACTTCCGCGACGGCGCGGCCGAACGTGGCATCGACATCTCGGTCGCCTCAATCGTCCCGCTGCTCGACGCCCCCGTGCGCAGCGCTGTGATGGCACTCGTCGCGTACCTCGAGGCGGAGGGGTTTGTCGACCTCGGGCTCGAGGACCGCGCTGCGGCTTTGCGTCGCGCCGCCGACGACCAGCACCTGCGCCTCGGCCTGCGCCACCTGAAGACGCTCGTCCTCGGCACCTTCGTCAACGGTGTGGGACCCGACCGTCGCAACCCGACGTGGCCCGTCCTCGGCTATCCCGGCCCGGTGTCGGCACCGGTGCCGCCCAGCGAGGCACCCGGTCGTCTGCCGGTACTCGACCCCGAGGAGTCGCGCGTCTCGGCCGACGTCGTGGTCATCGGATCGGGCGCCGGCGGTGCCGTCATCGCGGCGCGATGCGCGGCAGCTGGTCTGTCGGTGCTGGTGCTCGAGGCCGGTGAGCAGCGAGCCGAGGACTCTCTCAAGGAGCTCGACTCCGACGGGGCCGGCATGTTCCTGCGTGGCGGCATCCTCTGGTCCGAGAACGGCCAGATGGGCGTGCTGGCGGGCGCGGTCCTCGGTGGCGGGACGCTCATCAACTCGATGGTGTGCCTCAAGACGCCCGACGACGTGCGGGCCGACTGGGCGTCGCAGGGACTCACAGGTCTTGACGGCCCCGAGTTCGACAAGCACCTCGACCAGGTGTGGGACCGGCTGGGCGTCACGTCGGACGCCACGGTCTACAACGGCAACACGCGCGCCATGATCACGGGTCTGGCCTCACTTGGCTACGGGCACGAGCGACTGCCCCGCAACGCCGCGCGCGACGACGACTCGTCCCTGTGCGGATACTGTAACGCGGGCTGCCAGCGGGGGGCGAAGCGGACCGTGGTCCACACCTACCTGCAGGACGCCGTCGCGGCCGGCACCTCGATCATCGTCGGCTGCGAGGTCGACGAGATCCTCAGCGAAGACGGCGTGGCCACGGGGGTCAGGGCGACTCTCCGCCGCGCCGACGGTGACCGTCAGCTGGTCGTCGACGCCCCGTCGGTCGTGGTGGCTGCGGGCGGCATCGAGTCGCCTGCCGTGCTGTTGCGGTCGGGCATCGGAGGACCGGCGGTCGGCCGCAACCTGCGCCTGCACCCGGCATGGATCGTCACGGGCGTGTATGAGGAGTCGATCGAGGCCTGGCACGGACAGATCCAGTCGGCGGTCAGCTTCGACCTGACGAAGGTCGTCGACGGCGGCGGTTTCCTGGTCGAGAGCCTGGGCCTGAACCCCGGCACGTGGGCCGGACAGATGCCGTTCGTCGACGGGCGCACGACGCGCGAGCGGCTGCTCGACCTGCGCCGTTTCGCCACGTGGCACGGCGTCTCGCACGACCACGGGAGCGGCGAGGTCTACCTCGACGACGAGGGACGCGCCGCGGTTCGCTGGGAGCTTGACGACGTCGACCGCAAGATCGGCCTGCGGGCGCACCGCGAGCTCGCGGCGATGCACCGAGCCGCCGGCGCGGCCGAGGTGTTCACCTTCCACTGGAAGGACGTCAGGTGGCGCAAGGGCGAGGACTTCGACGCCTTCGTCGACTCTCTCGGCGACATCGACACCGACGACTACACGGCGTTCTCCGCGCACCAGATGGGCTCGTGCCGTCTGGGCGACGACCCCGAGACATCGGTCGCGGACGGCTGGGGGCAACTGCACGACGTCTCCGGCGTGTGGGTCGGGGACGCGTCGGCGCTGCCGGCCGCCCCGGGCGTCAACCCGATGATCACCATCATGGCGCTGGCCGAACGCACGGCCGAAGCGCTCATCCAGTCTCGGGGGATGTAGCCCCAGCGAGGCGCCGTCATCTCCCGGGTGCGCACCGCGCACTGTCAACACCCCACTGGTCACGTCGTCGACGTGATCCACCTCAGGAGGTTCCTCATGAAGACCCGTATGCCATTTCTCGGTGTCGTCGCAGGTGTGGCGCTCATCGCGTCCGCCTGCGGCTCGTCGTCGTCCGACGCCGGGGGGGCGTCCAGCGACTCGTTGACCATCGGCTACTCCACCCCGGTCGAGTCGCAGCCCAGCCAGCAGGACCTGATAGCCGGTCTCGAGACCGGCGCGAAGAGCCTGGGCTGGAAGACCGATGTCATCGATGCCAACCTGTCGCCCGACGCGCAGGTCTCCAACGTGCAGACGATGCTTCAGAAGAAGGTTGACGCGGTCTCGATCTGGACGCTCGACGCCGGTGCCATGCAGGGCACGTTCGCCCAGGCCGCCGCGGCCAAGATACCGCTGATCGGCGTCAACTCCACGGGTGACCAGATCGGCACGACCGTGTGGTGGCAGCTCAACCTGTGCAAGGCCGAGGACGCGCCCTTCAAGGTCGCCGCGCAGCAGTTCGCGAAGTGGCGTCCGGGCGGCAAGATCATCGTGATGGGCGGACCGCCGGTGCCCTCCATCCAGGGCAACGTCAAGTGCTTCACCGAGGCGGCCAAGGCCGCAGGGCTGACCGTCCTGTCTGAGACCGACAACGTCAAGGACAGCTCCTCGTCGGCCTCCGCGCTCACCTCCGACCTGCTATCGAAGTATGACGACGTAGACGCCTTCTGGGCCTACAACGACGCCTCGGCGCTCGGCATCTCGGCGGCCATCACCCAGGCTGGCAAAAAGATCTCGGACGGCACCAGCGACGGCGTCATCGTCACGGGCGCGAACGGCGACACCGACGCGATCGAGGCCGTCCGCCAGGGTCGTCTCACCGGCACCTGGGACCCGCAGCCCAACGCGACCGGTCTCGCCGTGATCAAGGCCTTGCAGGACGCCAAGGCCGGCAAGGCCGAGAAGGAGCTCGTCGTCGAGTCGGTCTTCTGGTCGGCCGAGAACATCGACACGTACAAGAAGCCCGGATCGCGTGGCCACACGCTCGACACCATCCCGCTGGTCAAGTAGGACGGCTCCGGCGGGCCCCTGGTCCTGACGGACGGGGGCCCGTTCGGGGGGGTGGACGCGACGCGGCGCAAACCTTCTCGACCCGGTTCCGCTTGACGGAATTCTCTCATGACGAAGCGGCCGCGATCATGTTCACTATTTCGATGGACACGTCGAGCGATCGAAGGCGGCACTCGCACCCTCACCCCGGAAGCCATCCGCGTCGTCCGCAGACCACCAGCCCGATGGGCGAGGGTCTCGGCGACGGAGCGAACAGCGTACTGGGCAAGGTGCGGCTGATCCTGGAGGCGTTCGGGGTCGACGACGACGGCCTCACCCTGTCCGAGCTCTCGCGACGCACCGGGATACCCAAGGCGTCGGTGCACCGGCTCTGTCACGAGCTGGTCGCGTGGGGGATGCTCGAGCGCGGGGACGTCGAGTACCTGCTCGGCGTGCGCGCCTTCGAGCTGGGCTCCCGCGTGTCGCGGCTGCGTCGCCTGCGTGAGACATTTCGTCCGCACATGGAGAGCCTGCACTTCCTGACCAAGGAGACCGTCCACCTCGCGGTCCTCGACGGTCTCGAGGTGCTGTACCTCGAGAAGGTCAACAGCCACGCCCAGAAGACCCGTCCGTCGCGCATCGCCGGACGCATGCCTCTGCACTGCACCGCCACGGGAAAGGTCCTGCTCGCGCACGGCGAGCCCGGGCTGCTCGACGAGGTGCTGAGAAAGGGCCTGCCGCGGTTGACGCGCTCGACCGTCGTGCTGCCCCGCGTGCTGCAGGAGCAGGTCGCCCGCGCGCGCGAGGCCGGTTTTGCGGTCGAGATGGAGGAGACGACGGCGGGCTTCGCGAGCGTGGCCGTGCCCGTGTACGGCGACTCGGGCCGAGTCGTCGCGGCCCTCTCCGTCACGGCCCCGTCGTTCCGTGCCGACGTCCCGGCCTACGTCCGGGCGATGGCCGACGTCCGTCGACGAGCCGGGTTCGCTGCGGCCTGAGCCACGCCCGTCACAGTCTGCCCCAACGGGCCCGGGAGCGGTGGTGCGTCCCTGCTGCGGCGCGTCGTGACGCCGCAGGAAACGAGCTGCCGGCTGATGCCGAGCGCTGTCGTGCGCACGGCCGCCGCGAGCCGCCACGGCTCGTAGCGGTCGATCGGCACGGACACCGACACCGCGGCCTGCGCCTTGCCGTCGACCATGATCGCCGACGCCACGCAGGCGACGCCGAGGTTGGCCTCCTCGCGTTCCAGCGTCACGCCGGTCTGCCGAGCCTCCGCCAGCTGAGCGGCGAGTGCTGCCGGGTCCGTCACCGAGGCCCTGGTGAGCCGGGGGAGAGGGCGCCGGAGGGCCTGTGCCTCCGCGGCGGGGTCGGCGGCGAGAAGTGCCTTGCCCACCGCCGTGCAGGTGAGGGGCAGCCGGCCCCCCACCCGGGACGGCAGGTCGATGCTCCCGTGGCCGTGGATCTTTTCGGCGTACACGACGTCGAAACCGTCACGCAGACCGAGGTGGACGGTCTCGTGGGTGGCCTCGAACAGGTCCTGGAGGAACGGGACGGCCGCGTCGCGGATCGTGCGGCTCACCGGCACGAGCCGGCCGAGCTCGAACAGCATCAACCCGGCTGAGTAGCGTCCGTTCTCGAGCCGCAGGAGCCTGAGACGCACCAGGTCGTGAGCGAGCCGGTGCGTCGTGGTGCGGGTGAGGCCGCCGGCCTCGACCAGCTCGCTGAACGTCAGAGGCTCGCCGTCGGGCCGGAACGCCGTCAACAGCTGGACGGCGCGGTCGAGCATCGACGGCGGGCGTTCGTCGGCGCGCTGCATCGACCCACCCTGGACCGACGACGCCACGACGACCACCTCGGTGGGTCGCTGGACGGAACGCCACGCAGCCCATGACGGCGGAGGCCACCTTGTTTCAGTCACCGAGACCGGGATGACCATCGGCGGACGTGGCCCGGGAGGATCAGCGTCTCAGGAGGTCACCATGGCGGTGCTGTTCGCGCTGCTCGCTTCGGCGTGCGGCGGCACGGCCGACTTCGTGGGAGGCATCGCCAGCCGGCGCCTGCCCTCGGTCGTGGTCGTGGCCGCCTCGCAGTCGGCGGGCCTGGTCGTGATCCTGGCCGTGGCCCTCGTGACGCGACCGGTCAGCGCCCACCCGGGCCAGCTGGTCTGGGCCGTCGCGGCGGGGGTCGGGATGGTGCTCGGTCTCGTGGCCTTCTACTCCGCGCTGTCGGTGGGGACGATGGGAGTGGTCGCACCCGTGAGTGCCCTCGGCGTGCTGGTGCCGGTGCTGTGGGGGGTCGTACACCTCGGCGAGGTGCCCTCGGGCCTCGCGGTCGCCGGTGCGGTGCTCGGCATCGCCGGTGTCGTGCTGGCCTCGGGTCCTGAGCTGACCGACCGGCTGGCCGCACGACCGATCGTGCTGGCGGCGTTCTCGGGGATCGGGTTCGGCTCGGCGACGGCCTTCATCGGGGAGGCGGCCGACGGCGGCATCGTGTGGACCGTGGTGATCCTCAAGGTCACGATCGTCGTGCTGTCGGTGCCTGTGCTGGGTCGTCGCCGCCGGACGCTCGCCGACGTGCCTCGGCGCTGGTTGGCCGGTGTCGTCCTGTCGATCGGCGTCGTCGACGTCGCCGGCACGCTGCTGCTCGCCCACGCGACGACGCTGGGGCTCGTGAGCCTGGTCGGGGTGGTCGCTTCGCTGTATCCCGTGTTCACGGTGCTGCTCGCCCAGTGGATGCTGCGCGAGCGGATGCTGCCGGCGCAGCAGCTCGGCGCGCTCGTCGCCTTCGCCGGCGTCGCACTGCTCGGCCTGGCCTGACCCGGTCTCGACCGAGGACTGATTTTTCCGCGTTCGTGACGCCCCGGCAACAGGAATGCACAACGATGAGTCCCACGTCGGCGTGCCGGCATGTGTCGCTCAGCGAACCGGGCGCGTGGTCAGGGGGAGCGTGACTCTCCACACTGTCCGCTAATCGACGGCCGTACACCCCCTTGACCGTCCCAGCAAGAGGAGCTTTCCCATGGCGGAACGAACAGAGACCCATCGGTCTCTCCCCGGCAAGGAGACGGAGCTGGCGCAAGGAAGCCTCGGCGTCTCGCACATCGTGTTCATGGTCATGGCGACCGTGGCACCCGCCGGAGGCGCCGTGGCGATCCTGCCGCTCGCGATCGGCCTGGGCGTCGGCGTCGGCACGCCGGGCATGTACGTGTTCGTCATGGCGATCATGCTGCTGTTCGCCGTCGGCTTCACCAAGATGGTCCCGCACGTGCACAACGCGGGCGCCTTCTTCGCCTACATCGTCAAGGGCATCGGACGCCCGTTCGGCCTCGCGGGGGCCTACATGGCCACGACTGCGTACCTCGCGCTCGCCTCGGCGACCGGCGGCGCGATGGGCTTCTTCGCCGCCGGCAGCGCCGACAAGCTCCTGGGCATCGACCTGCCGTGGTGGCTCTACACCCTGGTCGGCCTGACCATCGCGTTCACGCTCGGCTACCTGAAGATCACCCTCGCGGCCGGCGTGCTCGGGGTGGCGCTGGTCCTCGAGCTGATCGTGGTCCTGGTGCTGGACATCGCGATCATCGCGCAGAACGGCCTCAGCAGCCTGCCGGCCAGCTCGTTCAGCCTCGACAACGTCTTCGCCCCGGGTGTGGTGGGCGTCGGCATGATCTTCGCGTTCTCGTGCTACCAGGGCTTCGAGGGCACCGCGATCTACGCCGAGGAGGCCAAGGACCCCGAGCGCACCGTCCCGCGGGCGACCTACATCTCGATGGCCTGCATCGGCGTGTTCTTCGTGCTGACGTCATGGGCGTTCCTCGCGAGCTCGGACGGCGCGACCGCAGCGGCGGGCAAGAGCCCCGGCACGTTCGCGTTCGACCTCAGCGACGAGTTTGTCGGGTCGGCGTGGACGACGATCTTCGAGGTGCTCATCGTGACGAGCTGCTTCGCCGGCGTGCTGGCGTTCCACAACGCGGCCTCGCGCTACATGTTTGCCCTCAGCCGGGACGGCTTCCTGCCGCGGCAGCTGCGCACCCTGCACCCCAAGCACCAGTCGCCGGTCGTCGCCGGCTCGACGGGCTACGCGGTCGAGGTCGTCGTCGTCATCGGCTTCGCCGTCGCAGGGCTCGACCCGCTGACCACCCTCACGTCGGGTCTCACGGGCTTCGGCGCGGTCGGCCTGATGCTGCTGATCACCACGACGTCGCTGGCGGTCCTGGTGTACTTCGCCCGTCAGGGAATCTTCGGCTGGGCGCAGACCGTCGCACCGGGCCTGTCGCTGATCGGGTTCGGCGCGATCACCTACTTCGCCCTGTCGAACTTCACCGCGATCACGGGCACCGACTCCACGATCATCAACGGGATGCCGTACCTGCACCTGCTGACGATCGTCGTCGCGATCGCCGTGGCCCTGCGGGCCCGCCAGGAGCGCCCGGAGACCTACGCGAACATGGGTCGGACACTTGTCGACTGACCTCGCCGACGCAGCCGTGCGCCTGGGGTACGCCGACACGCCGTTGGGCCAGCTGCACTACGCGGAGGCAGGCTCGGGGGGCACGCCGCTCATCTGCCTGCACCAGACCCCCCGGTCGCACGACGAGTTCGCCGAGCTGATGCCGCTGGTCGGCCCGCACTACCGCACCATCGCGATGGACATGTACGGGTTCGGCCAGTCGGCCAAGCCGCAGGGTCCCCAGAGCATCGAGCAGTACGCGGCGGGGGCCCTGCACCTGGCCGACGCACTCGGCCTGGAACAGTTCGCGGTGCTGGGGCATCACACGGGTGCCGTCGTCGCGGTCGAGGTCGCGGCCGCCGCGGCCGACCGGGTCGCAGGAGTCGTGCTGTCCTCGCCGGCCTACACCGGCCCTGAGTTCCGCGCCGAGCAGGCGGACGGCCCCGGCGGCGTCGACGACGCCGCGGTGGACGACGAGGGTGGCCACCTCGTGACGTGGTGGAACCAGCGCCGGCCCCACTACCCGGCGGCCCGGCCGGACCTGCTCAATCGCTACGTCCGCGACGCGTTGGCACCCGGCGTCGACCCGCTGGAGGGTCACCTCGCGTGCGCGCGGTACGTCATGGAAGACCGGATCGGCCTGGTCTCGGCCCCCGTGCTGATCCTGGGCGCGGACGCCGATCCGTTCGCGTTCCCGGACCTCGAGGTCGTCCAGGCGCGACTGACCGGGGCGCGCAGCGTCGACGTCGTGGTCGTCGAAGGCGGCACGATCCCGCTGACGGAGCAGCTGCCCGCGGCCGTCGCGGCGGCCGTCGTGCCCTTCCTCGAGGGGCTCGCCGGTCGATAGCGACGGCGACGGCAGGAGATCGACGGTGGCGGCATCCCTCGGGGTGCCGCCACCGTCGTGCGTCCCGGTGGGCGCGCAGCCCGCTGAGCGAAACGACCGCGCCCACGAACGACGAGCCGGTGGTTGTGTGGGCGAGACCTTGCACGACGAAAGGACCCACCCCCGTGCGCAACCCCCTGTTCGACTCCCTGACCGCCGACGAGATGCGTCGCGTCGCAGCCATCGTCCGCCGGGAGAACCTCGCCGAACGTCCCGGCTTCGCCGCGGTCTACACCGACGAGCCCGACAAGCGACTCCTGCGCGAGGGCGTCGCCGTCGCACGGCGCGCCCGCGTCCTGCTCGTCGACCGGGCGACGGGTGCCACCCACGACCTAGTCGTCGACCTCGACGCCGACGCGCTGGTCTCGTCGAAGCCGATCAACGACGGAGCGGCACCTGTGCTGCTCGACGAGTTCGATCTGGTGCCGGATCTCATCAAGAAGGACCCGCGCTACATCGAGGCGCTCGCCAAGCGCGGCATCACCGACATGGACAAGGTGCAGATCGACCCGTGGGGCGTCGCCAACATGGCGGTTCCCGGCGTGCTCGACTACCCCGTCGAGGGACGCCGGCTGGCGGGCTCGGTCACGTACTACCGCGACTTCCCGGCCGACAACGGCTACGCCCACCCCGTCGAGGGTGTCGTCGCCGTCGTCGACCTCGTGACGCTCGAGGTCATCGAGGTGCACGACTTCGGCGTGCGGCCGATGAACAAGGAGCAGGCCAACTACACCGCCGACGCCAACCAGCCGATGCGTACCGACATCGCGCCGCTGGAGATCACGCAGCCCCAAGGCGTCGGCTTCACGATCGACGGCCCCGAGCTGACGTGGCAGAAGTGGCGCTTCCGCATCAACTGGCACCCGCTCGAGGGTCTCGTGCTGCACGCCGTGGAGTACCAGGACGACGGCGAGTACCGCTCGGTGCTGCACCGCGCCTCGCTCGGCGAGATGGTCGTCCCCTACGGCGACCCGTCCAAGGAGCACTTCTGGCGCAGCGCCTTCGACGCCGGCGAGTTCGGCCTCGGCAAGCTGGCCAACTCCCTGCGCCTGGGCTGCGACTGCCTCGGCGAGATCGTCTACCTCGACGCCGTCAACGCCGGCGAGGACGGCGAGCCGACGACGGTCGAGAACGCGATCTGCATCCACGAGGAGGACGCCGGCATCCTGTGGAAGCACACCGACTGGGTGACCGGCGACGTCGACGTGCGGCGTTCGCGCAAGCTCGTCGTCAGCTTCATCGCGACGGTCGGCAACTACCACTACGGCTTTTACTGGAACTTCTTCCAGGACGCGTCGATCCAGGTCGAGGTCAAGCTGCTCGGCATCGTGCAGACCCGCTCGGTCGAGGCGGGCGAGACCTCGGCGCACGGCACGCGCATCGCCGAGAACCTTGTCGCGACGTACCACCAGCACCTGTTCTCGTTCCGCCTCGACCCCGAGGTCGACGGCTGGGAGAACACCGTCGTGCAGAACGACGCCTACGGCGTGCCGGTCGGCCCCGACAACCCGTACGGCAACGCGATCGGCGTCCACCGCACCGTCATCGACCACGAGCTGGCGGGCGACGACCACACCAACACGCAGACCTCGCGCAACTGGTCGGTCCTCAACCGGTCGAAGACCAACGCGTGGGGCAACCCGGTGGGCTACAAGTTCCTGCCCGGCTGGTCATCGGCCACGATGCTCGCCCAGGCACCGTCGCTGGTCGCCAAGCGTGCCGGCTTCGCGACCCGCAACATGTGGGTCACCCCCTACTCGCCCGACGAGATGCGTCCGAGCGGTGACTTCCCGAACCAGAGCCGTTCGGGTGACGGCCTGCCCCGCTGGACGGCGGCCGACCGGCCGACCGAGGACACCGACGTCGTGCTGTGGCACACCCTCGGCGTGACGCACGTGCCCCGGGCCGAGGACTGGCCCGTCATGCCGACCGAAGTGGCGGGCTTCATGTTGATGCCGGCCAACTTCTTCGACAAGAATCCCGCCCTCGACGTGCCCGCGTCGCAGTCCGCCCACACGGGCGGCAGCGGACACGGCGACCGTCCCACCGACCAGCACTGCCACTGACGTGTCGGCCTCAGGAAAGACCCTCATGAAAACCTTGACATCCCAAGCGGGCGGAACGACGTCGAGCAGCCGGCCGGCCCGCGACCTCGCCACGCTCGCGATCCCGTTCACCGCCGTCACCTGCTTCGCGGTCCACGTCGTGTTGCTCGTGGCGACCGGCACGTCGATGCTGACGATGAGCGTCACGATGCTCGTGCTGTCGAGCCTGTGCGTTGCGTGCACGTGGCGAGCCGGATCGACGCACGGCCGTCGCGACCACTCGGTCGCGGCGGCGGTGGCGCTGACGATGATCGTGGTGCACCTGCTGATGATGTCGTCGGGTGCCGGCGGCCACACAGGCATGGACCACGGCGCGATGGGCCACGCCGGCATGCAGATGGCGTCGTCGGACGGGCTGCTGTCGTCCGGTGCCGTGGACGGGCTGATGAACGTGGGCCTGGCCCTCGCGGCGATGCAGGTCGTGCTGGCCGTCGGCGCAGCGCTGCGTCCGAGCCGGCGGAGCATCGCATGAGCGCGCCGCGCCGCAACGCCTACGCCCCGACGGCTGACTACCTCCAGCTGATCGGCGGCGACTGGGTCGCCGGCGCCGGGACGTTCGAGGCGATCGACCCCAGCGTCGGCACGCCCTGGGCGCTGCTCGCCCAGGGTTCGGCCGCTGACGTCGAGCGGGCCGTGGCAGCTGCGAAGGCCGCCTTCCGCGACTGGCGGCGGACCACGGTCGACCGCCGTCAGGCGGTGCTCCTGGAGATCGCCGACCGGTTCGAGGCCGACAGCGAGCGGTTCGCGTCGCTGCTGGCCACCGAGAACGGCCGGCCCATCCGAGAGGCGTTCATCGCCGACATCCCGACGGTGCAGGCCATCTTCCGGTTCTACGCCGGCGTGATCCGGGCCTTCAACGGCGAGCAGATCCCGCTGGCGAACCCCGACACGCTGCTCTACACCAAGCGCGAGCCGCTGGGCGTCGTGGCGGCGGTGCTGTCGTGGAACTCCCCGATCATCACGTTCGCCAACAAGGTCGCCCCCGCGATCGCGGCCGGCAACACCATCGTGGTGAAGCCGTCGGAGTACGCCTCGGCCAGCATCCTCGAGCTCGCGGCCGTCATCGGCGACGCCCTGCCGCCCGGCGTGCTCAACATCGTGACGGGCGTCGGGCCCGAGACCGGGGCCGCGCTCGTGTCGCACCCCGACATCGCCAAGATCACCTTCACCGGCGGGCCCGCGACCGCGACCGCGATCCTCGGATCCGCGGCCCGCACGCTGACGCCCAGCCTGATGGAGCTCGGTGGCAAGGGCCCGATGATCGTCGCGGCCGATGCCGATCTCGAGGTCGCGGTGCAGGACGCCCTGATGGGCATCTACCTGGCCAACGGCGAGGCGTGCATCGCCTCGTCCCGGCTGCTGCTGCACGACGACATCCACGACGAGTTCGTGGCTCGCTTCAGTGAGGTCGCCCGCAGCATCACGGTCGGCGACGCGACCGACCCGGCCAGCGAGATGGGGCCCCTGGTGTCCCGTCAGCAGCTCGACCTCGTCCGCGGGCACCTCGACGGTGCCCGTGCCGAGGGCGTCACGGTGCTGGTCGGCGACGAGCAGCTCGACCTCGACCCCTCCCTCGCCGGAGGTTTCTACCAGCGACCCGTGCTTCTCGGGGACCCCGACGGCGGGGCCACCATCACGCGCAGCGAGGTGTTCGGTCCCGTGACGGTCGCCGAGCGCTTCAGCACCGACGAGGAGGCGATCGCCCGGGCGAACGCCCACCGCTACGGACTCGCCGCTGGTGTCTGGACCAACGACCTGCGCCGCGCCCACCGCATGGCCGACGAGCTCGACGCCGGGATCGTCTGGGTCAACCGCTGGTTCGACCTGGCACCGGGCATGCCGATGGGTGGACGGGGCGACAGCGGCTTCGGGCGCGAGCTCTCCTTCGAGACACTGCGCGAGTACAGCGCGGTCAAGTCGGTCAACATCGACCTGTGCACAGATCGTCCGCCGCTGTGGGGGCTGGCCGGTCGCTGACTCGCCTCATTGTGATTCCATGTCCCATGGACGCGCACCCCGATCTCGCCCGTGGTGAAGAGCCACTGTCGAGCAAGGACAGGCTCCTCGACGCCGCAATCGAGATCGCGGGTCGAGAGGGCCTTTCGGCGGTGACCTATCGCGCAGTGGCCGCACGAGCGGGCCTCACTCACGGACTCGTGCGGCACCACTTCGGCACGCGGGAGCAGTTGCTCAACGAGGCCTTCCGTCGCGCGGCCGAGCAGGACTCCGACGGCGTGCGGCTGAGGGCCGACACGATCGAGGAGTTCGCTTCGACGTTCGTCGAGTCGTTCAACGATTCATGGGAACGCTCGGTGCTGCAGTTCGACGAGACGACCCAGGCCATCCGCGGGGCCTTGCCGATGGACAACATCCGCCAGCAGTACCGGGGCTACATCGAGAAGGTGCGCGCGACGTTCACCGCCATCGGCATCGATGACCCGGACGGGCGGGTGGCGGCCCTGGTGTTCGCGGCCCTCGACGGCCTCACGCTGCAGCACCTGATCTTCCGCGAGGACCTGCGCACCGAGCAGGTGCTCGACGTGCTGCGCGACGTCCTGACCCGACTGGCGGACTGAGCCGAGCGGCCGCCCGGCGGCCCGGCGGCCCGGCGGTGCGATGTCGTGCGATCCTCCACCGGTCTGCGCGGTGAACCCGTGCAACATCGCACGACGTGTTGGGGTGTGTACGTGCCGGATCGCATGACATTCGTGCTGGGTGCAAGCGGTGATCGCTACGTCGAGGATGGTCGTAATTCGAGGCTAGCGACGATGCGCCCGCGTCGGCCTCGACCGGTTCTGCTCACCAGGACGACTCAACCGGCCGTGTGGTGTCGTCGACGAGGACCCTCGACCGGTCGTCCATCCGGCCCGATGCAGCAGCCCGGCGACGGCGCCCGCAGATGCGGCGACGGCCAGGGCACCGGCAGCTACGAGCCATGCGGCGAGGTAACCGGTCTGGTCGGCCACCGCGCCAAACACGAGGGGACCGGCCACGCTGCCTCCGAACAGCCCGCTCTGCATCACACCGGTCACGGATGCCACGCGTCCGCTCCACACCCGCGTGACCGCGATGTTGAGCAGGCCGGTCCATCCCCAGCCGCAGCCGAAGGCGAACGCGATGCCGACCAGGTAGCCGGCCGTGGTGCCCGTGCCGACCAGCACGATGCCGAGGACGCCGGTGATCTGCAGGCCGGCGATGTCGAGCAGCAGACGTCGGGGTGCGTGATCGCCCCAGCGGCACGACGTGAGGATGCGGCCGGCGATGCAGCACAGGCTGCCGAGCACGAGCCCGCCGGCGGCAGCAGTGGGGGACAGCCCGGACGAGAGCCCGCTGGCGACGCCGAAGACGGCCACGGTCGTGGCCGCCGCCGAGCCCATGAACCCTCCGGCGCACAGGGCGAGCAGGGTGCCACGGTGCGCCACGGTCGACCAGCCGCGAGCTCGGCGCGGCACGTGGGACTCGTGCGCGAGGCGACGGGGCACCACGAGCTGCGGCAGCAGGGTCGCGACCAGCAGGATGACCATGGCCTGTCGCCAGGGCCTCACGTCGTCGAACGAGGCGAGCAGCAACCCGGCCAGGAGCGTCGCCGCAGGCACGGCCGACTGGACAATGCCGAACACCGCGCCCTGTCGACGTCCGGTGACCGCGGTGGCCAACGTCCCGTTCGAGGCGGGCTGGATCACCGCGTTGGCCATCCCGAGCGCCACGAAGGCCATCGCCAACGTCGCCGGTCCCTGGGCGACGGCGACGAGGGCGACACCGACGCTTGCCAGGGCCGCTGCGAGCCGCAGCGCGCGGGAGGGACCCACGCGCTGCACGGCGAGTCCCCCGAGAGGGCTGGCCACCGCTGCGACCAGATAGCCGAAAGAGACGGTGCCGGCCAAGGCCGGGACCGACAGCCCGAGATCGGCCGATATCCCAGGTCCCATCGTTCCGACGACGAAGGGCGGCGCGGCCACCATCGTCATCGACAGCGCAGCCGCCGCGACAGCCCTCATCGGGCCGTGAAGCCTCCGTCGACGTACACGACCGAACCGGTCGTCCACCCGGCGTCGGGAGCGAGCAAACCGCCCACGGCGTGCGCGACGTCGTCGGGGCTGCCCCATCGTCCGATCGGGATCGAGGACGTGAACGCGGCCTCGGCCGCGCGGTCGGCCTCCGTGCCGTGCTGGTCCGCGTTCATCGGGGTGCGCACGGGGCCGGGGGCGACGCAGTTGATCGTGACGCCGTCGGCCGCCACCTCGAGCGCGATCGACCGGGTCATCGCCGCCACGGCACCCTTGGTCGCCGCGTAGCCCGCGCGGTCGGCGGCTCCGACCGACCCGAGCACCGAGCCGATCGTCACGATGCGGCCGTGCTGCTGCTCGACCATCGTCGGCAGGACCGCACGGACGGCGAGCCAGGTGCCGACGACGTTGGTCTCGAGGGCGGCGCGCAGCTCGTCCAGCGGGAGGTCGGTGACGCTGCCCCGCGCAAGGCGGCCGGCGGCCGTCACGAGCCCGACGACCGGACCCCATCGCTCGGCGCAGACGTCGACGGCGCGTGCCAGGTGGTTGGGGTCGGTCGTGTCGCCGGCCACGGCGACGATCGTCGCCGGGTCGGCCCCCGAGTCGACCAGCTGCACCAGCGCGTCGTCCGCCCGGCCGCGGTCACGTCCGAGCAGCACCACCGGGTGTCCGTCGGCGACGAGCCGCCGGGCCACGCCGAGACCGATGCCGCTGGTGCCGCCCGTGACGACGACCGGACGCAGCCCGGTCACGCGCTGTAGTCGGCCGTGAACGGCGTGTCGACGCCGACGGGTCCGAGCTTCTGCGATCCGCCGGGGTCGCCGAGCGCCTCGTCACGACCCGGGAGGGGTAGCTCGAAGAACGCGACCGAGTCGGCCAGGAACTCGCCGAGCTCGGGGTCCTTGCGTGCCTTGCGGTCGACGAAGACCGCGCTGACGGGGCACTCGACCTCGCAGGCGCCGCAGTCGATGCACTCGTTGGCGTTGATGTAGCTGCGGCGGTCGCCGATGTAGATGCAGTCGACCGGGCAGACCTCGATGCAGGAGCGGTCGAGGACGTCGATGCAGTCGGATCCGATCACGTAGGCCATCAGAGTCTCCTTGTTCCTGGGGTGCGTCGGTGGGTGGTGGGGCGGTTCAGGCGCCGTCGGTCGAGTGGCCGGGGAAGAGCACGAGATCGGGGTCGAGGTCGACCGCGACGTGGTTCATGGCGGTGGCGACCTCGCCGAAGCCGACCGACATGAGCTTGACCTTGCCGTCGTAGTCGGTGACGTCGCCGGCGGCGTAGACGCGCGGCAGGTTGGTGCGCCCCGACCGGTCGACCGCGATGGACCGGCCGAGCAGCTCGACGCCCCACTCGCGCAGCGGGCCGAGGTCGCTGATGAACCCCAGCGCGGCGATGACGTGGTCGCACGCGACGACGGTCTCGGTGCCGTCCTTGGCCTGGAGGGTCACTTTCTGCAGCACCTTGGTCGTGGCGTCGCCGTGCAGCGCGACGACCTCGGTGTCGGTGTGGATCGCCGTGGGACCGCTGCGCACGCGGTCGAGCGTCGCGGCGTGACCGCGGAAGGCGGCACGACGGTGCACGAGGGTCACCGAACGGGCGATCGTCGCGAGCGCATCGGCCCAGTCGAGGGCCGAGTCGCCGCCGCCGACGATCACGACGTCCTGGTCGGCGTGCTGGGACGGGTCGACGACGAAGTACGACAAGCCACTGCCGACCCACTCGTCACCCGTCCCGAGCGCGCGCGGCGTCGGCGTGCCGATGCCGGCCGTGATGACGACCGCTCCGGCACGCAGCACCGTGCCGTCGTCGAGCGTCAGGACGGGGGAGCCGTCGACGTGCTCGAGGGTCACGGCCTGGCGTCCGAGCAGGTAGGTGGGCTCGTAGGTGTCGGCCTGCTCGACGAGGTTGGCCACGAAGTCGCGACCGCGGATCGACGGCAGCGCCGCGACGTCTCGGATCTGCTTCTCGGGGTAGAGGGCCATGACCTGGCCCCCGGCCTGCGGCAGCACGTCGACCACGACGGTCGACAGGCCGCGGAAGCCCGCGTAGTAGGCACCGTAGAGACCGGTCGGTCCGGCACCGACGATGACGACGTCGGTCTCGATGACGGTGGACGGTGCGCTCACGACAGCTCCTCGCTAGATGATCACGGTGCGTGATCGGGTCCGACGGACTCTAGGTGGGCTGGGTCGCCGTGACACCGGTTCGGGATCGCTGAGTGGAATCCACGGCCGGTTCTCCCTCGTCCGAGGGCGAAGTCCGCTGGGCGAACCAGGTCGGTTGTCGTGCCGGTGATGCGGTGGTCTGCTGATCCACCTACGACCCCGAGGACCTGGAGCAGAGACGATGAGCGAGACGCTGGATTCGCAAGCCGCACCGGCGGCCGAGCGCGCCCCCAAGAAGGCTGCGCCGACCTCGGAGCGCACCAAGACGCCCGCCCAGCGCAAGCGCGAGGGCCACCTGCCGGGACGTCAGGACTGGTCGAGCTGGCCGCACTACCAGGCGGCAGCCGCCGGCTTCCGCGGCTACTGGTACCCCGTCGTCTACTCCTCGCAGGTCGCCGAGCGGCCCGTGCGCGTCAAGCTGCTCGGCGAGGACATCTTCGTCATCCGCGACAAGGGCGTGGTCCGTGGCATGGCCAACCGGTGCCCGCACCGCGGCGTCCCGCTGAGCTACGGCAACAAGCAGTTCCCCGGCACGATCTCGTGCGTCTACCACGGCTGGACGTTCGACCTCGAGACCGGCGACCTCAAGGCCGCCATCACCGACGGCCCCGAGTCGCCGATCTGCGGCAAGGTCACCCAGCCGACGTACCACGTCGAGGAGCGCCTCGGGATGGTCTGGATCTTCGTCGGCGACGGCGAGGAGCCGCACCCCATCGACGAGCAGCTGCCTGAGGAGCTCGTGAGCAACGCGGCCGTCATCGGCTCGCGCATCATGCCCCGCGAGGGCAACTGGCGCTTCGCGTGCGAGAACGGCTACGACGAGGGCCACGCCAAGTACCTGCACCGCACCGCACTGTGGCGCCTGTTCAAGGCCATGCCGGTGTGGAACACCACCAAGATCGTCAAGCGCGGCCGCTGGATCTACCGCGTGCAGCAGGAGCAGTACTGGGACGCCGACTTCCCCGGGCTGGGCAAGTGGACCGGTCAGGCCTGGTACAAGTCGAAGCCGCCCAAGACGACGACCAACATCGGCAACACGGGCTCGCACCGCGAGGTCAACCCCGTCATCGCCGAGCAGGACTTCCCGGGCTTCGCCTCGGTGTCGATGCCGGGCGTGCTGCGCATCGCGTACCCGACGTTCATCCACTACGAGTTCTACGTGCCGGTGGACGCCGACAACCATCTCTACGTGGGCGTCATGGCCGACTTCAAGAAGGGCCTCAAGACGATCCCCTTCTACTTCAAGTACCTCGGTGCCGTCCGCTGGCTGTTCCACGGCCAGTTCTCGGGCCAGGACAAGTGGATGGTCGAGGTCACCGACGCCCCGCCCGAGAAGCTCTACCGTCCCGACGACTCGCTGCTGCAGTGGCGAAAGCTCGCCGAGGACACCACCGAGGACCGAGTCGACGCGCTGGCCGAGCAGGGCATCGACGTGCCCGAGCCGGCCTGACTACCCCCACCGACGAGCACCGACGTAGGCAAGGAGCACCATGGCATCGATCGTGCTGGGAGTGGCGGCATCGCACTCCACCCTCATGAACACCCACTGGGACAAGGTCGTCCACACCGACCGTGCCGAGGCCTTCCGTGACGGACTGGTCGCCGCGCGCGACCGGATCGCCGCGGCGGCACCCGATGTCGTGGTGCTGGTGGGCTCGAACCACTTCCGCGGGTTCTGGCTCGACATGATCCCGTCGTTCACGATGGGCGTGGGCGAGGTCATCGCCGCCGGCGACGGCGGCACCCCCAAGGGGCCGCAGAAGACCGACCCGGAGTTCGCGCAGGCCCTGGCCCAGCAGCTGGTCGACCGCGGCACCGAGGTCGCGATCTCGGCCCGCCTGCAGATCGACCACGGCCAGGCCCACGCGATCCAGTACCTGCTCGACGGCATCGACGTCCCGGTCGTGCCGCTGGTTGTCAACGTGTTCGCTGCGCCCCTGCCGACGATGCCCCGCGTGGCCGAGCTGGGTGCCAACATCACGCGCGCGGTCGCCGAGATCGGCGGCGACAAGCGCGTCGTCGTGATCGCGTCGGGCGGGCTCTCGCACCAGCTCCCGTGGCCCAGCGACTGGACCGCCCCCGACGGCGACGACGAGGAGTTCCTGGTAGACGCCTGGCTCAACGGGCGCGGCGAGTGGGAGCGCTACAACGACCGGCGTCGCGAGATCATCGTTTCCGCGCAGCCCACGATCTTCCCCGACTTCGACGAGAAGTGGCTCGCCGACCTCGAGAAGGGGGACATGCGCCAGTACGCCGAGCTGAACACCGTGCAGATCGCCGAGGTCGCCGGCAACGGCGGCCAGGAGCTGCGCACGTGGATGGTCATGATCGCCGCCCTCGGCTTCGCGCCGGGCAAGGCGCTGGCCTACTCCGAGATGCCCGAGTGGCTGACCGGCATGGGCGTCGCCATGATCGAGCCCTCCCAGACCACGACCCAGAACGGAACCCGATGACGATCGACACCACCTCCCCCGCGCTCACCTCGCCCGCGGCGGGACCGGCACCCGAGAGCAGGTTCGCGACCGTCGACGGCGTGACCTATCACTACTACGACATCGGCTCCGGTCCCGACACGATCTTCCTCCACGGCGGCGGCCCCGGCTGCACGGCGTGGAGCGACTTCGGACCGGTGGCGCCGTACTTCACCGAGGACCGGCACTGTGTGCTGGTCGACATCCTGCAGTACGGCCAGTCCGAGAAGTGCCTCATCACGGGGCCCATGTGGGACTTCCACGCGGCCAAGACCATCGCCCTCATGGACGAGCTCGGCATCGAGAAGGCCGACTTCGTCTGCAACTCGTGGGGCGGCACGATCGCGCTCAACCTCGCGGCGCTCTACCCCGAGCGTGTGCGGTCGCTCGTGGTGACGGGCAGCATGCCGGTGTTCTACGGACCCCTGGCCCCGCTGCCCGAGCGCGGCCACCGCGGTCGCACGGCCCGCGACGTCTACTACGGCGGCGAGGGCCCCACCCGCGACAAGATGCGCAAGCTCATCACCTCGCTCGAGTGGTTCGACGCCGACCGCCTGCCCGAGGAGACCCTCGACATGCGGTTCGAGCAGAGCCTCGACGAGGGCGAGCGTGGCCTGGCCGCGATGTCGGACTCGCCGCGCGGCGAGTGGCAGGACCTGACGGAGCGTCTCGGCCAGATCGAGGCACCGACGCTGTTCATGTGGGGTCGCGAGGACGCCTTCTTGACGCCCGACTACCCGATGATGCTGGCGCGCATGGTGCAGCGGGGCAACCTGCACGTCATGGACCACGTGTCGCACCACCTGCAGGAGGAGCGCCCCGGCGCGTTCCACGCCGTCGTCGACGGCTTCCTGCGCGCCATCGACCACCGCTGAGATCCCCCACCCAGGAAGAGGCATCCATGAAGCTCATCACCATCGCGCTGGCCGCGGTCGCCGTCCTCGGCGGCGGACGCATCGTCAGCCACCGGCTCGCGACGCACCAGCGCATCGTCCCCAACCCGCTGGCCCGCGTCAACACGCAGGTCCACCGCATCAACCAGTGACCACCCGCGGCATCGCGCCGCGGACGAGGAGAGACCCGACATGACCCAAGAACTGACCCGCACGATCTGGACCGAGCTCGCCGGTCTCGACTTCTCGCTCTCGACCGTCGACGCCGGAGGCGTGCCGACCCGTTCGCTGCAGGCGGGGCACGGCGACGAGACGATCGTCTTCCTGCACGGCACGAGCGGCCACCTCGAGGCGTTCATGCGCAACATCAAGCCGCACGCCGAGCGCTACACGGTACACGCGATCGACATGCTCGGCCACGGCTACACGGGCAAGCCCGACTACCCGTACGAGATCCCGCGCTACCGCGACCACCTCCTCGACTACCTCGACGCCGTCGGCATCGAGAAGGCCCACATCGGTGGCGAGTCGCTCGGCGGCTGGGTCGGCGGACGCACCGCGATCGACAACCCCGACCGCGTCATCTCGCTGCAGCTGCTCGCGGCCGGCGGCACCGTCGCCAACCCCGAGGTCATGGAGCGCATCCGCACCAGCACCCGCCGGGCCGTCGAGTCCAACGACGTCGAGCTGACGCGCAAGCGCATGCACCTGCTGATGCACGACCCGGCCAACGCGACGGAGGAGCTCGTCGCGATCCGTCACGCGATCTACCAGCAGCCCGACTTCGTGGCCAACATCGACAACCTGCTGTCGCTGCAGGACATGGACACGCGCCTGCGCAACATCCTGACGCCCGACCAGCTGGCGCAGATCACGGTCCCGACGCTCGTCGTGTGGGGACGCAACAACCCCTTCGGCGACGTGCCCGAGGCCAACGCGATGCACCAGAACATCCCCGGCTCCGAGCTGGTGCTGTTCGACGACTGCGGCCACTGGCCCCAGCACGAGCAGGCCGAGAAGTACAACGAGCTCAGCCTGGCCTTCCTCGAGAAGCACCCGGCATGAGTGACACGATGCGTGCCGCCCGCATCCACGGGTGGGGCGAGGCACCCGTCGTCGAGCACGTCCCCGCGCCCGTCGCGGGCGAGGGCGAGGCCCTCGTGCGGGTCGAGGTGGCGGCTGTCTCCCACCTCGACGTGACCGTCGCCGGCGGCGACTTCGGCATCAAGCCGAACCTGCCCTACGTCGGCGGGGTCGAGGGCTGCGGCGTCGTCGTGACGTCCGAGCGCTTCGCGCCCGGTACCCGGGTCATCCTGCGCGGCGGGGGCATCGGGCTCATGCGCGACGGCACGTGGGCCGAGCTCGTCGTGACGAAGGACAAGACCCTCACCGAGCTGCCCGAGGGCCTGGACCCCGAGGTCGGCGCGACGTTCTTCCAGCCGACCACGACGGCCCACACGGCACTCCACGGCGTCGGTCGGCTCGGTGGGTGGCTCGCTGACGTCCCGGTCGCCGACGAGCACGTCGCCGTCGCCGGTGCAGCGGGTGCGGTCGGCTCCATGGTCACCCAGCTCGCGCTCCTCAGCGGAGCGAAGGTCACGGCCCTCGTGGCCGACGAGTCGCAGGTCGAGCGCGTGGCGGCTGGCGCGACGGTCGTCGTGTCCGGTGACGACGGCGCGATCGCCGCGTTGGCGAGCGACCGTCCGGCGACGCTGTTGGTTGACACGCTTGGCGGGGCTGACCTGCCGGCGCGCTCGCGCTGGGTCCGCCCGGGCGGACGCGCCGTGTCGATAGGCTACGTCGCGGGCGACGACGTGCGTCTTGGTCTGTCCAACTGGCTGCTCGACGACGTCGCGCTGCTTCCGGTCAACATGATCCGGCGCGAGCGCGAGGCCCGAGCGCTGCTGCCCGAGCTGGCGGCGATGCTCGTGTCCGGCGACCTGACCCTCGACCACGAGACCTTCGGCATGGACGACCTCGGGCAGGCTCTCGAGCTCCTGGGTACGGGTCGCGTCCGGGGCCGCGCCGTCGTCCGTCCTTCCTAGGCGCCGGTCGTGGACGGCGTGTCGGACGTTGCGGGTGACCTGGCGGTCCAGCACGCCGCCGAGAGGCTCCGGCACGCCGACTCGGTGCACCGACCGTGCGAGCCTGTCGGCGACCTGATCGGGGACGACCTCGCAGCGGCCTATGCGGTGCAGCGGCTCGTCACCGAGCTGCAGGTCATCAGCGGGGCGCACGTGTGGGGTCGCAAGATGCTCGACCTCACCGATTCGCACGGCGGACCCGCGGCCGCCGCGGGCACACTGGTCGACACGATGGTCGTCCGTCACGACGAGCTCGTCACGGGTCGCGATCTCGTGCAGCCTCGCATCGCGGCGCGTCTGACGGTTCGGCTCGCGCGGGAGGTCGGCGCCGGTGCCGCGGCCCGGGCGGTGCGCGAGGCCATCGGTGCGGTGGGTGCCGCGCTCGAGATTGCGGACCTGAGGGTCATCGCCGACCGGGCGACGGCGGTCGACGTCATCGCCGACAACGCCGGCGCCGGGCTCGTGGTGCTCGGCCCGGAACGGTCTCCACGCGAGGCGCCGGGCCCGTGGCTGGCGCAGGTGCTGCTCGACGGTCAACCTCTCGCGTCATCCGTCGAGACGGGCTGGGACCGGACGGTCGAGCGCCTCGCCGCGCTCGCGACCGCCGCTGAGCAGCACGGCAGACCCCTGCGAGCCGGCGAGATCGTGGTGCTCGACGCGTTCGGCACGGCGACGCCACTGGCCGGTGACGGCCGGTACGCTGCGGAGGTCGACGGCCAGGTCGTCGCCTCGGTCAGGTTGGGGGCACCCCGTCCGGCCAAGCCCGAGGAGGCATCGTGACCGGTCAGACGGGCGCCGACCTCGACCGGTCGGTCGCCGCGGTGCTCGAGCACGTCACGCGCGATCTGCTGCTCGAGGCGGTGTGCGGCATGGTCGACATCGCGAGCCCGACCGGTGGCGAGCGGCCCCTCGCCACGTGGATCGCCGACACGCTCACCGCACGCGGCGTCGACGCGGCCGTCCAGCCGATCGACGCCTTCCAGGCCAGTGCGGCCGCGACGGTGCCGGGCGGCGACGGCCCCTCGCTGATGCTCTACGCCCCCATCGACACGTTCACGACGGGCGACGAGTCGCTCGACGTCCCGGGTGCATCGCAGACGTGGCGGGCAGACCTGGCGGCCCGCGCGGTCGTCGACGGAGACGTCGTCGAGGGACTCGGTGCCGGCAATCCCAAGGGTCACGCGGCCGTCGTCATGGCAGTGCTGCAGGCGTTCCGCGCCTCGGGCGTGGTGCTACCGGGCGACGTGGTGGGAGGCTTCGGTGCCGGCGGCATGCCGTCGTTCGCCGTGCCGGGCGTCGGGGAGCCCGAGCGCGTCAACACCGGCCATGGCGTCGGCGCGGCCCTTCTGCTGGAACGGGGATTCACGACCGACTACGCCGTCATCGCCAAGCCCGGCTGGCACGTGCTGCACGAGGAGGTCGGGCTGGTCTGGGTCGACGTCCTGGTGTCCGGTCTCCACACCTACGCGGGCAGCCGCCACCGCCTGCCCTACAGCAACGCCGTCGCTACGGCGGGGCGGGTCGCGATCGCGCTGGAGGAGTGGCTCGCGGGCTACGCCACGCGTCACGAGCACGGGACGATGCAGCCCCACGGCATCGTGTCCTCGGTGCACGGGGGCTTCGACCGGCTCGCCGCGTCGACTCCCGCCCAGGTCAGGTTGCGACTGGACCTGCGGCTCACGACGCAGCAGACGCCTGCCGGGGTCGTCCGCGAGGTACGCGACGAGATGCGGCGCTTGTCCGAAGAGCTGGGCGTCGAGCTGCAGGTGCGCCAGGTAGCGGCGGTCCCGGCGACGCACACGTCACCCGCCTCTCCGGTCGTCCGGGCCGCCGTCACGGCGTTCGAGACCGTCGCGGGGCACCCGCACCAGGTGACGATGGGCAACAGCGGTGCGACCGACGCCAACATCCTGCGCATGCGCGGCGTGCCCACGGCCCGCACGGGCATGCCCAAGGTCGGGGCGACGCCCGACGGCCGCGAGATCGACTTCACCCGCGGCATGAACCTCGTCGACCTGACGGCGATGCGGAAGCTCGCCGAGGTGCTCGTGCGCACCGTGATGCTCCTGCCAGGCGAGCACGATGTCTGACGACGACGTCCGCGAGGGTGGCGCCAACAGCGTCCTCGGCAAGGCCCGGCTGATCCTCGAGGCGTTCGAGCTCGACGACGACAGCCTCACGCTGACCGGGATCGTCGCACGCACCGGCATCTCCAAGGCCACCGTGCACCGGCTCAACCAGGAGCTGCTGGAGTGGGGGATGCTCGAGCGGATCGGGCTGGAGTACCGGCTCGGCATGCGGGCCTTCGAGCTGGGCAGCCGCGTCCCGCGGTTCCGCGTGCTGCGTGACGCGGTGCGGCCCTACATGGAGAGCCTGTACCACCAGACCCGCGAGGCCGTTCACCTCGCGGTGCTCGACGGCCTCGAGGTGCTCTACCTCGAGAAGGTCGCGGGTGCCGCGCAGTCGGCCCGTCCCTCACGCATCGCGGGCCGTCTGCCGCTGCACTCCACCGCGAGCGGCAAGGTGCTGATGGCCTTCGGCCAGGCGTCGCTCGTCGAGGAGGTCCTGGGCGAGCCGCTG